>NZ_JAAVVD010000059.1:0-5584 GCF_018449755.1 Variovorax sp. dw_954 | reverse complement strand
AGCGTGAGCCGCCCTTCGCTGCACCTTGGCCAACGTACGCTGTAAACCCGCTACCTGTCTTCCAGGCGGCACGGAGACCTCGGTTTCGACGACCGGTTGGATAGGTAGTGCAGACGTAGCCTGCCGCTGTGTCTCGAGCGGCCGCGCAATCTTGGCTCCGGGGCCCGATCGAGCGGCAGCAATCAGATGGGCCGAAATGGAACTCGGGGCCCTGGCGGAAGTTCGTCTCACTCAACAGCGGCCGTTCGAATCGATCACATTCCATCAGTCCCCGGTAGTCCAAGTCATCGACTGCCGTGCAGGCATGCTCTTCGCGCCAGATGAACTCACTTCGCGAGATGCGCAACCCAGTACTTGTTTACCTTGTCACTCTGCGCGTCGAAGTCACCGCCAGAGGAGAACGCATCTTCCTTGACCCGCGGTGCTGCATCCATGTCGGCCTTCGTGGCGTTGATCACCATGAGGATAAGGCTGCTGCCGCTGGTCGCCTTGAAGTCGCCCCAGGAACCGGAACGTATTTCTCGTCGATTCCGAAAACGCCTCCCCGACCAATCACCAGATACGCGACCTTGCCTGTCTGCGGACTCATCACGATGTCGTTGACGCTTCCCAGGTTCTCGCCTTGTGGACTGACCAGTTCGGCGCCCACCAGTTGATCCCACCTGTAGGCGACGAGTTTGTCTGTCACCGATTGCGCCGCTGCGATCTGCGCTTGCCTCTAGCCCTTGCTATCGGAACTCGCAAATCTGCTGCGCCGCAAGTCGGCGGCATGACTGACGTACAGGCTCTTGGTGGTGGTGAGTACCGTCTCACAAGCGGCCTGCTGCCCGTGCTGCGCGAGGATATTTGCCGAGGCAATGAGCATGCGAACCTCGTAGCCCGGGCGGGCATTCAGGCACTGCCTGTTCGATCGAGTTTCGGTGACCGGGGCCAGTGAGCCGGCGCCATTTCCATTTCCGTATCCGTACCCATACATGGGGTACCCGTAGCCAAAGCCCGAGGCATGCAGCCAGTAGCCGTCTTGTTTGAGCGTGCTGTCGAAGGCACGCAAATCGGTCAGGCACCCTTGCGCCGGCTTGGCCGGTGCCGCGTCCGCCGGTTTCGCCGCTTGCGCAGTAGCACAGGGTGCCAGCAAGAACGCAGGTCATCTCTTGTCATCGCCCGTCGGGACTCGTCGTTGTCGCCGAATCCCCAGTTCGTCGACAGCATGCCGGGGTAGCTGCCGCCACCCCAAATTCCAAGGCCGCCCCAGTAGTTCGGGTAGCCGTAGTAGGCGGCGTAGTGCACCTCGTACTGGTGTGAGACGGGCTTCTCGCTATCGATGTCGGGCGCGTTCTTGACTTGCTCGCGGGTGATCGACACGTTCAGCAACCCGGCTCGCCAGTCCGTGCCGTGTATGGAGATCGGCGAGATCAACACCTTATGGCTGCTCAGCCAACTGCTTGCGTCCACCACCAGGTAGCGCACGACCCATTGATGGTCGTCGAAAAAGAAGTCCTTGACGTGACCTATGCGTCCATCGGATGCGCCGATTTCGTAAGTTCGAGGTCCTTCATGCTGCGTAGCATCTTTGTTTCTCCTTCGATCGATCGAGGTCCGTCAGCAATTCGGGATTTGCTGATGCCAGGCGCATCGGGGCGGACGAGGTCGCCGGCACTTCGATGCACTGAAACGCCTGTGCGCAGGCGCCGGTCGTCTGTCTGTTCGCTGTCGCACCAATCAGCTTCTGTGCGGCAGCGAACAGACGGCTGCTTGGCAGGAACCTACTGTTGCTTGATGAGATTCGGCATCGCTTCCGGGCAGCGGCGTCGAGGGACGATGACATGAACATCCTGTGCCTTGGCGGCAAGGCCATCGGTGTCGGGCTCGCCCTGGAACTGATCACCGTCTTTCTCGCCGCTCGCTTCAGCGGCGCACCACGCCATCATCGTCGCCTCGCAAAGGTGCGATCGCTGGAACACCGGAACGCTTCATGAAAAACCCGAATACGCTCGCGCCGGACCAGTTGCTCAAGATCGACGCCTACTGGCGGGCGGCCAACTACCTGGCCGTGGGCCAGATCTACCTCTACGACAACCCCTTGCTGCGCGAGCCGCTGACCATGGCCCATATCAAACCGCTGGTGGTGGGGCATTGGGGCACGGTCCCAGGCCAGAATTTCATCTACGTGCACCTGAACCGCGTGATCAACAAGTACGACCTGGACATGTTCTACGTGGCTGGCCCCGGACACGGCGGGGCGGCGTTGGTCGGCAACGTCTATCTGGAGGGGACGTGGAGCGAGGTCTATCCCGACGTCACGCAAGACTTGGCAGGCATGAAGAAGCTCTTCAAGCAGTTCTCGTTTCCAGGTGGCATTTCAAGCCATGTGGCGCCCACCACGCCCGGCTCCATCAGCGAAGGTGGCGAACTCGGCTACTCGCTAAGTCACGCCTTCGGCGCGGCCTTCGACAACCCGGGGCTGATCGTTGCCTGCGTCGTCGGTGACGGAGAAGCGGAAACCGGACCGTTGGCGACCGCCTGGCATTCCAACAAACTTCTCAATCCGATCACGGATGGCGCAGTGCTGCCAATCCTTCATCTCAACGGCTTCAAGATCAGCAACCCGACGCTACTGGCGCGCATTGGCCACGAAGAGCTGGAACATTTCTTTCTCGGGTGCGGGTGGACCCCTCTCTTCGTGGAAGGTGACCAGCCGGCGTTGATGCACCAGCGCATGGCCGACGCGATGGACCGTGCCATCGAACTCATTCAACAGATCCAGGACGATGCGCGCAATCGCAATGTGAAGACCAGGCCGCGCTGGCCCATGATCGTGCTCAGGTCGCCCAAAGGCTGGACCGGTCCAAGGCAGGTGGATGGCCTGCAGATCGAAAACACCTTCCGCTCGCACCAGGTCCCGCTGCTGGTCAATCCGGACTTCCCGCAGCACGTCGAAGTGCTCGAGCGCTGGATGAAGACCTACCAGGCAGAAGAATTGTTCGACGAGGACGGCAGATTGGTGCCCGAACTCGCCGCGCTGGCGCCCAAGGGCAATCGCCGGATGGGCGCCAATCCGCATGCCAACGGTGGTTTGCTGCTGCGTGCGTTGCACATGCCCGATTTCCGCGCGCATGCCGTCCACGTGCCTGCGCCCGGCGCGCTGCAGCGGCAGGACACGCTCGTGCTCGGCGCTTTTCTTCGCGATGTTGCGGCCTCGAACGGGAACCAGCGCAACTTCCGGATCTTCGGTCCTGACGAAACGCTGTCGAACCTGCTGGGCGCGGTCTTCGAGACGACCAGCCGGCAGTGGGACACCGAGTTGCTGTCCAACGACGAGTTCCTCGCGGCCGACGGCCAAGTGCTGGATTCCATGCTGAGCGAGCACCAGTGCCAGGGCTGGCTGGAAGGCTATCTGCTTAGCGGCCGTCACGGCCTGTTCAACAGCTACGAAGCGTTCATCCGCATTGTCGATTCGATGTTCAGCCAGCATGCCAAGTGGCTCAAGGTCACGCGCGAACTACCGTGGCGTCGACCGATCGCCTCGTTGAACTACCTGCTCGCTTCCCATGTCTGGCAGCAGGATCACAACGGCTTCACGCACCAGGACCCGGGCTTCATCGATCACGTCATCAACAAGAAGGCGGACATCGTGCGGGTCTACCTACCGCCCGATGCGAACTGCCTGCTGTCGGTCATGGACCACTGCCTGCGAAGCCGCAACTATGTCAACGTGGTGATTGCCGGCAAGCATGCGCTGCCGCAATGGCTGACGATGGACGAGGCCGTCGTGCACTGCACCGAGGGCATCGGGATCTGGAAGTGGGCCAGCAACGACCACGACAGCGAACCCGACGTGGTCATGGCCTGCTGCGGCGACACGCCGACGCTGGAGTTGCTTGCGGCCGTGTCCATTCTTCGTGAGCACCTGCCTGAGCTGAAGATCCGCGTCGTCAACGTGGTCGACCTGATGAAGCTGCAATCCGCCAGCGAGCATCCTCATGGACTGAACGAAACAGACTTCGATTCGCTGTTCACCCGGGACAAGCACATCGTGTTCGCCTTTCACGGCTACCCGACGCTGGTGCACCGCCTGACCTATCGGCGCACCAACCGCAACATGCACGTGCGCGGCTACAAGGAAGAAGGCACGATCACGACGCCCTTCGACATGCGCGTGCAGAACGACCTGGACCGCTTTCATCTCGTGCAGGACGTCATCGACCGGCTCCCGCAGTTGGGCAGCAAGGGGGACTACCTCAAGCAGATGACGCGCAACAAGCTGATCGAGCACAAGCTCTACATCGACCAGCACGGCAAGGACCTGCCGGAGGTTCTCAACTGGAAGTGGCAGTCGTGAGCTTGCAATGAACGGAGCAACACTGTCCGACGCTGCGAAGGCCATGCTGTCCGGTGGCAAGGGCCTGCTCGCCATGGACGAGAGCAATGGCACCTGCAATCGTCGTTTCGCCGAGGCTGGCATTGCGCAGACCGTGGAGATGCGGCGCGCCTATCGGGACTTGCTGGTCACGACGCCGGGCCTTGGCCACTACATCAGCGGCGCCATCCTCTATGACGAGACCATCCACCAGGCCACGGCCGACGGAACACCCTTCGTGAAGGTCCTCTCCGACGCGGGCATCATGGTCGGCATCAAGGTCGATACGGGCGCCAAGGCGCTGCCAGGACATCCGGGAGAAAAGGTTACCGAAGGGCTCGACGGGCTTCGCGAGCGCCTGCGGGACTATGTCGGGATGGGGGCGCGATTTGCCAAGTGGCGCGCCGTCGTCGACCCCGCGCCCCAGGGCGCTGCAGGGCCGAGCGACGCCTGCCTTCGGGTCAATGCGCACGCACTGGCACGCTATGCCGCACTGTGCCAGGGGGCGGGCCTTGTGCCCATCGTCGAGCCTGAGGTCCTGATGGACGGCGACCATACGCAGGCGCATTGCCGGGAGATCACCGAAGCCTTCTTGCGCCATGTGTTCCACGAGTTGGCGATGCAGGGCGTGCTGCTGGAGGCGATGATCCTCAAGCCCAACATGGTCGTTGCAGGGTTGGCGTGCAGTCGGCAGGATACGGCCGAAGAAGTGGCCGATGCGACGGTCCGGTGCCTGCGCCGGGTGGTGCCGGCAGCGGTCCCGGGCATCGCGTTTTTGTCAGGCGGGCAGTCGGCACAAGCGGCTGCGGCGCGACTGAGCGCCATGCACTCGCGACACGGGCCTGACAGCGTCGCGCCGCTGCCTTGGCTGCTGTCCTTCTCGTTCGGTCGTGCCCTGCAGCAATCTGCACTGGAAGTTTGGTCAGGCAAGGAGGAGAACCGCCAAGCGGCGCAGAGTGCGCTGCTCCACCGCGCCCGCAGCAGTTGCGCCGCCGTCCGTGGTGAGTACGACGTGTCGATGGACACCTGATGGTCTCCAGCCTGCGGCTCTACCTGATCCGGCACGGCGAAACCGTATGGTCGCTTTCCGGCCGGCATACCGGTCTTACCGATCTCCCCTTGACTCCCCACGGCGAGCAGATGGCGCAGGCCCTGACACCGCTGCTGAAGCAGGTCTCCTTCTCGCGCGTGCTGAGCAGCCCGCGTTTGCGAGCGCGCGCAACGTGC
>NZ_JAAVVD010000058.1:0-5716 GCF_018449755.1 Variovorax sp. dw_954 | reverse complement strand
AAGAAAAAGTCCCTCGGACTTGACGAAGTTGCAAAAACCGAGTCATAATCGAAGGCTTCGCTGAACTGGCCTCAGCACTGACTGCCAAGCGGTTGGATGCGGAAGGGGTTGAAGGAAGCGAAAAAAGTTTGACCGAACTTAAAAAATCGTGTTAGACTGGCGGGCTTCGCTGATCGCAGCGAACGAAGCAAAAGGCGAGAAGACAGAGATGTTTTCGAGTCTGGATCCTTAAAAATTTACAGCCGATAAGCGTGGGCGTTTGAAGGCAACTTGCCAAGTTCTTCGGAACAAAGTCGCAAGACTTTAAACGCTCATGAGAATAGAAGTGAAGTTCACTTCAATTTCTTTTTTTATGAGTTTTGCCTCATCGCGAGATGGGGCGCAAAAATCAAGATCGAACTATAGAGTTTGATCCTGGCTCAGATTGAACGCTGGCGGCATGCCTTACACATGCAAGTCGAACGGCAGCGCGGGAGCAATCCTGGCGGCGAGTGGCGAACGGGTGAGTAATACATCGGAACGTGCCCAATCGTGGGGGATAACGCAGCGAAAGCTGTGCTAATACCGCATACGATCTACGGATGAAAGCAGGGGACCCGCAAGGGCCTTGCGCGAATGGAGCGGCCGATGGCAGATTAGGTAGTTGGTGGGGTAAAGGCTCACCAAGCCGACGATCTGTAGCTGGTCTGAGAGGACGACCAGCCACACTGGGACTGAGACACGGCCCAGACTCCTACGGGAGGCAGCAGTGGGGAATTTTGGACAATGGGCGCAAGCCTGATCCAGCCATGCCGCGTGCAGGATGAAGGCCTTCGGGTTGTAAACTGCTTTTGTACGGAACGAAAAGTCTCCTTTTAATAAAGGGGGATCATGACGGTACCGTAAGAATAAGCACCGGCTAACTACGTGCCAGCAGCCGCGGTAATACGTAGGGTGCAAGCGTTAATCGGAATTACTGGGCGTAAAGCGTGCGCAGGCGGTTATGTAAGACAGTTGTGAAATCCCCGGGCTCAACCTGGGAACTGCATCTGTGACTGCATAGCTAGAGTACGGTAGAGGGGGATGGAATTCCGCGTGTAGCAGTGAAATGCGTAGATATGCGGAGGAACACCGATGGCGAAGGCAATCCCCTGGACCTGTACTGACGCTCATGCACGAAAGCGTGGGGAGCAAACAGGATTAGATACCCTGGTAGTCCACGCCCTAAACGATGTCAACTGGTTGTTGGGTCTTCACTGACTCAGTAACGAAGCTAACGCGTGAAGTTGACCGCCTGGGGAGTACGGCCGCAAGGTTGAAACTCAAAGGAATTGACGGGGACCCGCACAAGCGGTGGATGATGTGGTTTAATTCGATGCAACGCGAAAAACCTTACCCACCTTTGACATGTACGGAATTTGCCAGAGATGGCTTAGTGCTCGAAAGAGAGCCGTAACACAGGTGCTGCATGGCTGTCGTCAGCTCGTGTCGTGAGATGTTGGGTTAAGTCCCGCAACGAGCGCAACCCTTGTCATTAGTTGCTACATTCAGTTGGGCACTCTAATGAGACTGCCGGTGACAAACCGGAGGAAGGTGGGGATGACGTCAAGTCCTCATGGCCCTTATAGGTGGGGCTACACACGTCATACAATGGCTGGTACAAAGGGTTGCCAACCCGCGAGGGGGAGCTAATCCCATAAAACCAGTCGTAGTCCGGATCGCAGTCTGCAACTCGACTGCGTGAAGTCGGAATCGCTAGTAATCGTGGATCAGAATGTCACGGTGAATACGTTCCCGGGTCTTGTACACACCGCCCGTCACACCATGGGAGCGGGTTCTGCCAGAAGTAGTTAGCCTAACCGCAAGGAGGGCGATTACCACGGCAGGGTTCGTGACTGGGGTGAAGTCGTAACAAGGTAGCCGTATCGGAAGGTGCGGCTGGATCACCTCCTTTCTGGAAACAGCAAGTTCATTTGAACGCCCACACTTATCGGTTGTTGGAAGGTTGTCGCCCAGCGACTTGAGCGCACAGGCTTGAGTCCAAAGCGTTCCGGCTTGGGTCTGTAGCTCAGTTGGTTAGAGCACCGTCTTGATAAGGCGGGGGTCGTTGGTTCGAATCCAACCAGACCCACCATCCATCTAATCCTGGGGGATTAGCTCAGCTGGGAGAGCACCTGCTTTGCAAGCAGGGGGTCGTCGGTTCGATCCCGTCATCCTCCACCAAAGATTGCCAGAAACCAGTACCTGGCACTTATCAGTTCAACACCAAAGCGGCTTTTAACGAGGCTGTTTTGTTGTTGATCAAGATCTCTTGATCAATCGGCTGTTCTTTAAAAATTCATAGAGTCGAATCAGCGTTGCTGATGGAAACCGCACATTCGTAAAGGTTTAGTGCGGACCGTGCCATCAGCAACATAGAATTTTTGATTGCGTCAAAAGAAACTTCAATTTCGAGTCAGATCGATAATTGGAAGTACGGCATAACGCGCCAGGTGAGAGGCCTGGCAATTCCTTGAAACGATTTTGGATTCTCGCAAGAGAAGTCAAAGTTATAGGGTCAAGTGAATAAGAGCACGTGGTGGATGCCTTGGCAATGATAGGCGACGAAGGACGTGATAGCCTGCGATAAGCTTCGGGGAGCTGGCAAATTAGCTTTGATCCGGAGATTTCCGAATGGGGAAACCCACCGAAAGGTATCGCATGATGAATACATAGTCATGCGAGGCGAACCGGGTGAACTGAAACATCTCAGTAGCTCGAGGAAAAGACATCAACCGAGATTCCGAAAGTAGTGGCGAGCGAAATCGGAAGAGCCTGCAAGTGATAGCACAAGACATAACGGAACAGTTTGGAAAGACTGGCCATAGCGGGTGATAGCCCCGTACGTGAAATGACCTGTGTGGTACTGAGCTTGCGACAAGTAGGGCGGGACACGAGAAATCCTGTCTGAATATGGGGGGACCATCCTCCAAGGCTAAATACTCATCATTGACCGATAGTGAACTAGTACCGTGAGGGAAAGGCGAAAAGAACCCCGGGAGGGGAGTGAAATAGATCCTGAAACCGCGTGCTTACAAAAAGTAGGAGCCTCGAAAGGGGTGACTGCGTACCTTTTGTATAATGGGTCAGCGACTTACATTCAGTGGCAAGGTTAACCGAATAGGGAAGCCGTAGAGAAATCGAGTCCGAATAGGGCGATCAGTCGCTGGGTGTAGACCCGAAACCAAGTGATCTATCCATGGCCAGGATGAAGGTGCCGTAACAGGTACTGGAGGTCCGAACCGACTAGTGTTGCAAAACTAGCGGATGAGCTGTGGATAGGGGTGAAAGGCTAAACAAACTTGGAAATAGCTGGTTCTCTCCGAAAACTATTTAGGTAGTGCCTCAAGTATTACCATCGGGGGTAGAGCACTGTTTTGGCTAGGGGGTCATGGCGACTTACCAAACCAAGGCAAACTCCGAATACCGATGAGTACAGCTTGGGAGACAGAGCACCGGGTGCTAACGTCCGGACTCAAGAGGGAAACAACCCAGACCGCCAGCTAAGGTCCCTAAAATTGGCTAAGTGGGAAACGAAGTGGGAAGGCTAAAACAGTCAGGATGTTGGCTTAGAAGCAGCCATCATTTAAAGAAAGCGTAATAGCTCACTGATCGAGTCGTCCTGCGCGGAAGATGTAACGGGGCTAAGCCAGTTACCGAAGCTGCGGATTTGCAATTTATTGCAAGTGGTAGGAGAGCGTTCTGTAAGCCTGTGAAGGTGCGTTGTAAAGCGTGCTGGAGGTATCAGAAGTGCGAATGCTGACATGAGTAGCGTTAAAGGGGGTGAAAAGCCCCCTCGCCGTAAGCGCAAGGTTTTCTACGCAACGTTCATCGGCGTAGAGTGAGTCGGCCCCTAAGGCGAGGCAGAGATGCGTAGCTGATGGGAAACAGGTCAATATTCCTGTACCGATTGTTAGTGCGATGTGGGGACGGATCTTAATAGGTCATCCGGGTGTTGGATATCCCGGTTTAGATGGAAGTAGGCGTGCATTAGGCAAATCCGGTGCACATATACCGAGGCCATCGATCGAGCGGACTTGTCCGTGAAGTGACTGAACGAGGTTCCAGGAAAAGCCACTAAGCTTCAGCTAACAACGACCGTACCGCAAACCGACACTGGTGCGCGAGATGAGTATTCTAAGGCGCTTGAGAGAACTCAGGAGAAGGAACTCGGCAAATTGACACCGTAACTTCGGAAGAAGGTGTGCCCTATTAGTGTGAAGTGAACAACGGAGCATGAATGGGTTGCAAAAAATCGGTGGCTGCGACTGTTTATTAAAAACACAGCACTCTGCAAACACGAAAGTGGACGTATAGGGTGTGACGCCTGCCCGGTGCTGGAAGATTAAATGATGGGGTGCAAGCTCTTGATTGAAGTCCCAGTAAACGGCGGCCGTAACTATAACGGTCCTAAGGTAGCGAAATTCCTTGTCGGGTAAGTTCCGACCTGCACGAATGGCGTAACGATGGCCACACTGTCTCCTCCTGAGACTCAGCGAAGTTGAAATGTTTGTGATGATGCAATCTCCCCGCGGAAAGACGGAAAGACCCCATGAACCTTTACTGTAGCTTTGTATTGGACTTTGAACAGATCTGTGTAGGATAGGTGGGAGGCTTTGAAGCAGGGTCGCTAGATCTTGTGGAGCCAACGTTGAAATACCACCCTGGTGTGTTTGAGGTTCTAACCTAGGTCCATTATCTGGATCGGGGACAGTGCATGGTAGGCAGTTTGACTGGGGCGGTCTCCTCCCAAAGCGTAACGGAGGAGTTCGAAGGTACGCTAGTTACGGTCGGACATCGTGACGATAGTGCAATGGCATAAGCGTGCTTAACTGCGAGACTGACAAGTCGAGCAGATGCGAAAGCAGGACATAGTGATCCGGTGGTTCTGTATGGAAGGGCCATCGCTCAACGGATAAAAGGTACTCTGGGGATAACAGGCTGATACCGCCCAAGAGTTCATATCGACGGCGGTGTTTGGCACCTCGATGTCGGCTCATCTCATCCTGGGGCTGTAGCCGGTCCCAAGGGTATGGCTGTTCGCCATTTAAAGAGGTACGTGAGCTGGGTTTAAAACGTCGTGAGACAGTTTGGTCCCTATCTTCCGTGGGCGCTGCAGATTTGAGGAAGCCTGCTCCTAGTACGAGAGGACCGGAGTGGACACACCTCTGGTGTATCGGTTGTCACGCCAGTGGCATTGCCGAGTAGCTAAGTGTGGAAGAGATAACCGCTGAAAGCATCTAAGCGGGAAACTCGTTTCAAGATGAGATCTGCCGGGGCCTTGAGCCCCCTGAAGAGTCGTTCAAGACCAGGACGTTGATAGGTCAGGTGTGGAAGCGCAGTAATGCGTTAAGCTAACTGATACTAATTGCTCGTGCGGCTTGACCCTATAACTTTGATTCAATCGAATCAGGGTGTTATGCCAAGTTGACGCATTCAAAGTACATTCAAAGCAGCCCAAGACAATTGGGCGCTGATTCCAAACTCTATGAATTCGCCTGGTTGATCGTGTGATCAGCCAGGCAACCAGTTATGCCTGATGACCATAGCGAGTTGGTCCCACTCCTTCCCATCCCGAACAGGACAGTGAAACGACTCAGCGCCGATGATAGTGCGGGTTCCCGTGTGAAAGTAGGTCATCGTCAGGCTCTTACAGCCCAGAAAGCCCAACCTCAGTGAGGTTGGGCTTTTCTAATTA
>NZ_JAAVVD010000057.1:0-6050 GCF_018449755.1 Variovorax sp. dw_954 | reverse complement strand
CGCATCCCTCCTCCACTCCTGCTGCGGCCGGTGCCCTCGGCGCCGGCCGCGCCATCTCCTAGCTCAGGATTTCCCCCATGACTGCCATTTCCATCGGCGTGCTGCGCGCACGCGTCCACCCGCTCGTCCCCGGCTTCCTGATCAGCGTCGTGGTGGCTGCGGCCGCCACCTTCCTGGCGGGCCACTACCACGCACCGGTCATGCTGTTCGCGCTGCTGCTCGGCATGGCCGTCAACTTCCTGGCCGTGGAGGGCTCCTGCAAGCCGGGCATCGAGTTCACCTCGCGCGAAGTGCTGCGCATCGGTGTCGCGCTGCTGGGCATGCGCATCACCTTCTCGCAGATTGCGGCGCTGGGCTGGCATCCGGTGGTGATGGTGGTGGCCTCGGTGGTCATCACCATCGTCGTGGCGATGATTGCCGCCCGGGCAATGGGCTTCAACACGCTGTTCGGCCTGCTCAGCGGCGGTGCCACCGCGATCTGCGGCGCCTCGGCCGCCATGGCGCTGGCCGCGGCCCTGCCCTCGCATCCGGGCAAGGAGCGCGCCACGCTGTTCACCGTGATCGGCGTGTCGGCCCTGTCCACGCTGGCCATGATCGTCTACCCGCTCATCGTCAGGCTGCTGGGCTTCGATGCCACGCATGCGGGCATGTTCCTGGGCGGCACCATCCATGACGTGGCCCAGGTGGTGGGCGCGGGCTACGGCATGTCGCCGGAGACGGGTGATGCAGCCACGGTGGTCAAGCTGATGCGCGTAGCCATGCTGCTGCCGGTCATCGTCTGCGCGGTCATGATCAGCCGCCGCCACGGGGGCGAGCAAGGCGGCAAGCGTCCGCCGATCCTGCCCTGGTTCGCGGTGGGCTTCGTCCTGCTGGCCGCTGTCAACAGCACCGGCTGGATTCCGAAGTCGGTGCAGACCTTTGCGAACGACCTCTCGGGCTGGTGCCTGGTCGTCGCCATCAGCGCGCTGGGCATGAAGACCCAGCTCAAGGAACTCGCCAGCGTCGGCATCAAGCCGATCGTGCTGATGGTCGGGGAAACCGTCTTCCTCGCGGCGCTCGTCGCGGCGATGTTGCACTGGGGTATGTGAGAACCACGGGCGGGCCGCTATTGCGCAGGTTTTGCGGCGGGTACGCCGCGCAGATCGACGTCGGAGAAATAGGAGATCCCGTGAGCCTTGGTGTTATCCGCATCGGCCTGGATCGCGACCCCCACCACGTCCGGCGTCGTATCGCCGGCCTCGGCGCCAAAGGCTCGCTTGTAATCAGCCAGAAGCTTGCGGCGCTCGGTCAGCCAGCCACCGGTCTTGTCGGTCGCGCCTGATTCGAGCACGTCCATGTGAATGCGCTTGGTGAAGGCGTTGTCGAATTCGCTGCCCTTGCTTTCCTTCACATCCCAGACGTAGCAGAGCGTCTGGGTGGGCACCGATTCGCCGGTCGAGGTTTTCGCCAGTGCGAGCTTGGTGCGCTCGCCCACCGACAGCCGGTCGGCAGGAAAGTCGAAGAAGACGCACATCTTGGCAGCGCCGTCGTCGCCGCCCTTGGTGCGCAGATCGGCGCCTTCCACGAATTCCTCCACCTTCCAGCGCCAGGCGAGTGTGGCCTCGTCGTTGAGCTGGACCCGCGTGGGATGCACAAGGTTGCCGTAGGACTTGTCGGCATCGACCTTGAGCACCTTCTGGCCATCGAGCTGGGTGACCTCGAATTTCGTCGGCGCCTTGTTGGGCAAGGTCGTGAAGCGCCAGGGCGCGGGCGCCTGCGGACCCGGCGCGGTCGAGAACGGCGTCAACAAGCCATCGGCGCGCGCCGCCGGGGCCGCCATCCAGAGCAGCGCGGCCGCAACAGGCAATACCGCAGAAGCGAGCAAACGCCGTCCGCGCCCAGACTGGAATCTCATGTTGTCCATGGTTGGCCTCTATGGCTGGAGAAATGGGTGTTGTGCCTCCCGACCCGGAGTGTGACGCAGGCGAGCGACAAGATAAATACCCCATCGGGAATCGCCCGGATGCAAAAAGCGTCCGGGGGCGTCAGGCAGGCGATTCGTCGAACGCGACGCGCCAGGTGCCGTCCACGAAGACGATGGGCAGCTTCTTCAATTTCAGCCCAGGCCCGCCCACCATGCAGCCGGTTCTCAGGTCGAACCGGAGGCCGTGTGCCGGACACTTCACGACACATCCTTCCAGCGAGGCGCCAAAGAAGGAGGCACCGGCGTGCGGGCAGCCATCCTCGATGGCATGCATGACGTCGTCAATGCAAAAGACCAGGAGGCTGCGATCCTCCACACGCAAGAAGCGTCTGGTGCCGGCCTGTGGGGGCGCGAAGCCGGGGAGCGAGATCCAGCGAAGGCTGTTCATGTCGGGGCCCGATACAGCGCTTGGCGCGGAGCCCTCCGGCAAGGCAGTCACGAAGCCGGCACACGGTTGACCAGCCCGGCCCCCGCCCTGGCGTTCGCCGCCGCCATGATGGCCTTGTCGTTTCTTCGCGTGCCGAACACGGCTGTCTTCATGGGATCTCCTCGTGCGATGCGGTCGCTGGATGAAAGTGACTCAAGACCGGGCTGAATCCTTACACTGCGCTCACCGTTGTTGGCGGCCATCTTCCGGGAGCACCATGACATCGATCAGCACCTTCCTGACGGCCCAGCCCCTGCTGGCAGTGTTTCTCACCATAGCTTTGGGTTATTTGCTGGGTGCTGTCAACCTCGGCGGATTCTCATTGGGCTCAGGTGCCGTACTTTTCGTGGGGCTGGCGGTGGGCGCGTTTGCGCCCAAGCTCGTGTTGCCGGCATTGCTGGGCAACGTCGGCCTGCTGCTGTTCCTCTACGGCGTGGGCATCGCCTACGGCGCCCAGTTCTTCCGGGGCCTGAGCAGCGCGGAGGGCGCGAAGGCCAACCTGGCCTCCGTCATCGCGGTCGCCGCTGCGCTGGCCCTGACGCTGGCCGCGGTTCGATGGATTCCTGGCGTCGAGCTGGGTGAGGCACTGGGCGCGTTCGCCGGTGCCGGCACCAGCACCGCGGCGCTGCAGGCCGCGATCGCCGTGTTCGGCACCGCGCCCGCGACGGGCTACTCGGTGGCCTACCCGCTCGGCGTCGCCGTGCCGATCCTGCTGCTGGGGCTGTACAACGCCATGGCCAAGCCCCCACTCGAAAAGCGTGGCGCAGTCGTGATGCTTACGGAGGAAGTGGACGTGACCGAGTTCGGCGTGCTGGGCATGACCCTGAGCCACGCGTCGCGCAACCTGCCTGCGGGCGTGTCGATCGTGGCGATCCGGCGCAGCCATCACAACATTCCTGCAACCGGCGAGACGACCCTGGAGCGCGACGATGTGCTGCTTCTCACCGGCACCGACAAGGGGGCGCTCGTCAACGCCGCATCGCGCTTCGGCACATCGGATCCGGGCCGCATGGTGCGCGACCGCAGCGACCTGGACTACAACCGCTTTTTCGTGTCCAACGCGAAGATCGCCGGGAAAAGGCTGGGAGACGTCGAGTTGGCGCCCGAACTGGGCGCACGCATCCTCCACCTGCGCCGCAGCGATGCCGACCTCCATCCCGACCCGGATCGCCTGCTCGAATTCGGCGACCGTGTGGGCGTGCTGGCCCCGCGCGCGAGCTTTCCCGAGATCGGCAAGATCTTCGGCGACTCGGTGCGCGGCACGGGCGAGGTGAGCTACATCGCCATCGGCGTCGGCGTCACACTGGGCCTGGGCTTCGGTGCCATTGCCTGGCCGCTCCCGTTCATCGGACGCTTCACGCTGGGCTTTGCGGGGCTGCTGCTGATCGCCTTGTTCCTCGGATGGCGCCGCCGCACCGGGCCGTTCCAGTGGTCGATGCCCGTGTCGGCCAACCTGGTGCTGCGCAATTTCGGGTTGACGCTTTTTCTGGCCGTGGTCGGCATCTCGTCGGGCGCGACCTTTGCCGCCACCATCGCCAAGAGCGGCCTGCTCTACCTGCTGCTGGGCAGCGCCATCGTGGCGGTTCTCGTCATCGTGACGCTGCTGGTCACGGTCTTCGTCTTCCGGATGCCCTTCGATGCGGCCGCGGGCATCATTTCGGGCGTGACCGGCAACCCGGCCATCCTGTCATTCGCCAACCGCATCGCACCGACGGACAGGCCGGACATCGGCTACGCGATGATCTTCCCGTCGATGACGGTGCTAAAGATCCTGTTGGTCCAGGTCGTCGGGACCTGGGGGAACTGAGGGGCGCGAGACGGGGGCGCCCGCGGATCGGTGGTGAGGGCTGGATGCAAGCTGCCGAATGCGATCTTCATTGAGAAACCCGGACGGAAGCAGGGGCGCGGTCCGAGGGCGGTGGGTATCCCCCTCCGCGAATGTCCCCCGCCTTCGGCTCCTCCTTTATTTCGCTGCGGGGGATACCCACCGCCCTCAGCCCAACACACGCCGCGTTGTGCCGGCCGATCAACGACGGCGCGTGAGGATCACGTCGATGGTGTGATCGCGCTTGCCTGCTTCAGTGCGGCGCGTCGCCGACGATGCCGGCGCGTTCCAGGTTGCGCACCGCCGGCCAGAAATCCTGCGCCGCATAGTGCTGGGTGCAACGGTTGTCCCAGATGGCGACGCTGTTTGTCTTCCAACGGAACCGCACCTGGTACTCGGGCACGCTGGCCTGGCCCTGGAGGTAGTTCAGCAGCAGGCTTGCGCCGGGTGCGTAGTCCTGGCCCAGGCGCACGTTGTCGGGCGTGTGGAAGTTCGTGAAATGCGTGGTGAAGGCGTTGACGAACAGGACCTTCTCGCCCGTTTCCGGGTGCGTGCGCACCACCGGGTGCTCGGCGTCGGGGTATTGCGCGTGCAGCGCCAGTCGCTTTTCGGTCGGCATCACGGCGCCGAAGCTGGCTTCGATGCTGTGGCGCGCGCGCAGCGGCGCGATCTGTGCCTTGATGTGCTCGGGCAGGCGGCGATAAGCCTCGGCCATGTTGGCCCACAACATGTCGCCACCGACGTCGGGACCTTCAACGCAGCGCAGGACCGCGCCCATCTGCGGACACTCGCGCCAGGTCGCGTCGCAGTGCCAGGCGTTTTCGTATTGCTCCTGGCGGCTGTCGGGGCCTTTGTAGATGCGTACCAGCCCCGGGTGGTCAGGGTCGGTGCCGACGACCGGATGATCTTCCAGGGGGCCGAAGCGACGGGCGAAGGCGACGTGCTCGGCGCGCGTGAAATGCTGCTCGCGCAGGAACAGCACCTTGTGCGCGAGCAGCAGCGCCCGGATTTCGTCGAACAGCCCGTCGTCGTGAACGGCGTCAGCCAGGTCGACGCCGTGCAACTCGGCGCCGATGGTGGGGGTCAGCTTTTCAACCCGGATGGCGCTCGAACGACCGCGCGCGATCGTTGCTGCGGCAGGGGCGCCGGCTTCAGTAGAACTGCTCATCGTTGTCTCCTTGCAATCGCGTGCCCGGCCCCGGCAGGCAGTCTCCGCTTGGCGCTTCGAGCATCGGATAGCCCTCGGGCATCGGCGACGCGAAGTCGGGCGGCGGGGTCAGCAAGGCATCGGGCACCCTCGTGTCGCTGGCACCTCGCCCACGGTGCCAGCATAGTGCGGCGACCGCGATTCGAACTGTCCAAGATCAATTTCGACCGGCCAGCGGCATGCAGGCCCTGGGTCGAGCAGCCCGACCGGATGCTCGCGCGATTGAAGCCGATTCGACGGGACTGCCGGGAGTGGCGAGCCATAGCCCGGTCGGCGTGCCGATCGGGCGCATCCCGATGCTGTGAACAGTGAATTCGGCGCTGCGGGTTCAGGCACGAAAAGCGAAATGCGTGTCGTGACTTGCGAAGCGTCGCCGGGCCGCGATCCCTACAGTTAGCTCATCGATTCCATACCCATTCAGGAGACACGAACAATGGCAAAAGCAGTACGCCAATACGAGGCCGGCGGCCCCGAAGTCCTTCGCTACGAAGACGTCGAAGTCGGCGATCCCGGCCCCGGTCAGGTCAGGCTGCGCCATGTGGCGGTGGGCCTGAACTACGCCGACACTTATTTCCGCAACGGCACCTACGCCGTGCCCATGCCCAGCGGCCTGGGCGTGGAGGCCGCT
>NZ_JAAVVD010000056.1:0-6965 GCF_018449755.1 Variovorax sp. dw_954 | reverse complement strand
ACCATCGAACCACAGCACCTTCAGGATGTCGCCGCGTTTGCCGCGGAAGACGAAGACGTGGCCGCAGAACGGATTGGCTGCAAGTGCCGTCTGCACCATCGCGGCCAAGCCATCGAAGCCCTTCCTCATGTCGGTATGGCCGGCCACGATCCACACGCGTGTGTTCGATGGAAGACCGATCACGTGCGCCGTGCCAGCACGTCGAGGACGACGCGCAGTCGTTGCGCCTCGACCTGGCCGTGCAGGCGAACAAGAGCGCCGTGAATCTCAATCTCAATGCTCTGCGGGTCCGACGGCGCGCATGGCGGCGGCGAACTCGCAGGCGGCGATGCCTGGAACGTCACCGGCAACAGCGCCGGTGTCAACGCGACATCGCGATCACGGGCACCGTGCAGAACAATCCAACGACGCAACAGGTTCGCGTTGACCCCGTGCGTCATGCCGGTGGCCGCTACCGAAGTCCCGGGGACCAAGCATTGCCGGACCAGTTCAGCCTTGAACTCATCGGCATAAATCCGTTTGCCATTGCTGCGCACGCTCAAGACGCCAGGGGGCAGTTGCCTCGGGTGTTCTCTCTCGGTCAGATCATTCATGCTGCGTCCACTACTCATGTCAGTGGACGCAAGGGTGCAGCGGCAACTCTCTCAGCTCAAGAGGGTACTGAGGCCACGCTTACCTTGCAGCGGCTGACAGCGACGATGAAGTTCAGCGAGGGTGTGCCCCCAGACCTCGTCGAGCAGATGATCACGAAGTTCTGCGTCGACCATCCCGAGCGCTACCTGCTGGCGTTTGTATATGGCCCCCTTGGCCAACACGATCTGCTGCGCGTGAGAACTGACGCCGAGAAGTTCTTGCTGCTGGCCGCCCTCAACCTCGTGGAGTGCATTGCCTACGTCGGAGCACAGCTGCAGTCCAGGTGACCCGCCTGCGGCCGGTCAAGATGGGATGACTGGACGCTCACGGAACAAATCCAGGCAACGTGCCGGTATGCCTTTGAGCACATGCTGCGCTAGCCATTTGCCCTGCTGCAGTCAGGCGCTCCACCGCGCAGCAACGATAGCGCCTCCCGCAAAAGCAAAAGCTGCACTGCACACCCCTCAGTAAATGGATGCTCTCCTACTCGGTATCAGGAGGCGTCGCCAGAGACTCGTCTTCATCGGTTGCGTCTGAGACGCTCAACCGCTCAACGTCGCCCGTAGACCCGCTGAAGCGTCTAAGGCAAGTTGTGCAAAGCGCTCTAGGCGTTCTATTCTTCTCATGGTTGCCTTCTCCGTGGCTGCCTTGAGTCTCGAGTCGACGGAGGAGTTGTCGTCCTGCAGAATGAACTGCACGATTGGCAGTTCAAAGGCCACGTCGGCATCGCCTTGGAGCGCTTCGCTTAGCGTTGTCTGGAACTCAACGCTTGCCAATGGGTGCTGTGCGCCCTTTCGAAGTGCAAACCCGATTAGCTCCCGCGCCGCATAGTCAAGTTGTAGCGCAAGTTTCAACCAATCATTTTCATTCCGAATGTTCTCCGCATCTGCGAGAGTCATTGCATGTGGGTTGAACCGATTGAAAGTGTTGGACGGGTCTAGTGAAGCTAAGGTGCGCGCCACCGACTCGATGTCCCCAAGGGGCTTGGCGTTGTTGGGGGCCGCGAATCGGTGAGACCACAGACGCAATATTTCGCGAACACATGCCTCTTCTGCTGCCTCTTTGCCTTCGGGCGGTGCCATCTCAACAGCGTGCATCCGCTCCGATATGAGGTGTGCCATCCATTCGGCTGTCAGGTCCTCATCTTTGGCCATGGATGCGGCCAGTCGCTTCCCCAATTCGATGATTGACTTAGAGCGTTCTAGGGATTCCATCGCGGTCCAGTAGGTAAATGCGTCGATAGTCCCAAGGATAGGGCTCCCACCCCTCTCGCGAAGCCACACCCTCGTCCAAGCGTCGTTCGACCTCGATACTCACAATGAGGCATTTGTCGGGAAAAGCCGACAGCAGAGAGTCGATGAAGGCACCGTCTGCGGCCAAGCGCGTCCCAGAGTAGATAGCCTCATCCCGGCCCAAGCCCGCGACCCTTGTCCAACTCTCCGAACGCAGGGTTCCACCGCGTCTTGCTGTCCAACGGCGACCGTCTGGAGTGGCAGAGAGGTTTGCAACGTCCAAGGCTTTTGCGCTTGGGGACGGCGGAGGAAATCCAAGGCTCGCCCCCCACGCGTCGCGCTCATCGAGACGATGTACATTCGACGGACTATCGACCCATGCTTCGAGGGGAGAGGCGTCATTGTTCGCCGACCAACTTCGGTCCGTAGACGGTAGGAAGAATCTGTCGGTCGATGCAGTTTGCAGCGCGGCTACGAGCGCCGGCGCTATTTCTCGCGCAGCGAGAGCGCTACGGACACTAATCGTCTCCCTTTCACCCCTGTCCCCATGGCCCCAGTAGCCCCAAAGCACTTGCAGTCCGTCGTCGGTCGTCAGTTGACTGTCGATGTAGTCTGCGGAAACATTCCAAGACCAGTTCGGTTCACGATGGTGGTCTGGCGTAGGCGTTGCCACCACCAACGACGGGTCGCGACGGTCGACCAACCAATGCCCGTTTGAGTGCGAAAGCATCTCGCCGTCGAGCCATTCTTCGAATAGGTCCAGATTGTCTTCGCGCGAGCGCCTGGTCGGCGTCTCCTGCAGCAAAACAGCTGCCACCAGCATCATGGCGTGATAGCAGCGATAAGCCTGAGCATCGTCTGTCTTCGGCATCGTCCCGTGCGAGTGCAGGGTTTCCCTACCATGCGAGTCGAAGATGCCGCGGGAATGACGCGCATCCTCCTGCCAGTTCATACCATGGGGAGGGAAGGATGCTCTCAATACAGAGCGAACTCGTCTTTCGATGGCTTTTTCCGAGATGCCGAACGTACGCCCCAATGGGGCGAACCAGTACGGCCCTATGTCAATGCCGAAGTAGTACTTACCGTCTCCCTCGCCAGAGATTTCATCTCCGGCCTCATCGTCATGGCGCCCCCCGTAGTCCTCAACCATCCCTGGGGTCAACGTAGACGAGTTCACAGAGGAAAGTGCGGTCGGGTCGCCGACACCGCAAGCCATGAGCGCTTTGGCAGCGAATCCCCGAATCAGAACATGGCCTGACTCCAGTTCTCGATGCAGATGATCGATGCACTGTATAGGCAAGTGGGGATGAGTCAATGTGCCTCGTGCCAGCCCAATCACCAACCACTGTCTGGCATGCCAGCTATAAAACTCTAGCCGTCGGTCCGCGAACGCGCCGCCCCCACCCATGCTCGCGCAGGCGACGAGTTCCATGAGGAGCTCGTCCCAACCGATTTCCACGGCGTTCCTCACGGCGTGCGCAAATTCCCAGCGTTCACTCCCAACAGGCGAGCCAAGTCCAGACCAGATGTACCCCGCAAGAGCGGCGGTCGTAGATGGTGGAGGGCGCAGTGAATCATGCCACGCACCATCTCCCCTGTCCTCCTCGAGAGCTTCGTCCAGCAGGTCGATTCCATAGTCGAGTGCTTCCGCCGCCTCCGAGCTTGAGAGCAGCGACGACAGCGGGTCCAGCAGATGAAAAAGGGCCGACGCGTCCATCCCGTCCAGTTTCGCTGCATAGCCCTCTATAAGCGACTGCACTACATCTGCGTCTGACACGATTCCGTCGTCGTACCAAGCCTCAAAAGGAAGAAGCGCCCAGTAGCCTCGTCGAAAAACTCGGCTTGGTTCTCTCCGGCATCCGTCCAAGATTGCGGAACGCAGCGCCTTTTTTACTGACAGCAACCGACGACAGTTGGGGGGAAGAGCCTTCGACAGCGTCCGAAGGTCGTAAAGCGAAGAATCTGCCCAGGAGGAAACTGCCGCAACGAGGCCTGGTGCTTTTGCTGGCCCCGCGCGGCCCACGGCTTCCTGAAGGAAGTCATCAGTTGAGCAGTTGCAACCTGATGCCCGGCATCGTGCGAGGGCGGCTTTCAATGCGAGCGGGTCGTCCAGGGAGACGCCCTGGAACACCTGATTCCAATCAGGAGCGCTTCTATCGGAGGCCGACGCGGAAAACGCGGGCTCCCTTGCGGCGCTGGAGGTCTGACCTACACAGGCCTGCTCCGCGGCACGACGCAAGCGCTCGATGTCCAAGAGTTTGACTCCAAGTCGAGTTCCAAGTTCTTCGACGCGTTGCCAAGTGTCGGGCCCGTAGGGCAGAAGGCGCAAATATCGATATCCCGCTAGTAGGATGGCTCGCTTTCGATCAACGTCCGATTCGGCTTCCACAGCGCTAACAAGTTCTTCGGCGCGGTTCCATTCAGCATCGATGCCTGCAAGCACAACTGGCGTATGCCGCGGCAATCCTCCCGAGCGATGCACGAGTGCTTGAACGGTGACTGGTAGCAGGCGTGAGTACCTTCCAAATCTCCTGTCTCGCCATCTCGCAGAGATGGCCAGTGAGGACGGGCCACAGAGCATCGCTAAGACCTCGGCCGTTCCGTGCCAATCAAAATGCTTGTCCCTGGCCACGTATGCGTAGGTCAACTCTGCAGCTCTTGAGAGCTTGTATGCGAGCTGCGGCTGAGCAACGGTAGCGGCTCCAGCAGCCTTGCCAAGGTTCAACAACGCCGCCCAGCGACTGATATTCTCTTCGCCAATCCGGCTGGCAATCGTAATTGCTCGCTCGAAACAAGCGACCGCTTCCGCCTGACTCAATGGCAGGACCGCCCTGGCGAGCAACTGAAAGTTGTCGGCTCGGGATTCGGCATCCTCGTTCTCCAAGGCTTCAACTCTTTGAAGCGCGTACGGCGCGAGTTCAAGTGCGAACCTCGAAAACCCCGCTGCTCGTGCTGCTGACTTGCAAATGGAAATGAGCGTAACGGGCCAAAGTGCAGCCTTCTCGTCCTCGAACCAGGAGAAGAAGCGGTTCTCCAAACAATTGTCAGCGGGCGAATCTGTAAGCGTTCCGAACCATTGCTCCGCAATGACCTGTGTGAGTGCCTTGCGTCCAAATTGCGCATAGGTCTCCGCATGGGATAGGTTCTTCAGTAGTTCGCTGATTGTTCGTGAGGCATCTTTCGGATTTCGACCACAGAGTCGCTCAGCGCGCAGTTCGAACCATCCCAGGACTGCTCTCAGGTCTCGCTGATATGCGCTGATTTCCCCGTCGTGGGTCCGCCCGGTCACTTCTGCTTCACGAACTGCGTCCCGCTTGGAAGAATGGGACAGGGCCACGGGGTCCAGCTTTCTTCCGGTCATTGCCGCGTGCAGGGAATATGCTCGAAGCGTGGATTGCTGAATACCAAATCTATCCACCAGCCCCAAGGGTGGGTCGGCGGGCAAGTAGCGCTCCAACAAGTGATGCCACGCGTGAAAGTTGTGTGGCAACGACCTCATGGCCAGGGCGACAGCTCCGGTGACGGCCTCAAGAAGGCTACCTCTGTCTTTCAAGTGTTCTTCTCTCGAGAGAACAACGCGTCGGTCGCATAGAACGCGGAGCAATCGTTGAAGCGGTTCTGGTGGGGGATTGTGACTAGTTGCGTCCGCTGCTGAGGCAAGTGCCAGTAGGAGCCATGGGTCGCGAGTCGCTGCTGTGAACAAGGTATCGAAGAGGTCTGCGTGGCCCAAATCAAGCAAACGTGCCCCCAATAGTCGTCCGGTGTCGAACGCAACAGTTCGAGAGTTCCAGCCACGTAGAAAGCGAGTCACATGCTCAGCACCGTTCACGTGCAAGATGGCGAATGCGAGCTCCGCAATGTCGGCGTCTTTGATGCCTTCGCCGCGTCGTTCCTCATCGGGTAGTCGGCTCCAGGCCCTGAGCCAGTCACGTGCGATGCGCAATCGGCTTGCTGCTTCGGCGTGCAGCGCTGTGTGCCCAGAAAGTAGGCTGGCGTAGTACGCCTGAGCTGATCCCATCCAAGTCGAGGCAAACGTGCGACGGGATACCAACTCTTCGATACGGTCAACGGACAAGAGCTGACCCGCGAGGTCGGTGTTCTGCTGAACCAGTTTGTTTTGCCTCGCCTCGGCAGCCAATTCCCCGCCCGCGCGCATGCAAAGCTTGCCGGCGGGCAAGTAGCGGCGCGCACCTAGGCACGCCTTTAAAGCGAACACTAGTCGCCGAAGCTCTACATCCCGACGTTCTAAGGGGTTGTCCGCTGGAAGGCCTGAATCTGAGAGCGCGAGCTCAACGACTTCGTCGAGTCTTCCCGCAGCAAGAAGCAACTCAGGAAGCATTCCTGCCGCATAGGAACTATGGCTCGCCAACGGCCTCAAACGCTGTAGTAGGAACCCCATAGCCGCTTCGTCGGGCTGAAATTGCTCGCGAAACCAAGTTTCTGCTGGTTCATCGAGAAAGTGCAGACTGTTGCCTTTGACGAACAGAGGCCTGCCGAGGTCGATGGCAAAGCTCCGAACGGCGCCCTCAGATGTGCCAGAGATTTCGGCAAGAACAGATATCGGTACCAGTGGACGGAGGACCGCCAAACACTGACAGATGAGGTCAATGCTTCGAGCCTCAATAGAACCGTCACGCTCCTTGAGTCGAGCAACTGCCTTCGACAGCAAGTCACCGATGGCGCGGCTTACAGTAGTAGGCGTCGGACCAAGGGAGCGCAACATGTCCTCCAAGGAGGACTTTTGAGAGAGCGCGAGGGCTTGAACGCGAGGGTTACCACTTGTCAGGGTCGCGAACTCTCGAATTTGCTCTGGTGGCGCCGATGGGAAATATCGGAGCAGATGCTGTGCCGACTCCTCTTCGTCGAAAGGTTTGAGTTGGAACTCGATTGTCTCTGGCGTCGCATCGAGAAGCTTGCGGCGGTGGGAGCGAGACGTCAATGCGAGATGGACACCTTCGGGAAGAGGTAGCCGGAGCAGGTCGGGAACGAAACATCTATCGCCTCGATCACTCGCGGCCATGCAGGCGTTGTCCGCTGCATCGATGATGATGAACAGGCTGGCATCCGCCTGGCGCCCACGAATAATCGATATCGCCTGCC
>NZ_JAAVVD010000055.1:0-7649 GCF_018449755.1 Variovorax sp. dw_954 | reverse complement strand
ACATGGATTGACGGCTCGCCTCACCCCGACTGGCTTGCTGGCGCGCACTTGCACCCCCGTCGCCGGCGCCGCGCAGAGCGTTGTCGCCGCCACGGCCGCCTGCGGCCTGCCGGTCGCCAGCGCCCTGGCGGCCGCCGGCCCCTTGCCTGTCTCCGGCTGGACCTTGGCGGTCCCCGGCGCCCTGCCGATTGCCGGCCCCTTGGCGGTCTCCAGCCCCCTGGCGGTCGCCGGCACCTTGCCTGTCCCCGGCACCCTGCCGTTCGCGACCGGTTCGGTCCGCAGCGGACTGGGCGCGTTCCCGGGTGGCCGGATCGTTGCGGAGTTCGTTGCGACCCTGGCCGGGGTCCATGCCGCGATCCCTCAACTGCGATTGCGCCTGGTCGCGTTGAGCGTCCCGCCCGGTGTCACGGCCGCGGTAGTCGGAACGACGGTCGGCGCCTGCCACGTCCTTGCCGAAGCGCTGCTGGCTCGCGGAATCCCTGTACGGAACGCCGCGCCGGTTGGCAGCGTTGTGCTGGAACGCCGAGTTGCCGCTGATCTGCCGGTTCACGTTCACGCTGTTGTAGCGGCTGGCATTGATGTTCACGTTGCCGCCGCCCCAGTTGCAATTGCCCCAGAGCGCCGCTGTGGCCGCGACGCCCACGCCGAACGCGATTCCCGTGGCAAGCGCCGCGCCGGGGTAGTAGGCAGCCACGGGCGGATAGTAGTAGGGCGGGTAGGCCGGGTAGGGCCATGTGCCGTACACCACTGTCGGGTTGTACGAGGGCACGTAGACCACCTCCGGATTGGCCGGCTCGATCTTGATCACGGTCTGCTGCGTCTGCGGTTCCTGTTCGACGATCACCTTCTGCTGTTCGCTGGTCTTGAGACTGCCGTTTTTCTGCGCCTGTGCGCGCAGGCGCTGCGCCGAGTCGAGCACATCCTTGGACGAGGCGAGGAAGGCGTCACCGAGGTTCTGCACCCAGTCGGGCTTGTCGCCCATGGTCTGCAGCACCTGCGGGAAGGCGACCAGCGACTTCACGCTCGGGTCCCACGGTTGGCTGTCCACGGCCTTCAGCGCCGCATCGCCCTTCTGATTGGGATTGGCCTTGGACCATTTCGCGGCGTCGGCGACGTCCGCGGGATAGGTCGATGCCATCAGCACCTGAGACAGCAGCGAATCGGGGTACAGCGCGATCGGCGCCATCATCTGGTCGAGTTGCTCGATCGAGAAGGATGGCGCCTGCTGCGCCCCCGCCGACCCCGCCAGCAACGAAGCAGCCAGCATCAGCGCCTGCGCGAGTCGGACGGCAAGGGCACGCATATCGTCTCCTGTTTGGATTGCGTCATCTTCGATGGAAGCGGCGTTCTACCATTGATTGAAATCAATTCGCAACGCGACATGGCAGGCGAATGCAGCAAAAAGGGGCCTTGGCATGCACGCAGTCGACCGGCTTGTCGCAGGCGCCGGCGCCATGGGGCCGGACCGTTGCAAGCGGGCGCCGGCGCGACTTGATCCGCGTCAATCCGGCTGGCCGGACGCCGATCGAGAATGACGCAGCCGGCCACTACCCGCGCTTGCAAGGACCGGGCAACCCAAGGGGTGGTGGCCGCCCGGTTTTGCCTGTGCTCGAACGCAACAAGTCGAAGGAGACTGCCGTGGGTCCATGTCGTTCAGGGGCCGTCGCGACGACGGTCGCGGTGGCCGTGCTGGTCGCGAGTTGCGCCGCCCCGGTGCAGGCGCCTCCCGTCTTGCCGCCAGCGCCGGCGCCCGCGCCAAGTGTCGCGGCGCCGCCCCTTGCACCTGCCTCCGGTTCCACAGCGTCGACCTTCAGCCAGGCACAAATCGACCAGATGATGGCGCCGATCGCGCTGTATCCGGATTCGCTGCTGTCGCAGGTGCTGATGGCATCGACGTATCCGGCGGACGTCGCGGATGCGGCCGCCTGGTCGAAGGCGCATCCCGGCCAATCGGGGGATGCGGCGGTCAGGGCTGTCGATGCACAGCCCTGGGACCCCAGCGTGAAGTCGCTGGTCGCGTTCCCGCAGGTCATCCAGACGATGGGCGACAAGCCCGACTGGGTGCAGAACCTGGGTGACGCCTTCCTCGCTTCGTCGAAGGATGTGCTGGATTCCGCGCAGCGCCTGCGCAGCCGCGCGCAGGCCAACGGCAGCCTGAAGTCCTCGGAGCAGCAGACCGTCGCGCTCGCGCAAGACCCGCAGACGCAACAGAGTGTCGTCACGATCGAGCCGGCGAACCCGCAGGTGGTCTACGTGCCGGCCTACGACCCGGCCATCGTCTACGGCACCTGGCCTTATCCGGCCTACCCTCCGTACTACTACCCTCCTGCGGCCTATTACTACCCCGGCGCCGCGCTGGCCACGGGGATCGCGTTCGGCATCGGTGTGGCCGCGACCGCGGCGCTCTGGGGCAATTGCAATTGGGGCGGCGGCAACGTGAACATCAATGCCAGCCGCTACAACAGCATCAACGTGAACCGGAAGATCAGCGGCAACTCCACTTTCCAGCACAACGCGGCCAACCGCCGCGGCGTGCCGTACCGCGACAACCGCAGCCAGCAGCAGTACGGGCGCAATGTGCCGGGCGCGGACCAGCGCGGCGATTTCCGTGGGCGCGACGCCCAGCGCCAGCAGGCGCAATCGACGATGCAGCAGCGCGGCTTCGACCCCGGGCCGCGCAATGACGCGTTTCGCGGTGTGGGCGACACCGGACAGATGCAGCGGGACTTCAATCGCGACAGCGTCAACCGGCAACCCCCGGCGCGGCACTCGGGCGCTGCCAGCGGAGGGGCTCGATACGGCGGCTCGCCCGGCGCGGCTCACGGCGGCGGCGGCGCGCGGATGAGCGGCGGCGGGCGCGGTGGCGGAGGGCGCGGCGGGGGACGCCGCTAGGGCAAGGTTCATCACCATGCGGATTCCATCCATGTTGCACTTCACCCTCACGCGATTCGTCGCCGGTGCGCTCGTCGCGTGCGCAGCAATCGTCTTCGCGACGCCTTCGATGGCGCAGCACGCCTACCCGAGCGCGGAAGCCGCGTCGGAGGCACTGGTCGATGCGATCTCCCAAAACGATGAAGCCGAGTTGCGGCGCGTACTCGGCGCCAACTGGCGCAGCTTCGTTCCTGAAGGCAGCATGGGGCGCGACGATATCGACGCATTCCTTGCGGCCTGGAAAAAGCAGCACAGGATCGTTCGGGGTGTGCGCGGCGAGTCCCTGCTGGAGGTGGGAGATGCGGGCTGGACCCTGCCCATCCCGCTCCTCGAGAGAGCCGGCCGCTGGAATTTCGACGTGGCCGCCGGCGCCTTGATCATGCGGGAGCGGGGTGTCCGTCGCAACGAGATGGCTGCGGTGCAGGCCGCGCTCGCGTACTACGACGCGCAAAAGGAATACGCGTCGCGTGATCGCGATGGCAACGGCGTGCTCGAGTACGCGCAGAAGTTCGTCAGCGCACCGGGTCGCCACGACGGGCTCTACTGGGCCGACAGCACCGCCCAGGAGCAGAGCCCGCTCGGCCCGCTCTATGTGACCCAGGCGCCGGGCGCCGGCTACCACGGATACCGTTTCAAGATCCTGAAGGCGCAGGGCATGAGCGCGCCCGGCGGCGCCTACCGCTATGTCATCGGCGGGCGCATGCGCAGCGGCTTCGCACTCGTTGCATGGCCTTTGCGCTACGGGCAAACCGGCCTTGAAAGCTTCATCGTCAGCCATGCCGGCGTGGTCTACCAGAAGGACCTCGGGCCGGACACCAGCAAGGCCGCCGCAGCGATGGAGGTGTTCAACCCCGATGCGTCGTGGCGGAAGGTCAACGTCCCCTGAGATAGGCCCACCCCCGAATGCGCCTTCGGCGCTCCCCCTCAAGGGGGCGCACCCAGCGGCCCGGCAAAGCCGGTTCCGCGGGTGCCCACGAAGGGGCTTCGCTCACGTTGGTTCTTGCGTGGCATGAAATGGGAAACGCATGTCGCCAAATGCAGAGTCGATCCGGGCGCGAACGCGAACAATGGCCGGCCGCTACGACAAGGCATCGACGCGTCCCCGCGACGGCATGTCTTGCCGCGCGCCGCCGTCGCAAACCATCCTCCTTCCCATCGCACGAATCCCCCAATGGCAAGCCCCTCCCAAACCTCGACCGAAGCCCGGCAGGACCGTGCGTCCCTGGTCCGGATGCAATCCACGCGCAAGCCGCATCGCCTCGGCACATCGCTGCGGGCCATGGCTGGCGCGGCGGCAAAGCGGCCGCAAGAAACGGTCGGTGCCGTCGGCCGTGCGGCCGGTGAACTGGCGAAGGTGGCCCTCGGCCGTTCCGCCGTGGAGCCGGCGGCGGGCGATCGCCGTTTCGATGACCCTGCCTGGCGTGACAACGCCGTCTACAAGCGCGTGATGCAAGGCCATCTGGCCCTGTCGCGCGAGACGCTGCGGCTGGCCGGCCAACTCGGCTTGCCGGCGCACGAGGCCGCGCGGGCGAAGATGATCCTCGGCATCGTGGCCGACGCACTGGCGCCGACCAACGTGCTGCCGGGCAACCCCGCTGCGATCAAGCGCACCATCGAGACAGGCGGCCTCAATCTTGCGCGTGGGCTGGCGCAACTGGTCGACGACTGGCGCCACAACGGCGGCATGCCGGCCATGGTGGATGAGTCCAGCTTCGAGGTCGGCGAGAACCTCGCGGCAACCCCGGGCGACGTGGTGTTCCGCAGCGAGCAACTCGAATTGATCCAGTACAAGCCGCAGACGCCGGACGTGGCGGGCACGCCGCTCTTCATCGTGCCGCCGCAGATCAACAAGTACTACGTCTGGGACCTCGCACCCGGGCGCAGCCTCATCGAGTTCCTGGTCCAGCAAGGCTTCCAGGTCTTCGTCGTCAGCTGGTTCAATCCCACGGTCGCCCAGGCCGACTGGGACTTGCCGACCTATGTCACGGCGCTGGAGGATGCGGTCGGCGTGGCGCGCGAGGTGACGCGCTCGGACCAGGTGCATCTGCTCGGGGCCTGCTCCGGCGGCATCACGTCGGCGGCGCTGCTGGCCTACCTGGCCAGCAAGGGCCGCGATTGGGCTCGCAGCCTGACGCTGCTGGTGTCGATCCTCGACACCGACGCGATCGCCGACAGCTCGATGGGCCTGTTCGCCCACCTGGAGACGCTGGAGCTGGCGCGATCGATGAGTGGCGCACGCGGCGTGCTCGAGGGCAAGGACCTGGCCAAGGTGTTCGCGTGGCTGCGGCCGAACGAACTGGTCTTCAACTACTGGATCAACAACTACCTGATGGGCCGCAAGCCGGCGGCCTTCGATGTGCTGTACTGGAACGCGGACACCACGCGCTTGCCGGCGCGCCTGCACGACGACTTCCTGGCGCTGCTCGCGTCGAACGCGTTCGCACAGCCCGGCGGCGTCACGGTCGAAGGCCAGGCGCTGGACCTGCGCGACGTGCGCTGCGACGCCTACATCCTCGGTGGCCGCACCGACCACATCACGCCCTGGCAGGGCTGCTACCGCACGCGCGAGCTGCTCGGCGGCAACAGCGAGTTCGTGCTGACCTCCAGCGGGCACGTGCAGTCGATCGTCAACCCGCCGGGCAACAAGAGGGCATCCTTCCTCACCAACGCCAGGAAGCACGACACGCCGGACGCCTTCGAGCAAGGCGCGACCGCGCACGACGGCAGCTGGTGGCCGCACCTGGCGGCCTGGTTGCGGGCCCGCTCGGATGCGGACCGACGCGCGCCGCGCCAGGCTGGGTCGAAGCGCCATCCGCCGCTTTGCGCCGCCCCCGGCGACTATGTGAAGCAGCGGTGCTGAGCAAGGTGGCGCGCCCGCATTCGGCGACGTTGTTGCCGGCGGCGCGCACCGTCATGGTTGGACGACAGGCAATCCGTTACGCGGACCACGGCGCAGGCTCCGCCGGGCGCGTGCTGCTGCTGTTAAACGGGATCGGTGCCGATCTCGAGACCTCGGCCGCCTTTGCCCGCGCGTTCCAGAACACGCGTGTCATCGCGTTCGACGTGCCCGGCGTCGGCGCATCGCCGGCGCCGCTGCTGCCGTACCGGATGCGCGATGTCGCCGATCTCGCGGCCGCGCTGCTGGACCAGCTCGGCCTGGACCGTGTCGATGTGTTCGGCGTGTCCTGGGGTGGCACTGCGGCGCAGGAGTTTGCGCTGCGCCATCCGGCGCGCTGTCGCACCATGACGCTGGCGGCCACCAGCGCCGGCTGCGTGGTGCTGCCGGGCGGGCCGGGTCAGCTCCTGCAGATCGGGGCCAAGCTCCTCGGCGGGAAGCTGCGGCTCGACCGCGACCTGATCCCGCTGCAAGCGATGCTGGCAAGCAGGCCCAACCTGCGCGGCTACCTGTACCAGCTGTTCGCACTGTGCGGGTGGATGAGTTGGTTCCGCTTGCCGCGCGTGCAGTTGCCGGTGCTGGTGCTCATGGGCTCGGACGACCCGATCGTGGCGCCGGTGAACGGACGGATCATCGTGTCGCGCTTGCCACGGGCGACCATGGAGACCCTCGATTGCGGTCACCTGTTCATGCTGACGCGACCGGTCGAGATCGCGCGTCGCGTCGAGCGCTTCATGATGGCGCACGAATCGCCGGCCTGACGCCGGCGACGGCGCTACATCGAAACGCTTGTGGCCGCGACCGCTTCGTCCATGGCTTCGAGCAGCGCCTCCACCGGTTGCGCACCGCTGAGCGAAATGCGCTGATTGAAGACGAACAGGGGCACGCCGTCGGCTTGCTCCAGTTGTGCGGGGTTCGTGGTCATCCACGCCTTCCATGCTGGGGCGTCGAGCCCGTGGCGACCAGCGATGTCCGACAGCGTTCCTTCGTTGCCAATGTCTGCGCCTTGCTGGAAATACCCGAGCAGCAGCGCGTCGAGCAGTGCATCCAGCTTCTCGGGCGACAACTGCGCCTGGCCGTAGGCCAGCAGGCGGTGCGCGAGCAGCGTGTTGGGGAAGCGGCGGATCCGCTCGAAGTGCACGTCGGTGCCGGCGTGCCTTGCAGCCGCTCGTACCTGTGCCTGCCGCGCGCGCACGCGTTCGACGCTGCCCAGGCGCCGCGTGTAGAAGGCTTCGAAGTCCACGCCGTCCACGGGCAGGCCCTGTATCAACTGCACCGAGCGCCAATGCACCCGCACCGCGGGATTGCCGGGAACGCCGGTGAATATCGCCAGCGCCCGCTCCAGGTTTTTCTTGCCGATCAGGCACCAGGGGCAGATCAGGTCGAGGTAGACGTCGAGGTCGATGGTGGACGGCATTTCCGTCGCTGTGTCTTCTTGCTGTTGCACGTTCGGGCCCAGCGATCCGGGGATGGTGGGCGTCATGCGCAGCGCTCGAAGATCGCGGCGATACCCTGGCCGCCGCCGATGCACATCGTCACCAGCGCATAGCGCCCGCCCGTGCGATGCAGCTCGGCAATCGCCTTCACCGTGATGATCGCGCCGGTCGCGCCGACCGGGTGGCCCAGCGAGATGCCCGAGCCGTTCGGGTTGACCTTGGCCGGATCGAAGCCCAGTTCCTGGATCACCGCGCAGGCCTGCGCCGCAAAGGCTTCATTCGACTCGATCACGTCGAGGTCCGAGACCTTCAGGCCGGTGCGCTCCAGCACCTTGCGCGTGGCCGGGACCGGGCCGATGCCCATGTACGCCGGTTCGACACCCGCA
>NZ_JAAVVD010000054.1:0-7787 GCF_018449755.1 Variovorax sp. dw_954 | reverse complement strand
GTATCACATTTACTTTCCGGAAGAGCCAAACCCTTGCTGCATGCAGCTTCGGCGCGCAAGGGACTCTCCAGCACCCTGGCAGTATCACTTTTACCGTTGCGTTTGGAACTGATTCACTTTCTTCTACGGCCACCGGCGGCCGGCGTCGTTCAGAGGTGGCCGGAGCCACCCTGGAAAACCTGCGACGTGTGGATGCCCGTTCCTCCTCAGTGGCATATGTCTACACGCTCACGCATTCCAAGACCAATCAGTCCGGGCAGGATCGTCCCGAGGACGTCAAACCTCTCGTCGGCACCGCGGCACTGGCCATGCAGGCGTGGCTCGCCGCCAGCGGGATCAAGGAAGGCGCCCTCTTCCGCCGCATCCGCAAGGGCGGGCATCTGGGCGAGCCGCTGGCGCCCGCGGCGGTGCGCGACATCGTGAAGGAACGGTGCGCGCTGGCGGGTGTGGAGGGAGAGTTCTCTGCGCACTCACTGAGGGCAGGTTTTGTGACGGAAGCGGGCAAGCAGGCGATGTCGCTGCCGGAGACCATGGCGATGACCGGGCACCACAGCGTGACCACCGTAATGGGCTATTTCCGGGCCGAGAGTTCGCTCAACAGCAAGGCCAGCCGAATGCTGGACGACGAATGATCATGCGATGCGAGGGGTTCCTTTGGCTCTCCTCGTGGCGGTCGGCCGTAGTTGGAGCCTCTCTCGTCACCTCTTCGCGCTTTCAAAGGATGCTTCCTCTGGCAACTCGCGGCCTGTAACGGCCCTGCGACAGTAAGGCGCACTTTGTGGACAACCCTTGATGCTCTACGCTTCTTTGACTCGCCTGACCGTCGTGACCGGCTAGCAACGGACGTGGCCCTTCACTCACAAAATCATTCCGCCCTGCTACACGCTTCTTTCAGAATTCGGCCTCCAGTTGTCCCCTTTGCCGGTGCATATCACTGTGGATAACTGCAATGGTCAAGCCCCACGAGCCGCGTGCAGCCTCGCATCCGACAGGGATGCTTAGTGAATGGGCAGTCGTTTGCAATTCGAGTGAGGCGTTCGACCAGATCATCCTGCGGCGTGCAAGCGGGCCAACTGGCCAACTCGCGGATCGAACAATCAGATATTGAATCGCTTGCGGCGACTCGCTGCCGTCCAAGACGGCAGCCTACCCAGCCTCATGACTACGAGGACTGGTCGAGTCCGAGAGGGGCCTTCGCGCATGCAGCCTCGACAAAAGTTCGACCTCCCACAGGTGTGCTACAGAACTTGACCACGAGCAGCGCCCGACGGCCCAATCTTGTGATTCCTGGCGAGGGGCATACTTTGGCCATGCGCCTGAGCCAATTCATCAAAGAAAACATCGAACCGATCCTGGTGCAATGGGAGGCATTCGCGCGCACGATGATTCCGCCCGCCGAGACCATGTCGGTGGTTCAACTTCGCGACCATGCGCACGAGATCCTGCTCATCATCGCCAACGAGATGGACACCGTGCAGTCCGAGTTCGATCGCGAGGCCAAATCCAAGGGACTCGCGCCCCGCGCTCCCAAGCCAACCTTTGCGGCCGAGCACGGCGGCTTGCGACAGCGTGCCGGCTTCGACCTTTCCCAACTCGGGGCGGAGTACCGCGCCTTGCGAGCGACGGTCCTGCGCCTGTGGATGGAGACCGTAGATGCCGTGTAAGCCGTCAATTAACCACGCCCTTCCTCTTGGCGCGATGAACTGAGAGGCTACCTGCCCATGTAGATCAACATGGACATGTGGACATGACAGAGAAGTACGCAGAGTTGAAGGCCCGATTGGTCGTGAGGCACAAGCGCGACGGTCGAAGCGTCTACGACGAAGGGGCCAAGCAGGAGTTGATTCTGGCGAGCCTCAAGCCAGGGGTGTCGGTGGCGCGCATGGCGATGGAACACGGCGTCAATGCGAACCTGTTGCTCACGCTCATTTGCGGCATGGCGACGACACTCAACGTGTAGCCGTCGGCAGGACTGGATTTCAACGCCTGCAGCGCAACGATGCCACCGGCCGAAAACCGGTTTTCGACGAACACAGGCTGCCGAAGCTCCCGCGCCAGGCATTCTGCAATCTGGCGGGTCACGACGTCGATCACCGAACCGGGCGCGCTGCCGATGACGAAATGGATTGGCTTGGCCGGGAAGTCTTGCGCGTGCGCCACTGGCATAGCGACAAGACATGCGAGCAGAACAGACCGTCGAACCAGACATCCTGCGCTCATTGCCGACTTCCTTTCGAGAATCTGCGATCAGCTTAGGTGCCTGCGCTCAAGCGCGCCAGCCAGAGCGGGGCACACAAGAAGTGAAAAAAATTCACCGCGTTCCCGCGCCGCGCAGTACTCTCCGGGTGTCGGCCAACGCTCGCATGGAGGTACGGCATGGAGCATCTTCGAAGCATCAGCATCTTTGTGCGGACCGCTGAGATGGGGAGTTTCGCGGCAGCTTCGACGGCGCTGGGCCTGACCCCGTCAGCGGTCAGCAAGTCGATCGCTGCGTTGGAGCGCGGGCTCAAAGTCCAACTGCTCGTGCGAACGACGCAAGGCACGCGGCTCAGCGACGAAGGCGCGAGGTTCTACGCGCGCTGCAAGGCCATCGTCTCGGACCTGGAAGCGGCCGAGAGCGAACTGTCCTCGGCGCGCGAGGTGGCCCGGGGACGCCTGCGTGTGATGCTCCACGTTACCCCGGCGCGGTACCGGATCCTGCCGGAGTTGCCCCGCTTCCTGCGCGAGCATCCGGAACTGCAGCTCGAAGTGGTGATCTCGCCGGGCGCGAAGAGCGTCGAGGCGGAAGGCATCGACGTCGGCGTCTTCATCGGCGATCCACCCGATTCAAGGCCTGTCGCGCGCCGTGTCGCCGATCTGAAATTCGTCACCTGCGCATCGCGCGCCTACCTTGCGCAGCACGGGACCCCAGCTCATCCCCGTGACCTTGTGAACCACAACTGCATCGAGTACTTTCGCCCCGATGGCCGCAAGCGGGCGGCAATCTCTGCATCAACGACGGCCAGGCCCTCGTCGAGCTGGCGGCAGCGGGCAATGGCATTGCGCATGTGATCTCGATGACGGCGGAGCGCGCGATCGCGGCCGGCGTGCTGGTCCTGCCCGACTGGAGTAGCGATGCGCCGCCGATCTACATGCTCTATGCGCGTGGCAACAGCCAGACGTTGAGGGTCAGGACCTTTGTCGAGTTCATTACCGGCTTGTTTGTCGACATGCCTCGCGTTGCGGCGCCCGCACGGCGTTGGCCGATGTACCAGAGCTGAGCGACGATGCCACAGCCCCAGCTTGTCGCAGAGCACCAGCGTTGCACCGTCAACCTGTCAACCCAAGACTGGTTGCAGCCGACCGAATCCCTCGCCGCCCGCCGCCGTGCTCGTGCCGATCAGGGCTTTACGACCGTGGAGACGTAGCGTGCCAAAGCAGTCACTTGCGCGTCCGTCAACGCGGTAAACGCAGGCATCGGGCCCATGCCGCTTCGGATGACAGCGGCGACGCGGGCCAAATCTGGCTTGAGGTCGTCCAGGTTCGGACCAATCTGCCCCGTCGCGCCAGCGTCCTTCAAGGTGTGGCAAAGCGCGCATGTTGGCGCGGGGGCAACGCCGTTGACAAACAACTGCCGGCCTTCTGCGAGCGCCGGATCGGCCGCGAAAGACGGACCGGCGAATCCCACGTATAGCCAGACGGCTGCAGCAGCAAGCACTGGCCACCGGCCCGTTGCCGGCACCTCCCTCATGCCACGGTCACCGAAACGGAGTGATCGCGCCAGCTGGTATTGAGATAGCCGGCCTTGTTTTCAACGCGCTCTTCCGGTTGCGTGCGCCCCTTGACATCAGTCACACGGCTGGCCAGCCGATGGGTGCCGGAGCTCAGGTCGACATTCGCGACGAACTCGCGCCACGCAAAACGACCGAGGTCCGGCCCGACGAGTGACGCCACCTTCCAAGTGGCACCGCCGTCGGTCGAAACTTCAACCTGTTTGACCGCATTGGTGCCGCCGAACGCGACACCCTTGATGACAGCCGAGCCAGCGCGCAGGGCTCCGCTTTCGGGCAAAGGCGAATTGATCCAGGACTTCGGAGGCATTTCCCAGACGGAGGGTTCCGATGGACTCATCCCTTTCGCGTCCGGAGCACTCATCCTGTAGTCGGTCTGCTGGATCGACGAGTCGGACTCCTCGGACGTGAACGCAATGCGCTTGATGTACTTGACGCTGTTGACGCCGGTGAAGCCAGGCACGATCAGGCGCACCGGCCCGCCGTGGGCTAGCGGAATCGGTTGCCCATTGAGCTCCCACGCGACCAACGCATCGTTCATCGCCGAGAGCGGCACGCTGCGCTCGACGCGCGATTTCCGATCGACCCCGGCCGGAAGCACCTCACCGCCGGTTCCGGTGAGGAATTTCGCTGTGGCATCGGTGCCACCGAGTAGACGCACCAGATCGCGCACGGGTATGCCGGTCCACATGACGCAGCCGGCGGCACCGACCTGCCAGGGGGTGCCGGCGGGTTTCGAGGGAAACATGCCACGACCATTTCCACTGCACTGCAGGACCATGGTCACTGTCTCCGTCGGCATCTTCTTCAGCTCGGCCAACGTGAATGCCCGCGGGTTCTGGACGCCGTCGAACTGGACTTTCCAGGCATCGCCGTTGGTCAGGATGTCAGCGCTCGGCGGAGTCAGGTTGTTACGCACGTAGAGTTGCGTTACCGGCGTAATCACGCCATCGCCCATCGCACTGCGCCGCAACTCGATGGTGTTGGGGCTATGCACGATCATGGCGCCTGCGTCCTTCCACGCTGCATAGCCGGGCAATGGACGGGTCTCTTGCGCGAATGCGCGCCGCCACGGGCCGAGCCCAGTCAGTGCTACGGCGGAAGCCGACGCGCCAAGAAGGGCGCGACGTGCGGGGTCAACTGCGTGTGATGTCATGCGTAAGGATGGAGGTTGTCGTGACGGGATAATGTGCTGAACAGAACAATTGCTCAGGGGTTTGCGACCAGAGGGTCGCCGACTTCGATAGGCAGACCGGCGGAGCGCCATTCGGGAACGCCGCCGCGAAACCAGGCAACGTTCGTGTAGCCGGCCTTGATGGCGGCGATGCTTGCCTTGTGGCTCTTCCAGCACTCCGGGCCATTGCAGCCGAAAATCAGCAGCGCCCCCTTGTCGGGGCCGAGACGAGCGACATTGAACTCGTCGACAGCGGCATTGAAGTCCGGATCCTTGCTTGACTTCTCAACATAGGGAATCAGCGTGGCGCCCGGTACGTGCCCTTCGTTGAACTCTGCGTTGTTGCGCGTGTCGATGTAGCGGCCCTGCTTGGCTTGGAGCAACGAGGCAACGGACTTGGCGTCGACCACCTTTGCATTTGCGAGCGCACGCGGGGTGAAGTAGCCGAGCGTCGAGACATAGGTGAAGTTGTCGCGCGTGACTGCTGCGGGCTTGGCACCAACAATGCCCGGCATCGCCTCCGCGATCGCGCTACGCAAGCCGTCGATGTTGACCTTGAGATCGTCCTTCACGGCAACGCTCATCCCAGGTGCCTCGCGCGACTCCATGATGACTTTCACAGGATTGCCCGCGGCCACCCAACGATCAAAGACGACACGCTCCACGCCGACAACATCGCAGCGACGCAGTTGCAGGCAGATCAGCAATGCATCCTGAAAACGAGTCTGATAGATCGACGAGAACTGACGCTTGAGGGTCGTGTTGGCCGCAGTAGCTTCCCCGCGGATGAGATAGGTAACGAGGCTGTCCTGCTCCGGAAGGCCGAGTCGCTTTCCGGACGACTGCTCGAACGAATCAATGTCGCTTGGAATCATCGTTACCAACACAGCACGCGATGGCTTGTCAACCATGACCACTGGCGTGTAGCCGTAGCGAACTGCCGAGCCAACGAGGTGCGATGGGCCGACCACCACATCCGGCACGCGCGCCCGCACGGCGCTCAGATCGGCGGTCATGTCGAAGGGCGAGATGGGGCTCACCGCAAAGTCCGCCACGCGCTGCTTGCGCAGCCCTTGTTCAACCGCAGACTTCCAACTCGCCAGCACGGAAGTGCGCGACTGTTCGCCCTGATCCCCGGGGTTCACTAGGACAGTGATCTCCGCGTGCGCTGCTGCGAAGGTGCCGCTCACCAATGCAGCCAAGACCGAATGCAAAGCGGATTTTCGAATGCGCGAAGAATCGAACATGAGGTTCTCGAACGGTTGAAAGTGATCTTGGTTTCAAGATGTTACCTCCCGATCGAGGTACGCGAAAGGCTCGCTTTGCGCGCCGCCTCCACTAGAGAACTTAGGTATTCGAAACCGTCGTGCATCGACGCGCTTCCGCGTGAACTTGCTTCGATGACGAAGGACGAGCAGTCCCTCGCTTCCGCGAGGTCGATGTCGTTGGTGATGCGTATCGCGAGGGTCGATCCGATCCTCCACCAGATTGACCGCTCGTGCGCCGATTGGCAGGTCGATCAGCACCTTCGGATAGTGGTGCAGGAAGTTGGGGACCGCCGCGGCCAAGCCCCTCGAGCCAGCGACTGAGAACACGCGATACGCAACAGGCGGCCTGGCGCGCGGACACACCGTGACTGGCCTGTCTCGTCATGCCAACAAGCTCCAGGCTCGTGATGGCTTGCGGGCGCAAGGCGCTGACCGCAGCCAACCATCGGAGATTGCGAACGTTCTTACGTAAAGGGCATGACGTCGTCGTCAGCTCAGTGCGCTCTCGCGACTTCGATGCCGCGGATGTGCTGGCCGCAGCGCGGGCATCCGGCGCGCCCCGATCCGTCGTTGTCGGAGGGGTTCACTGAAGATGGAATCGGGCGAACTGCTCGTCAACACCCCGACTTTCCCGGAGGTCGCGAAGCTCGAAGCGCAAGCCGGCGCCAAGGTACTGGATGCGCTGCTGGACGCCGATGAGACCTTGAACTGGACCTTCATTTCGCCGGCTGCCATCTTCACGCCTGGCGAACGCACGGGCACCTATCGCATTGGCAAAGACGAGCTTCTGATTGGCGAGGATGGAAAGAGTCAAATCTCTCAAGAGGACTACGCGATGGCCTTGAGTCTATGAGCTTGAAACGACCGCGCATCCGCGTCAGCGATTCACGGTAGGGTATTGACCCAAATCGCTTGATCCAGACATTCGATCCCACGCGGGCGTCGATCTGCAGACCAGCGGCGAAGGTCGCTGCGTTCGCCGCATCCGTGTCGAAAACGGCGACAACACAATCGCAGAGTTCGCCCTACGAATTGAGCAATCGCGTCATCAATCGCGCTGCCATCTGCAGTCGCTTCAACTGGAGTTCGCCGAACGCTTCGTTCGGTTTGAGAGTCAGGCAGCACAGCGCGCCATACAGGCTGCCGTCCTCGTGTAAGACTGGCACGCCGAGGTAGGAGCCGATCGGAAAGCCCTGGTCGGGCAACTCCTGCATTGCGCGGACCGCTGGCAGGTTGTTGACGACGCTCGGCAGACGGCCATCGATCAGACGCTGGCAGAGCGTCTGCTCCAGCGGCATGGGCTCGCTTCGCTGCGTCATGGCGTTCCTGATTGGCGCCGGAACGTTGCTTGCGCAGCCGTACCGCATCACGCGAAGCCCGTCGACGAATTCCGACACGAACACAACATCCATGCCCAGATGGTCCCGGATCAGTGCGAGAAGGTCTTGAACAACTTCATCCACGGCGTCGTCGCGAGCGTCCGCCGTCGTGACCAGGAGGGTCACAACGCGATCTTCGAAAGAGGCAAACTGAGACGTCACATGAGCGAGATCGGGGTTTTTAATGCCCATACTC
>NZ_JAAVVD010000053.1:0-8902 GCF_018449755.1 Variovorax sp. dw_954 | reverse complement strand
TGCCATCACCGACGGCGGCGGGCACAACCCGCGGCTCTTCGTGCAGGCGCAGAAGAGTTTCTGAAAAGGCCAGACATGAAGCAATTCAACAAGAGACCGGCGCTGCGGCCGCTCGCGCTGTCGCTGGTCTGCATGGGATGCGGGTCGGCGCTGGCGCAGATCCCGTCGGGTTTCACGACGAGCTCGAACAATCTCTCGATCACGGGCGCCGACACGCCGTCGATCATGGTCACGCAGGGCAAGCTCAACACGCGCGACGTGGCGACGTGGGCCACTTTCTCGATCGGTGTCGGCAACTCTGTGTACTTCAAACAGCCCAGTCCGAAGAGCGTGATCCTCAACCGCGTGCTGGGCGGCGGCGAGTCGCAGATCATGGGAACGCTGAAGTCCGACGGCATCATCTTCCTGGTGAATCCGAGCGGCGTGACCTTTTCCAAGGGTTCGTCCGTCAACGTGGGCGGCCTGGTGGCCTCCACGCTGGCCATCGACCCCGCGGATTTCCTTGCTGGCCAGTACAAGTTCGGCGGTGTTGCCGACAGCACCGGCAAGGTGACCAACGACACCAACATCGTGGTCGGTGCGCGGGGAACCGTGGCGCTGGTCGGCGGGGAGGTCCACAACACCGGCACGATCAACGTGGCGCAGGGCTCGATCGGCCTGCTGTCGGGGCGCACCGCGCAGATCGGCATCGACGCGAATGGCGACGGGCTCACCACCTTCGTGGTTTCCGCGGATGCGGCCAAGGCGCTGGTCGAGAACACCGGCACGCTGCAGGCCGATGGCGGGCGGGTCAACCTGAGAGCCGGCATCAGCATGGATGCGGTGGCGCAAACGGTGATCAACCAGACGGGCACGGTGCGCGCGCAGTCGATGACGCAGCGCAATGGCGAGATCGTGCTGGAAGGCGCCGGCGGCGTCGTCCAGGTCGGCGGGACGCTCGATGCCAGTGCGGCGGATGCGAGCAGCGGCGGCACCATTGCGACCGTGGGCGCCACGGTCACCGTGGCGCCCACCGTCAGCATCGATGCCCACGGCGGCGCGAACGGCGCCAACGGGAGCTGGACCCTGACCGCCGACACCGACCTGCGCGTGCGCTCGCCCGACGAGACCACTGCCTTCGCGCAGGTCAGCACCGTGGACACGAAGACGATCGGCAACACGCTCGGCAAGGGGACCGACGTGGTCCTCGAAAGCAAGGCGGCCGCGATCGGCGATTCGCCAGGCGGCGGCGTCGTCTTCGCGCAGGACAGCCAGGTGCTCAAGGACGCGGGTCTTGGTGCGGCCACGCTCACCGTCAATTCACAGCGCAACATCGTGATGGAGAACGGCTCCAGCATCGTGTCGAAGTCGGGTGCGCTGAATGTCAATTTCGATTCCGACTCGGCCGGGTCCGATGCCGCGCCAGCGATCGCGGTCGTCGTCGACGTACTCCCCCCGCGACGCGGGGACATCGTGTTGGGCTCGGCAGATATCCCCACCAACGCAGCCGGCGGGCCGACGATGGGCGCCACGATCCAGACCAACGGCGGCGACATCAACTTCTATGGGCAAGGCAAACCCGCGACGGGGCGCGCCATCACTGACACGGTCCAGCTGCCCGGGGAGGGCGGGCAGCCGCCCCAGGTCGCGGGGATCGAACTGAACCGCAGCACGGTTTCGACATGCGGCATGGGTCAGGACACCTGCAATGCAGGCGGCAACATCAGCATGCGGGGCGAAGGCCAATCGTTCGTCGTGCCGGTGGGCAACGGGACTCAGGCCCTTGGCGCCCCGGGTGTGCGCATCAATGGCAGCACAGTGACCACAGGGTCGGGCAACATCGCCATCGAGGGACGCGGCGGCCTCGGCGAGTCGGGCATCGACGTGGCTGCGGCCACCTTCTTCGGTGAAGGCAACGTCGTCATCAACTCGGGAATCAACGCCGCGACGGGCGACATCTCGTTGCTGGGCAGCTCGCGCAACGTAGGGAAGGACGATCCGCAGCCCACTTTCGTCTCCGCAGGCAGCGGCATCACGATCGACGGAACCACGCTCGCCACCGGCGGCAACCTGACGCTGAACGGCACGTCCGCCGACATCAGCGGCATCACCGCGAACGCGGGGAACGTGGGCCAACTCTATGCGGCCGGCACCGGCGTCAGCCTGATCGATGCGAACCTCTCCGCAGGCAACGGCAAGGAACTCAAGGTGCTGGGCACCACGGGCAGCCAGGAGTTCGAGATCGTCGGGCCCGCGACAGCGCCGACGGTGCAGACCAACTTCGGCAACGCCTATGCCGTTGACGTCAACCGCGGGCAGATGACGGCGCCGGGCGGCAACCTCACGGTGGACGGGCAGGGCGGCAACGTTCGGCTGGATGCCTGCTGCACCCCGCTCGGCGGGGCGCCGCTTTCCGTAGCAGGGTTTACCGAGAACGACATCGGCGTGCTCCTGAGCACGGCCAGCACCACCGGGCCGGGCGGAAACATCACGGTCCAGGGCCGCAACGTCCTGATGTTCAACGGCGACGGTGGGGAAGTCGTCGCGCTCGACAGCAGTGGCGTGGGCAAGGCCGGCACCATCAACGTCCACGCGGTCGGGGCCGCGGGCCCCGAGGTCAGCGGCGTGCTTGCGCTGGACAACACCGCCGTGATGGTCGCCAGCGCCTCCGGGCCCACGGGCGATGGCGGCAGCATCACCGCCAGGGGCGATACCTCGATCGAGGCCCACGGCGTGTTCGAGGCGAAGGGCGGGGCGAGCGGAGGCAACGGCGGCCAGATCGAAACCTCGGGCGGGGCCTTCGATGTCCAGGGGATTTCGGTCGATGCCTCGGCGCCGGCCGGCACGGCAGGCACCTGGCTGATCGATCCCTTCAACGTGACCATCAACCACGGCAACGGCGGCGGCGCCGGACTGGGCAGCTCCACGTTCACGCCACTGGTCGACTCGACCATCCTGGACGGCGACATCAACAACGCCCTCGTCAACAGCAGCGTGACCATCAACACCGGCACCGGCGGCCCGGCAAACAACGGGTCGATCACGATGAACACGGTGCAGATCGCCTACGCGGGCGACAAGGGCCCGCGCTCGTTCACGCTCAATGCCAACCGCGACATCTCGATGTTCGGCGGAACCATCGCCGGCTACGGCGCCGCGCCGCTCGACGTCACGCTCAATGCCGATGCCAACAACTCCGCCGCGACCACCGGCGCCGCCGGATCGGTGAGCCTCTTCAACGGCGCCGCGATCTACAGCAACGGCGGCAACATCGCGATGAAGGGCGCGCTGGGCAAGCTGGACTTCGACGGCTGCGCCGTCTGCATCGCCGGTGCGACCGTCGACTCGCGCGGTGGCAACACGGTGACGGCCACGGATGGCGAAACGGGCATCAACACCTACTCACAGGGCCTGGACGCCAATCCGGGCGGCAACATCTCGCTGGTCGGGCGCGACAGCCGGGTTCCCGACGGCTTCCAGTCGACCTCGGCCGCCGTGCTCATCAACGGCTCGACCCTCAATGCCTCGACCGGCAACGTCGACGTGCTCGGCACCAGCACCCTCGGCGCCGGCATCGAGATCACCGCCAACCAGGGGCTCAGCGGCATCTTCACCACCAGCGGCGGGATCACGCTCACCGGTGTTGGCAGCTTCGCCGGCAACATCTTCTCCACGCCGGGGCATGGCGTGGTGATCGATGGCGCAACCGGCTTCTCGACGGGAACGCTCCAGAGCATCGACGGCAACATCACGGTGAACGGCCTGCGACTGGCCGGCGCCGCCGGCACTGCGCCCGACAACGGCGTGCTGCTGGGCAGCCGTTCGCTGATCGCGTCCACCGGCACCGGCAACATCACCATCACCGGCGAAACGCAAGGCGCCGCGGCGGGCGTCCTGATCGCGGCTGCGACGCCGCCCCTGCCCGCGCAGGAGATTCCCGGTGCGCCCGGTGCACTCGTCACAGGCAACAACGTCGTGGTGCTGCGCGCCGCGAACGACGGCACCGTCGACGCGTTGTCGGTGGGCGCGCACGACGAGGGGCCGACCGTCATCGCGGGCACGGTGCTGAACCTGCGTCCGGGCGGCGTCGATGTGGCGGGCACGCCGGACGCATTGGTGGTCACGCCGGTCGATCGCACGGCCAACCCCATCACGCTGGGGGGCGCCGCGGCCAACGGCTTCGCGATTTCGGCCGACACGCTCACGCGCCTGCAGGCGGACACCTACGTCGTCGGCAGCAATGCGCATGCCGGCAACATCGACGTGGTCGGTCCCCTGAACATTGCCAACCTCACGCTGCAGAACGGCGGCGGGGGCAACATCACGCTGAACGCGCCGGTGCAGGCCACGCAACTCGGCCTCGTCAGCGGCGGCAACATCACGCAGGCCGCGGGCGCGCCGATCACGGCGGGCAAGCTGCTGGCGCTGTCGACCGGCGGCGACGTGGTGCTCGACAACCCGGCCAACAACGTCAGCACCGACACGGTCGGCGGCGGCGCGGCTGGCCGGTTCACTTACGTCGATGCCGACAGCGTCGCGATCGGCGCGGTCACCGTCACCGGATTCGATGCGGCCGGCAACCTGCCGCAGCCCGTCGCCAGCACCTCGATGGCGGCCGACCAGGTGCTTGTGCGCACCTTGACCGGCGACCTCGTGCTGGCCGGCAACGTGAGCAGCACCACGTCCACCGACCTGGTCGCCGCGGCCACCTTCCAGAACCCCGGCAACTTCACCATCAGCGGCGCGCCGTGGCGCGTCTGGGCAAACACCTGGGTCGGCGAGACGCGCGGCGGGCTGGCGGGCTCCGGGCCGCTGCCCAACTACTACCACTGCGCCTACCTCGGCCTGTGCACGGTGACGGTGTCGACCACCGACAACCACTTCATCTATGCGCAGCAACCGACGGCGGTCGTCGCCATCGCCAATGCGTCGCGCGTGGCCGGCACCGACAACCCGCCCTTCGTGTTCAGCGTGAGCGGGCTGATGTTCAGCGACTCGAATGCCGCGTTCAGCGGCGCCCTCAGGTCGGCGGCAGACCGCAACAGCCCGCCGGGCGTCTACACGATCGATGGCGTCAACTTCGTGTCGCCCGCGGGTTATGCGTTCACCGTCACGCCCGGGCGCTTGACGGTGACGGAGGCGCCCCCGCCACCGCCACCGCCGCCACCCAACGCGCCGCCACTTCCGCCACCGATCAGGCGCACGGACTTCTCCGGCCTGCCAAAGCCGGACGTGGTGCGCGAGGAGCCCACCACCTATGTCTACGATCGCAACCTCGGCCAGGCGCCGATCTGCCTGGCCGGCGGTGCGCTCGACGGTGACCGCGCCGACCAGGGCGGCGACGTGCTGGCGCGTGAATGGTCACGCGTGCGCTCGCGGCCGAACCTGCTGAATTGCGTCAACACGGATCGGCGCAATGGGTGTGCGGATTTCTAGGCGAGCCGCAAGGTGAACCGCACGGAGCCGGCGCTTCCGGCTCGCGGCGCCTGTGTTGTTGCGACCTGATGAGCCCTCAGGATATGCAGTCCGCTACAGTCGCGCGATGGCACCAACAGTTGTCCGCGACGGGCAATTCCGATTGTTCTTCTTCTCTCGGGAAGAAGAGCGCATTCATGTGCATGTCTCGCATCCCGACGGCGAGGCAAAGTTCTGGCTCACGCCGCAAGTCGCTTTGGCCACGCAAACGGGCTTGTCAGCCAAGCAACAGCGCGAGGCACATGCCGTTGTCGAGGCTCATATTGAGGAGATACGCAATGCCTGGAATCACCACTTCGGCAATTGAAGTCACCCATGTGTCCAAGCATGGCTTCTGGCTGCTTCTTGACAGCGAGGAACTGCTCGTGCCGTTTGCGGAATTCCCCTGGTTCAAGCGCGCCACTATCGAGCAACTGACGGACGTGGAATGGCCCAGTCGGGGCCATTTGTACTGGCCTCAACTGGACATCGACCTTTCCGTGGAGTCCATTCGTCATCCTGAGGCGTTTCCGCTAGTCGCCAAGGCCAGGCGCTGACAAAAACCGGGGCTGACTGATCCAGTCGAGCCTTGCACCGCTCGATCAGATCCTCCCCGCGCGCACCTCCAGCGCACGCTGCAGGTCACCCGTATAGGTCCGCAGCCCCTGGTGCTCCAACCGCGATTGCGTGTCCGCGAACACGCGCCCGCCGATGGATTGCCAGCGGCGGCAGAACGCGTAGTCCTCGGTCAGGTAGCGGCCGTTGCCGGGCTCGGCCATCACGTCGAAGAAGCGGTAGTGCGGCCAGCCGGCGGCGCGCGTGTCTAGCGAGGCGTCGGGCGTGTAGCGCAGTTCCGGCATGGCTTCGGCCAGCCGGGTGAACACCGAACGCTCGATCAGCATGAAACCGGTGGGCGCATCCAGCACCTCGACGAAGCCGTCCGCGTCGACCGTGCGCGGCTGCGGCAATGCATTGAACGGGAACTGCGCATGCCGTGCCTCGAAGTCGGCGCGCGTGCTGCCTGCGGGCATCGCCGAGCGCAGGCCATCGGCGGGCCAGCCATCGGTCTTGCAGGGATAGACGCCGGCCGCCACCTCGCGCCCGGCGAGCAGCAGGCGCAACGCGGCCTCGGGCTCGAAGCCGATGTCGGCATCGATCCAGAACAGGTGCGTCCATCGTGTGTCGGCCATGAACTCGGCCACGAGCCGGTTGCGCGCCCGCGTGACCAGGCTGTCGCCATCGAGAAAGCGCGTCTGCATCGAGAAGCCATGCGTCCACGCCAGGTTGACCAGCCCGAGCAGGCTGCGCACGTAGATCGACGTGAGCACGCCGCCGTAGTTGGGCGTGGCGATGAAGGGGCGGATGCCTTGGAGCGCGGTCAGGGGAAGCATGCGCCGATCAAGCCGACACCGCCACCCGCCGCGTAGACAGCAGCGCCCGCAGCTTCGCCGGCGCGACCGGCTTGGTCAGCAGCAGCACGCCTTCCTGGCGCAATCGCTGCAGCACATCGGGTCCGGTCGCACCGGAGATCAGCACGGCCAGCGCATCGGGTTGCAGGGTGCGGGCGCTGCGGATCACCGTCATGCCGTCGTCGTCGCCGGCCAGTTGCAGGTCGCAGAGGATCGCGTCGAAGGGGTTGCCGGGCCGGGCCATCAGGGCCTGCGCCTCGGCCGCCGTGGCCACGCAGTCGACGCGGCAGCCCCATTGCGACAGCAGCGTGCGGCTGCCGTCAAGGATGACCGGGTCGTCGTCCAGCACCAGGCAGTGCAGGCCGGCGAGCTGCGACGGCGGCTTGGCCTCGGGCACGCGCACCGGTGCAGGCACCGCCTCGGCGAGCGGCAGCTTGAGCGAGAAAGTGCTGCCCGCCTGCAAGGCGGAGCGCAGCGAGATGCGGGTGCCCAGCAACGCCGCGATGCGTGCGCAGATCGCCAGTCCCAGGCCGAAGCCCTGGCGCCGGTCGCGCTCGGTGTTGGCCACCTGGTAGAACTCCTCGAAGATGCGCGCCTGGTGGATCGGCGCGATGCCCACGCCGTTGTCGCGCACCTCGATGCGCACCTGCTCGCCGCGGCGTCGTGCAACCACCATCACGGTGCGCTCGGGCGCATGGCGGATCGCGTTCGACACCAGGTTGCCCAGCACGCGCTGCAGCAGGCCCGGATCGCTGCGCACGGCCAAGCCGCGCGGCTTCCAGATCAGCCGCACGTTGGCCTCGGCGGCCTGCGCGGCATGCTGCGCCGCCAGCTGGTCGAACAGCGCCACCAGCGGCACGGTGGTCACGCTCGGCGTCAGCACCTGCGCATCGAGCCGCGAGATCTCCAGCAGGTCGTCCAGCAGCACGCCCATGAAGCCGGTGCTTTCCTGCAGGCGCTGCACCGCCGGCCGTTGCGCGGCGCTGGCGGTGGCGACCAGGCCGTCGATGAACAGGCCCATCGCATGCAGCGGCTGGCGCAGGTCGTGGCTGGCCGCCGCGAGGAAACGGGCGCGCGAGAGCGCGGCCTGCTCGGCCTCGGCCATGCGTTCCAGCGCCACCGAGGTGGCCTCGCGCACGCGCTCCTCGCTGATCTGCTGGTTGCGCTGCAATCGCTCGGCCAGGCGGTTGATGTCATGCGCCAGCCACGCCAGTTCATGCCCGCGCTTGGGCGACTCCTTGCTGCCGACGACTTCGCAGCGCGCGTCGAACTGTCCGGCCTCCAGTTGCGCCACGGTGCGGGAGATGCGGCGCAGTGGACGCGTCACGGTGCGCGCCATGTGCCGCACGGCGGCCCAGGCCACCAGCAAGGTCAGCAGGGCGATGCCGATGCCCGTCATGAGCGACAGCGTGCGCTGCCGGGTGTAGCTGGTGGTGTCGCGAAAGGCCTGCACCAGTCCGATCGGCGCCTGCCCGGCGGAGCTGGCGCCCTCCGGCGAGAAGGCCGTCGCCCGCGATGCCTCGCGCAGGGTGACGGGCGCGGTGTACACGCGCAACTGGTCGACCGGCGCGGTGTTGCTCCCGGCGTTGACATAGACGCCGGCGCTGTTGCTGATCTCGATGCGGGTGACCTGGCCGCCGCGCAGGGCGGCATTGGCCACGTTCTGCAGCGCCGGCAGGTCGCCCGCGTAGAGGCTCAGGTCCGACATCGCGGCCACCTGCAGCGCCACGGCGTGGCCTTCGGCGTTGAAGGCCGCGTCCAGCGCACTGAGCCGACTCTGCGTGAACCAGGTGGTGAGCGCCAGCGCCGCGACGGCGCAGGGCACCAGTCCCAGCCGCAGCAGGTCGTGCTGCAGGTTTCCGCGCACGACCAGCGGCGCGCGCTGTTGTTGCAGCGAGGCGGCTTCGGTGTTGCTCACCGCGTTGCGGGTGGACCCTGCCGTGCTGCGGGCCTTCATCGCACCGCCGTGACGCGTTCGGTCAGCTCGCGCTCTTCCGGCAGGCGCAGGCCGAGGGCCCGGGCGACGGTGGCATTGACCCGCACCGTCGCCGGCGTGGCCG
>NZ_JAAVVD010000052.1:0-9828 GCF_018449755.1 Variovorax sp. dw_954 | reverse complement strand
GCATGGATCGCACGGAGGTGCATTGCCGCCGCTGCGGCGGGCACCTGGGGCATGTCTTCGACGACGGCCCGAAGCCGACGGGGCTGCGCTACTGCATGAACGGCCTCGCACTCAAGTTCACGCCCGCCGCGGCCTGAGTCCGCAAAGCAGCCGACCATGATCCTCTTTCTCGTTGCGTACCTGGGTGGCGTGCTGACCATCCTCAGCCCCTGCATCCTGCCGGTGCTGCCCTTCGTCTTCGCACGGGGAGACCAGCCGTTCCTGAAGAGCGGGCTGCCGCTGCTGCTGGGCATGGCCGTCACCTTTGCCCTGGTGGCCTCGCTGGCCGCGGTCGGCGGCGGTTGGGCGGTGCAGGCCAACCAGTACGGGCGCTGGGTTGCGATCGTGCTGATGGCGGTGTTCGGACTCATGCTGCTGTTTCCGCAACTGGCCGAGCACGCGACCCGGCCGCTGGTGGCCTGGGGTTCACGGCTGTCCGACTCGGCCACGCGCGGCGCATCCGGAAGTGGCGCGTCGTCGATCGTGCCATCGCTGCTGCTCGGCGTGGCAACGGGCCTGCTGTGGGCGCCGTGCGCGGGCCCGATCCTCGGGCTGCTGCTGACCGGCGCGGCGCTCAACGGCGCCAGTGCGCAGACATCGCTGCTGCTGCTCGCCTACGCCGCCGGCGCTGCAACCTCGCTGGCTGGTGCACTGCTGGTGGGCGGGCGTCTCTTCAAGGCGATGAAGCGCTCCCTGGGTGCCGGCGAGTGGATCCGGCGCGGCATCGGTGCGGCCCTGCTGTGCGGGGTAGCGGCGATCGCGCTGGGGCTGGACACCGGCGTGCTGGCGCAGCTGTCGCTGGCGAACACCTCCAAGGTCGAGCAGGCGCTCGTCGACACGGTGCGCCCCGCGCCGAAAGCTGCGGCCGCGCCCTCCGACGACGTGGTCACCGGCGGCGCCGACTCGACCGTCATGATGAGCGGCTCGAATGCCATGATGGCCTCGAACAACGCGATGATGGCGTCGGGCAATGCGATGTCGGGGGCCCCCGCGATGAAAGGCGTCGCCGCGGGCGGCCTGCCCATCGAAGGCTCCATGCCATCGCTGGCGGGCGCGGTGCAGTGGCTCAATTCACCGCCGCTGACGGCCGAGCAACTGCGCGGCAAGGTGGTGCTGATCGATTTCTGGACTTACTCCTGCATCAACTGCCTGCGCGCCCTGCCCTACGTGCGCGCCTGGTCCGACAAGTACAAAGGCAAGGGCCTGGTCGTCATCGGCGTGCACGCGCCGGAGTTCGCGTTCGAGAAGAACGTCGACAACGTCAGGAAGGCCGTGAAGGAACTCAAGGTCGACTATCCGGTGGCGGTCGACAACGACTACGCGATCTGGCGCGCATTCCACAACGAGTACTGGCCGGCCCACTATTTCATCGACGCGAAGGGCAACATCCGCCATCACCATTTCGGCGAGGGCGAATACGACAAGTCCGAGCAGGTGATCCAGCAGTTGCTGGCCGAGGCCGGCAGCGACGTGGCAACGGGCGATCTGGTGAAGGTCGCGGCCACCGGCGCCCAGGCGGCGGCCGACAACGCCAACGTCCAATCGCCGGAGACCTACATCGGCTACGAACGTGCAGAGAACTTCGCGTCCTCAGGCGGCCTGGCGCGGGACAAGGCGCGCAACTACGCGACACGGCCCGACCTGAAGTCCAACCAATGGGCGCTCGCGGGTGAGTGGATGGTCGGCGGCCAAAGCGCCGTGCTCGACCAGGGTGGCGGACGCATCAGCTACCAGTTCCATGCGCGTGACCTGCACCTGGTGCTGGGGCCGGGCAAGGACGGCAAACCGGTGCGCTTCCGGGTGCTCATCGATGGCAAGCCACCGGGCGCGGACCATGGCATGGACATCGATGCGCAAGGCAACGGGACCGTTGCCGAGCAGCGCCTCTACCAATTGGTGCGGCAGCAGGGCAGCGTCACGGACCGACGCTTCGACATCGAGTTCCTCGACCCTGGCGCCGAGGCGTTCGCCTTCACCTTCGGCTAGGCACCGCGATCGCCGAGCCGCGCACGATATTCGCGCGGCGAGCAGCCATAGGCCTGGCGAAAGCTGCGGCTGATATGGGAGAAGGTGCTGAAGCCCGACAGGAAGGAAATCCCACCGGTGGTGCGCGCCACCAGTTTCAGGTCGTCGAGCGACGACTTGCATTGCGCCAGCCGCTCGCGCCTGCGGACGGCCCAAAGTTCGTCGCGCCAGCACCGGCTTCGACATAGACCCAGGCTTGCCGGCCGGAAGCCAGGGTCGCGCGCGCACGCTGGTAGTCCTCGACTTCGTAGTCGTCGGCTTGCGCCAGTTCCGCCGCTGTGATCTCAAAGACCGTTCCCTCGATGCGATCGTTCTGCTTTCCCGTGCGCACCGCCATCGGATGGTGCGCCTTGCCGCTGGTCGCGACCACGGCCGCGTCGCGGATGGCGACCTGCTCGAGGCGGTAGCCCGACAAGGAGTCCGGCTGCCCCGACAACAGGCGCCCGAAGGTGGCGCGCTGAACCGGCTCGAGTTGAAGCGTGCCGTAGGAGAACAGCCACTCAGCCGCTGCGTCCTGTGTGGCTGTCGTCATGGCAGCGCGCCACAATTTGCCGCGCCGTGATCCTCGATGAGGAGATCTTCATAGAAGGCACCGAACGGACGCACCGGATGCGCAATCTGGATCTCCAGCACCCACAGCCCGATCGATGGGCACGACTCGAAATCGCCGAGCCTGCCAGCCTTGTGGATCGCGTGGGGGAAATCGCCCAGCCGATGTCCCTTGATCTCGTGATTCAGGCGCCAGCCCATCGACTCGACCTGCTTAGTCGCGTAGGCGTAGAGCGCCTGCCCGCTCAGCCGATCGCGGCGCCATCGCGCGGCAACCTCGTGCCACAGCGTGCGCGCCGCCCGGGCGCATGCCTGCATGTCAGGACCGCTTCCCACCACGAAGGTGTCGCCCGCGTCGCCCTCGTGTCCGTCCCACACCGGGCCGATGTCGACGAAGAAGATGTCATCGGTTCCGAGCACCTGCGCCGGGTCGGCGGGTTCGCCGAACTTCTTCAGCGTGTCCGGTCCGAAGCACACGATGGTGCGATGCCAGGTGCGCTGCATGCCCATGTGGCCGAGCACGTCGCTGGCCGCTTCGCACGCCTGAAGGGTCGTCATGCCCGGCCGGATGGCGGCGGCGATCCGATCCACGGCAATCAGCGACTGCGCGCGCGCGTGGTGCATCCCCGCAAGCGAAAACCAGGGTCCTACTTTTTCCCGGCGATCGATGACCTGATCCCAATCGAGCATGAAGACAATCCTCCGGAAGATGCGCGGCGCGCCGCTTGCGATGTATTCCGGTGAATATAACGATAAGGGCAGCAACCTGCAGGCGCGGTTGCTGTCGAGCGCTGCTACGGCTCGAGGCCCGGTTTGCCGGCAGCCGCCCGGGAATCCGCATGCGAAGGGTCGATGCTTGCTGGCCGCCAGCGCGACCACACTTCCGCCGGGAAGGCATGCCGCTTCGACGGCGGTGCCTCGATCACGCGTCCCAGGCTGATGAAGCCTGCCAGGAATTCCTCGGTGCCGACGCCGATCCGCGCCGTCAGCGCGGCACCGCCAGCGAGCCACTGCTCGCGCATCGGCACTTATTTCCGCGCGCGTGGACTCACCACGCCGTGGTCCGGCGCGATCAATGCGGCCTTGAGCATGAGGTTCAGGTTCTCGACATCCGGTCCCGGCGCGCCCAGGCGCTTCGGCGAGATGGAACGCCGCTCCAGCAGCGATGCGAGCGCGGCTTCCTTGCTGTCAACTGGGAACATCAATTCCCGCTCGCCGGATAGTCGGCGCCGAGCGTGATCGACTCCCAGGCGTCGAAGTCGCTGCGCAAGCGTTCCAGCTTGCCACGCGCCAGTTCGAGTGCAAGCTTGCCGAGCACCAGACGCAACGGGGGGTGGTCGGACAGCGACGCGTCGATGATGGCCTGCGCGGCGCGCGTCGGGTCGCCCGCCTGATTGCCGCTGCGCGCGGCGGTCTGCCTGCGCCGCTCGCCGGCAGTGCTTTCATAGGCATCCATGCGCGTGGCCGACTGCTTGATGGAGGGGCCGGCCCAGTTGGTGCGGAACGGCCCCGGCTCCACGATGAGCACGCCGATGCCCAGCGGCTTCAACTCGATCGAGAGCGACTCGGACAAGCCCTCCACCGCATACTTGGTGGCATGGTAGTAGCCGGTGGCGGCAAAGCTCGAAAGTCCGCCGATCGAGGAGATGTTGACGATCAACCCGTTGCCCTGCGCCCGCATGATCGGCAGCACTTGCTTCGTCATCTCGATCAATCCGAAGACGTTGGTCTCGAACATCGCCCGCACTTCCGCATCCTCGCCTTCCTCGATCGCCGCGAGGTAGCCGTAGCCGGCGTTGTTGACCAGTGCATCGATGCGGCCGAAATGCTTCTTCGCCTCGGCCACCACGCTGGCGATCTGGTCACGGCGCGTGACATCGAGCGCCAGCACGAGCGCCCGGCCGCCATGGCCCGCGGCAATGTCCGCCACCTGCGCCGGATCGCGCGCGGTGACGACCGCGCGCCAGCCTCGTGCCAGCACCAGCCTGGCCAGCTCGCGACCGAATCCGGTCGAACATCCGGTGATCAGCCAGACGGGATCTGATCGATTCATCATTCTGAAACTCCATGACACGACTCGCAGAGGCTAGCGTGCGCATGCGGGCGCCGCGTCGGCACCCTTGAATACCCGCACTGAAACAACGGGCCACTGCGGATCGATGTATTCTGCCGTACACAACGATTCCGCGACCCGATTGGCCGCCACTCCAGGAGACAGAAGACCTGCGCGACTACCTCAAGTTCTACATCGACGGCCAATGGGTCGATCCGGTCGAACCGAAAAGCATCGACGTCATCAACCCGGCCAGCGAAAAGCCGGCGGGGCGCATCTCGAATCGGGCAATGGCCGCGAATGGGGCGACCATGCGTTCGGCGAGTTCCTCGAAGTGAAGGCGGTGCTGGGCTTCGCGCCCGCGAAGGTGGCGGCATAGCGGTCGACCGCGCGCCGGGCGGGGCCCGGTGCGCTCGCCGCGGTCAGAGCATGCGGACCCTTTCACAGCGGACATTCTGCATCCGCATCCATGGCCGTCCATTCGATGGCCCGATATGGCGCCCCAACGCATGGCGCAGATGCGCACGGTGGCGCGGCAACGTCGGCGCTACGATCCACGCATGAGAGCCTTCACTCGATTCCATCGCCGCCTCGGCATCCAGGGCGACTGGCCCGATGTGAGGTCGGTGGTGGTCCTCGCGCTCGGCGGCGGCGTGTTGCTGGCGCTGGTCAAGACGCTGGCCGCGGGCATGACCGACTCCGCGTCGATGCTGGCCGAAGCCGTTCACTCCTGGGTCGGCACCGTGACCGATGGCTTCCTGGTCGCCGCCTACCTGGCGGCGCGGCGGCCGCCCGATGAAACCCATGTGCTGGGCTACGGCCGCGAGTCGTACGTGTGGTCGCTCTTCGGGTCGGTGGCGATGCTCACCGTGGGCGCGGAAGTCGGCATCTGGCGCGGACTGCGTCAACTCGGCACGGCCGACCAGACGACCGAGTACACCATCGGCTACGTGGTGCTAGCCGTGTCGTTCGTGCTGCAGGTCTGGTCGTTCGCGCAGGCGGTGACTTTCGTGCGCAAGCGCGCGGCAGAGCTCGAGTACGGGGCCTTCGCGCATGTATTCAAGACCTCCGACGCACAGCTACGCACCGTCGTCATCGGGGACTTCATCGCGCTGGCGGGCATCGTCGCGGCGGCGGCCGGGATGGCGATGCACCAATACACGGGCAAGGTGGCCTGGGATGCGGCGGGGTCGTTCGTCGTCGGCCTGCTGATGGGCGTGGGCGGCCTGTACCTGGTGCTCATGAACCGTCGCTTCCTGGCTGGCGCGCCGCTGTCGCCCACGCAGCGCTCGAACGCCATTCGCGCCCTCAAGGCATTGCCGGAAGTGAGGCGCGTCACCTGGCTCTACGGGGAGTTCATCGGCCCCGAACGGGTCGTCGTCTCGGCGCGGGTGGAGCTCGCCGGCGAACATTCGCAAACCGAGCTTGCGCGCATGCTGCGCCGCCTCGAGCAGTCGATCATGGAGCACAAGAACATCGGCCGCGCCACCCTGAGCCTGGCAGCGCCGGAAGAGGCGGACGCGCACTGAGCGCCGACACCGGCGCGCGCTCCTTGCCGTATCGACAAAGGCGGGGCAACATGGCCGCGCCGACGGCTCGGGGAGCAGGATGGCATTTGCGCGCGGGAATGCCCTCCCGCCGGTTTGCAGGAGGCGAATCCATGCCCGCACTTTCCGTGATTGACCTGGCGATGTTCCTGCTGGAGACGCCGGAGCGCCCCTTCAACATCGGGCCGCTGGTCGTGCTCGAGCCACCCGCGCGAGGCCGCGCGGGCTTTGCCGACCGGCTCATGGCCCGCATGCTCGAACGGCCCGCGGGCGCACCGTTCAACTACAAGCTGCGCACGCCCCCGCTGGCCATGCCGACGCTGGAGGTCGACGCCGAAGCCGATGTGTCGAAGCAGGTGCACAGGGTCACGCTGGAAGGTGCAGGCAGTCTCGAGGACCTGTGCGCGGAAGTCTGCAGGCTGCATGAATCGCGCCTCGACCTGACGCGCTTGCTGTGGGAGATGTACATCATCGACGGCATCGAAGGCGGGAAGGTCGCGCTCTACGGCAAGACGCATCACGGCATCATCGACGGCCGCGGCTTCGTGCAGGCCATCTCGCACTGGCTGGCGGAATCGCCCCACGATCTCGAAGTGCGCGCAATGTGGGATGCCCTTCCCCGACACGCCCAGCCGAACCCCGTGCGCGCTTCCGTCGCCAGGCGCCTGACCGGCCTGCTCGACAAGCTCGGTGGCACTGCCATGACGGCCGTGGAGCTCTCCGGCATGCTGGCGCAACAAGGCCTGAAGGCGCTGGGCGTGGGCGGCGCGAAAGGGTTGTCGCTGCCCTACACCGGCGTGCCGGGCGCGCTGCGCGGGCGCGCATCGGCAAGGCGCTCGCTGGCCTTCACGACGCTGCCCATCGCCGGGATCAAGGCCATCGGCAAGGCGACCGGCTCGACCCTCAACGACGTGCTGCTCGCCACCCTGGACATGGCGCTGGCGCGCTACCTGCACGAGCGCGGCAAGCGCGCCAGCAAGCCCCTGGTGGCGGCCATGCCGATTGCGCTGGCCCATGCGCAAGGCGGCAACCAGATCGCCGTGCTTCAGTTCCCGCTCGGGGCGCCAGGCCTCGGTCCGGCGCAGCGGCTGGCCGCGATCCGTGCCGAGACCCGGACGGTCAAGAACGTGATCGGGAAGTCGGGCAGCGAAGCGGTGATGCTCTACACGACGCTGGTGCACGGCATACCTGCACTGGTGGAAAAAATCGGCCTGAAGACCGGCGTGCCCGTGGCCAACCTCATGGTGTCGAACCCCTTCGGCTTCGCGGAGAAGCGATTCCTCATGGGCGCCAAGGTCGCATGGGTGTTGCCGGTCTCGGTGGTGCCGGCGGGCCAGATGCTCAACGTGACGACGGTGACACTCGACGAACGCCTGCAGGTCGGCTTCCTGGCCATGCCCGAGGCCGTGCCGGGCGTGGAGATGCTGGCGCGCCATGCCGCCGAGGCCTTCGAGGAACTCAAGGGAGCGGTGTTGGGGGAAGAGGCGGCGGCGCAAGTCGCGACGGTTGCAGCAAAGGCCCCGGCTGCGCGCGCACGGACCGCAAGGAAGGCGGCAGGCTCCCCTGCCCCGGCCAGGCCGGCGGCAAGCGCCAATCGCAAATCGGCGACCGCGCGCCGCTCAGCCTGACGGAGCGTCCTCCAGCGTCGAGAACATCACCGCGAAGATCTCCCGCGTCGCCAGCGATCCGCTCGCACTCTTTTCGACCACGATGAGTTGCTGCGCATCGGGCAGCCCGGCGGGTATCACCATCTTGCCGCCGGGCTTCAACTGGTAGGTGAGCGCCGGGGGAATCAGTTCAGGCGCCGCGGTGACGATCACCTTGTCGAAGGGCGCGTGTTCCGGCCAGCCGTTGCAACCGTTGCCTACCCTGATCTCGACGTTGAGATGGCCCTGCTGCGCCAGCCGGCGCCGCGCCTGGCTGGCCAGCTCCTCGATCAGTTCGACGCTGTAGACCTGCGTCGCGAGTTCGGCCAGCACCGCCGATTGGTAGCCGAGGCCGGTCCCGATCTCGAGCACCCGGTCGTTCGGCTGCACGTCGAGCAGGTCGGTCATCACGGCCACGATGAAGGGCTGGGAGATGGTCTTGCCGAAGCCGATGGGCAAGGGCGAATCGACGTACGCATAGGGCCGCAGCTCGAAGGGCACGAACTCATGTCGCGGCACCTTGCCGATGGCCTCCATCACAGGCCGCCGCAGCGCGGCTTTTCCGAGGTACGAGGTGGCAAAGATCGTCTTCGCGGTGATTTCCGCGAGCATGAGTTGCCGCAGGGACGTGAAGTCGGGGTCGCTCATGAGCCTTCTCGAGCAGCGATGCTGACGGTGCCCATCGTACGCCTGCGCGAGGCCGGTGTGCTATTGGCTCCTAGCGTTTGCACAACCCCAGTACCACCTCCTGATCAGTGCAGGGCCGCGTGCGGGGCTGCGCCGGCGCGGCGGCCGCCGGGGCAGCGGCCGCCATCTTGCCGGCGATGCAGGCGCGCAGGCGTTTTTCCATCGGCGGGTAGTAGCGCCAGCCGGTGCCCAGCGGCGGCAGTTCCAGGCGCACCTGCTTCCATTTCGGATGGCCGTTGGCCTGCAGCTTGTCGAAGTTGGCGCACAGCGAATCGGCGAATTGCGTGAGGTTGCCGACGGTGGATTGCAGACCGTAGTCATAGGTGACCAGGTAGGCCTTGACGGTCCAGGTCGGGATGTCGGCCGTGAGCCACGACGAATAGCTGGAGGCGCGGATGGTCGCGGGGAAGTACGTCTTGCGGCCACGCGCGGTTTCCGGGGCCTTCTCGTCCAGCTTCAGGATCTTGATGTAGTTGCGCGCCTCCGGCAGCATGTCGGTGAACAGCTTGGCTGGCTGCCCGGCCACGATGATGGCCACGTCGATGGTCTTGTCGACGGTAAGCGCAACGAGCGCGTCCTCATTGCTGAGGTACTGCGCGTTGGCTTGCGGAATCGGCTCGCCGAACATCAACTGGTAGAGCGTGCGCGAAGTGAGCGCGGTGCCGCTGCCTATCGGGCCGACGCTGAGCTTCTTGTCCTTGATCTCATGGATGGAATTGATCGGTGAATCGGCACGGGCGACGAAGTAGATCTCCTCGTCGTAGAGCGGCATGATGAGCCGCAGCGGGCGAATGATGTTGCCGGCCTCCGCGTTGCCGGCCTTGGCCTCGTCCAGGAAGGCCTGGTAGACGTCGGACTGCACCAGCGCCAGCTTGACCCCCTGCTCGAAGCGCATGCGGCTGATGTTCTCCGCCGAGCCCTTCGATTCGAGCACCTCGAGATCGATGCCGGCGGGCTCGGCAACCCACTTCGCAAGATCGCGGCCGATCTGGATGTAGGTGCCGGTCTTCGAAGCGGTCACGATCTTGTACGGTGTCCTGGCGGCCTGCGCGAAGGCCGAGGATACGAAGACCATGAACAGCAGGGCCGTGAGGATTGATCTGATTCGCATGCTGGCTCCAACAAAAAATGTGGACAGTCGCGCCAGGCAATGCCGGGCCCGTTCTTGGTTCTCCCTGTCTGCTCGTCGCTTTATTTCTTCGTGCACAGCGCCAAGGCGGCGAGTGCATCACTGCAATCTTTGTTCCCGGCGTTGTCCGCCGGGTTCGCCGGCGCCGGTTCG
>NZ_JAAVVD010000051.1:0-10005 GCF_018449755.1 Variovorax sp. dw_954 | reverse complement strand
CGACTCGATCATCGACTACCTGAAGTTCGCACGCGACACCGACGACCGCTTCCCGGGCTTCGAGGCGGACATCCACGGACTGCGATTCGATCTCGATGCACAGGGCCACAAGCGCTGGCTGGTCGACTGCATCAAGGAAGGAGCGATGCCATGATTCCGAGTGCGGTCAAGCCGCCGACGATTCCGATCTCTTTCCACCGGAAGCTGAAGGTGGTGGCCATCGTCGACACTGCGAGCCAGCAAATCCGCGAACTGCTGGACGAGATTCGCGCGGATAACTATGAGGTCGAAGTCACAGAGAGCTTCGATCGGGATTTATTCGAGGACTCCTCTGTCGGCGCATACGTTGCCTTGATCGATGGCGAACGTCTGGAGTCGGCAAGAAAGCTGGGGGAGGGGGTGCGCGCCATCGGCTTTCGCACGCCGTTGTGGGCGTTGGCGAATTCGCACAAGATTTCCGATCTCATGGTGGTGGGGCAGGGCGAAGTCGAAGGCTACATCTATCTGGGTCAACAGACGCCGGTTTTCTATGCCAAGCAGATCGTCGCGAGCCTGATCAAGTACGGCATGAGCCTGCTGCCGCCGTTCTTCAAGGGACTGATGTCCTACGACGGCGAGGCCACGATCGCATTCGACTGCCCTGGGCATCAGGGCGGGCAGTTCTACCGCAAATCGCCAGCCGGTCAGATGTTCTTCAGGCACTACGGCGAGAACATCTTCAGGAGCGACCTGTGCAACGCGGATGTGGATCTCGGCGACCTGCTGATTCACGAAGGTACGGCGGTAGACGCGCAGCGGTACGCTGCGCAGGTCTTCGGCGCGGACAAGACCTATTTTGTCCTGAACGGCACGAGCACGTCCAACAAGATCGTTACAAACGCGGTGCTGCGGTTGGGCGACCTGGTGCTGTTCGATCGGAACAACCACAAGTCGCTCCATCAGGGGGCGTTGGTGCAGGCGGGCGCGATCCCTATCTTTCTGCCGACGGCGCGCAATGCGTTCGGCATGATCGGCGCGGTCGACTGGGCTGCGCTCGACGAGGACTACCTGCGCGAGCAGATACGCACGTGCCCGCTGGTGAAGGACAAGGAACGCGCCGATTCGGCGCAGCCCTTCCGGATGGCCTGCATCCAACTGGCAACCTACGACGGCACGGTCTACAACGTGCGCAAGGTGCTCGACAAGGTGGGCCACCTGTGCGAGTACTTCCTCTGGGACGAGGCATGGATTGGCTACAACGCGTTCCATCCGCTGTTCACCGATCACAGTCCGATGCGCTTGGAAAACCTGTCGCCCGAGATGCCGGGCCTGTTTTCCACGCAATCGGTGCACAAGCAGGGGGCGGGCTTCTCCCAGGCGTCTCAGATCCACAAGCGCGACGAGCACATTCGGGGCCAAAAGCGCTTTGTCGAGCACAAGCGCTTCAACGAGTCGTTCCTCATGAACGCATCGACGTCGCCCTTCTATCCGTTGTTCGCATCGCTCGACGTGAATGCGAAAGTGCACGAAGGCAAGGCCGGGGAGATGCTGTGGGATCGGTGCATCGAACTCGCCATCGACACGCGCAAGAAACTGCGCGAGTTCTGCCACCATTTCGAGAAGACCGGCCAGAGCGCCGAGGAGCAATGGTTCTTCGACCCCTTCGTGCCGGACGTGGTGACGATCAAGGGCTCCAACTTCACCGCGGACGCAACGGATGTGCCCTGGGAGGACCTGCCGACGTCCGTTATCAAGCATGAGCAGCAGTGCTGGAATTTCCACCCGCAGGGCACTTGGCACGGCTACAAGGGCTACGCTGAGGGCCAGGCGATGGTCGATCCCAACAAGCTCGCATTGCTGACGCCGGGAATCGACCGCAAGACCGGCGACTACCTGGACTTTGGCGTGCCGGCGACCGTCGTTGCGAACTACCTGCGTGAGCAGCGCATCGTCCCGGAGAAGTGCGACCTCAACAGCATCCTGTTCCTGATGACGCCTGCGGAAGACGAAGGCAAGCTCAACACGCTCATCGCGAAACTCGTCAAGTTCAAGGCGCTTTGGGACCGCGACGCCGCGCTCGCCGAGGTGTTGCCTTCGGTTTGCGCCAACTATAGCGAGCGCTACGCCGGCTACACGCTGCGCCAGGTCTGCAACGAGATGCACGCGTTCTATCGCAAGGCCAACGTCAAGGAACTTCAGCGCCTGTCATTTCGCGCCGAGAGTTTTCCGGAGCTTGCGATGTCGCCTCAAGAGGCCTATCGGGCACTGGTGGGCAATGACGTGGACTACGTGCCGCTGGAGCAGGCCCGGGGCCGGATTTCGGCGACGCTGGCCCTGATCTACCCGCCGGGTATCGGGGTAGTCGTTCCTGGCGAGCGTTGGGATGCCAGGGCACAGCCGATGCTCGATTACTTTTTCGCCTTCGAAGAGTCGTTCAACCGTTTCCCCGGGTTCAACTACGAAGTCCAAGGCGTGTTCCAGGAGCGGGTGGACGGGCGGATCAAGTTCCACACTTACGTGGTGCGGGAGTAGCGCGCGTTCGAAGGGTCGATTGAACCGGAAAGGCAAAAGACAATGTTGAATCCGACAGCTGGTCCGTTGAGGCCTCGTGTGCTGATGGTCGACGATGGCCTGGCCAAGCTCGACACTGCGATTGGTCGTGCGACTGAAGGTCTTGCGCACTCGCTGGAAGCACGCAATATCGAGGTCGTTCGCGCGTTGTCATTGGAGGATGGTTTGGCGATCGTTGGGGCCGACGCATCGCTTCGTGCGGTCCTGCTTAACTGGAATCTCGGTGACGACGGCGCTGACACGCATGCGCAGGCGACCGCGTTGCTGAAGAAACTCGGCGAGCGTCACGCAGATGCCCCCGTCTTCCTGCTTGCCGTGCGCGAGATCGCCAAGACCTCGATCACCATCGAAGCGGTGGAGATGATCGATGAATTCGTGTGGCTGCTGGAGGATACGGCCGACTTCGTTGCAGGCCGCGTGCTTGCCGCGGTCCAACGCTACCAGTCGCAACTGTTGCCGCCTTACGCGCGGGCCATGGCCGCGTACTCGCAGATCCGCGAGCATTCGTGGTCGGCGCCCGGACATCAGGGCGGCATCGCTTTCACCAAGCTCCCTTCCGGGCGCGCGTTCTTCGATTTCATGGGCGAGAACGTCTTTCGCACCGACATGGGCATTGAACGCGGCGTGCTGGGCTCGCTGCTGGATCACACCGGCCCGGTCGCCGAAAGCGAGCGCTATGCCGCGCGAGTGTTCGGCGCGCACCGCAGCTACTCTGGCGTGGTCGGCACCTCGGGTTCGAACCGCAGCATCATGCAGGCCTGCATGAAGGCAGATGACCTCGTGGTGCTCGATCGCAACTGCCACAAGTCGATCGAGCAGGGCCTGATGCTGACCGGTGCGCGGCCGGTCTACATGGTTCCCACGCGCAATCGCTACGGCATCATCGGTCCGATTCCACCCTCGGAGATGGATCCGAAAACCATCCGCGAGAAGGCGAAGACAGGCGCGCTCACGAAAGGCGTCGCGGACAAGAAGCCTGTCTATGCGGTCGTGACCAACAGCACCTACGACGGGCTTTGCTACAACGCGGTGCGTGCGCAGGCGTTGCTCGAAAAATCGAGCGACCGGATCCACTTCGACGAAGCCTGGTACGGCTATGCGCGCTTCAATCCGATGTATGCGGACCATTTCGCGATGCGCGGCGATCCGGCAGCGCACCAGGGTCCGACCGTGTTCGCAACGCATTCGACGCACAAGCTGCTGGCCGCGCTGTCGCAGGCGTCTTACATCCATGTGCGCGACGGCAAGAGTGCGATCAACCACCACCGGTTCAACCAGGCGTACATGATGCACACGACGACGTCGCCGCTCTACAGCATCGTGGCGTCGAACGACATCACCTCGTCCATGATGGACGGCAACGGGGGCCTGTCGCTCACCCAGGAGACGATCCAGGAAGCGGTGGACTTCCGCCAGGCCGTGGGCCGCATCCGGCACCACTTCGAGCAGCGCAAGGACTGGTTCTTCGCACCCTGGAATGTAGACTTGGTGAAAGGAACCAAGGGTCGGCGGGTTCCGTTCCACGAGGCATCCTCGGAATACCTTTGCACGAGCCAGGATCCCTGGATCCTTCGGCCCGGCGACGCATGGCACGGCTTTGGCAACATCGCCGACAACTGGTGCATGCTCGATCCGATCAAGGTCAGCATCCTTGCGCCGGGAATGGGCATCGACGGCAAGCTCGAGAAGACGGGCGTTCCCGCCGCGCTGGTCAATGCGTACTTCAACCGGTTTGGCATCGTCCCGACGCGCGTCACCGATTTCCAGGTGATGTTCCTGTTTTCCATCGGCATCACCAAGGGCAAGTGGGGCACGCTGCTGTCCAACTTGCTGGCATTCAAGCGCGACTACGACGCCAACTGCCCGATCGTCGAGGCGCTGCCGGAGATCGCGGCGCAGTACCCGCAGCGCTACCGCAACGTCGGGATGCACGAACTCGGCGACGAGTTGTTCGAGTACCTGCGCAAGGAGCGCCCGGGCGACCTCCTCAACGATGCCTATGAGAGCCTCCCCGCCGCGGACATGACACCGCGCGAGGCGTATGAACACCTCGTCGACGGCAACGTGGAAGCGGTCCCGGTGGCGAATCTGGGCGGTCGTACCGCGGCCAACGCCGTCATGCCGTATCCCCCCGGCATCCCGATGTTGATGTCGGGTGAGAACTTCGGCAGTGCGAAGTCGCCCCAGATCGGTTATTTACGCAGCATGGAAAGCCGGGAGCGGCAGTTTCCCGGATTCGCCGGTGTCATCGAAGGCGCCGAGATGATCGATGGAACGTATCACGTCCTGTGCGTGAAGAAGTAGTGCACAGCAACACCACGGAGCGACCAGACCATGGCAACAGCACCTGCAAAGAAGATGAACGTGATGCAGCTGACCATCCTGGTTGCTGTGAACATGATGGGCTCCGGCATCATCATGCTGCCGACCAACATGGCCAAGGTCGGGGCGATCTCGCTGCTGTCGTGGATCGTGACGGCACTGGGCTCGATGGCCATCGCCTACGGCTTTGCCCAGGCCGGCCTGTTCAACAACCGACCGGGCGGCATGTCGGCCTATGCGGAGGACGCGCACGGCAAGCCGGGCTACTTCGTCGTCTTCCTGCTCTATTTCTTCTCGCTGGCCATCGGCAACGTCGCGATCGCGATCTCGGCGGTGGGCTATCTGGCCACGTTCTTTCCGGCGATGTCGGCCACTCCGATCGCGACCTGCATCACCGTGATCGCATTGCTCTGGCTGACGACCGTGGCGAATTTCGGCGGTCCTTCCATCACCGGGAAGATCGGCTCGCTGACGGTCTGGGGAGTCATCATCCCGGTGGCGGGGCTGTGCATCATCGGCTGGTTCTGGTTCAAGAGCGACGTCTTCGCGCAGGCCTGGAATCCGAAAGGCATGAGCATCGGCGAGGGATTGGGCTCCAGCATCTCACTCACGCTGTGGGCATTTCTTGGGATGGAGTCTGCGGCCCAGAACTCCGACGCGGTCGAGAATCCGAAGAAGAATGTACCGCTGGCCTGCATGTTCGGCACGCTGGGCGCTGCCGTGATCTACATCCTATCCACCACGGTGATCCAGGGCATCGTGCCCAATCCCGAGCTGGCGAAATCGACCGGGCCCTTCGGGCTGGCCTATGCCCACATGTTCAATCCGACCGTCGGCTCCATCATCATGGCGCTGGCGGTGATTGCCTGCATCGGTTCGCTGCTGGGATGGCAATTCACTATCGGGCAGACCGCCAAGGCCGCGGCCGAAGAACGCATGTTTCCGGCCGTATTCTCGAAACTGAACGGCATGGGCGCGCCGGTGGTGGGCATGACCGTCATGGGTGTGGTGCAGTCGGCACTGGCGCTTTCCACGATCTCGCCTTCCTTGAGCGAACAGTTCAGTGCGCTGGTCAACCTGGCCGTCGTGACCAACGTGCTTCCCTACATCATCGCGTTGTCCGCGCTGACCGTGATGATGCGACGCGCCGGGGCGGACGCATCGGTATTCAAGCGCAATACAGCCGTCGGACTGATCGCGATGCTCTATTCAACCTATGCGCTCTATGCCTCCGGCAAGGATGCGGTGCTTGGGGGAATGATCATCCTGGCATTGACCTACATTGTCTGGGGCTTCATCGCGCCCCGCTTCGCGTCCGGCCAAGTCGTCGTAACACCGGCAGGGGTCGTCAAATGACAGCCACGGAACCCATGCAACCCACGCACCCGATACAAGGAGAGAACATGCACGCCATCTCATGCTCCACCGGGCACCGCAACCTCAGCCGTAGTCGTGGATCGCTGCTGTTGCCCATCGCCACAGCATTGCTGCCTGTACTGGCTCTGTTCTCGCCGTCAACGGCCGCGGCCGGCGCCACGCTGGACCGTATCAAGCAGGCGGGTGTGCTCAAGCTCGGCTATGGGCCTGACGGCCCCTACACGAGCAAGGAAGGCTCGGGCAATCCTGGGGGATTTGCGCTCGATCTTTGCAGGACCGTTGCGGACGGCGTCAAGGCCGACCTCGGCTTGCCTGCGCTCAAGGTGGAGTACGTGCCCCTGCCTCGTGACGCCTCCTTGCGCGCGGTTGTCGAGGGAAAGGTCGATGTTCTATGCGATGTGACGGTGCCGACGACTGCAACGCGCAAGCTGGTGTCCTACTCGATCCCGGTTTTCGCAAGCGGTGTCGGCGCGGTCGTTCGCCGTAGCGCGTCGGATCGGCTCAAGGACATCCTTCTCGGCCGTACCCCGCCCACCGCGCCAAGTTGGCGCGGCAATGCCGACCGGCTGCTGCGCGACAGCACGATTTCTGTGGTGGCGGGCACGCGCGCGGAAACCGTCGTGGCCGACAGACTTGGCGACCTGCAGCTGATCCCCCGCATTGTCCCCGTGAGCGACTACGCGGCAGGTCTCGCGCGGGTGGTCGACGGTCGGTCGAACATCTTCTTCGGCGACAGGGCGATATTGCTCGATGCCATCCGCCGAGGCAACTTTCCAGGCGAGCTGCAGCTGCTCGATCGCTACTTCACGCTCGAGATGGTAGCTTTCGCGTTGCCGCGTGGCGACGAGGATTTGCGTCTTTCGGTGGACACCGCCTTGAGCAAGCTGTTCCGGTCCGACGAATTCCCGGCGGTCTTCGTGAAGTGGTTTGGCCCGCTCGGCCCCAACACGCTGAATTATTTTAGGGTCAGTACCTTGACGGAGTGAGCAAGAAGGCGCTCGTGTGGAGGGGCGCTGCTCTTACGTTCAGAAGCGGGAGACAGTCTCATGGGTCATGAAGTATTGACGTCGCAGCTCACCGTGCTGGTGGTCTATGGTGCCATCGAGGCCGGGACCACGCTGGGCAGGTCGGGAAGCGCCTTGATCGAGAAGTTGCGTACGCGCGGATTCAACGTCATCTCGGCGCGCTCGGTCGACGATGGCGTGTCCGCCATCCGCTCGGACCCGCTGATCGGATGCGTGATCGTGGATGCCGATCTGTCGGAATCGAATGGCGCGGAGGCAGTGCTGAAGGCGTTTCGTGCCCGCAACGATCGGGCGCCGGCCTTCCTGTTCGGGGAGCGCAGCCTGATTCCTGCCATTCCGCTCGCGACGCTGAAGCTGGCCGACGAATTCGTCTGGCTGACCGAAGACACCCCGGCCTTCATCGCGGGCCGCGTGGAAGCGGCGGTCCGGCGCTACCGCGAGAACCTCCTGCCGCCGATGTTTGCGTCCATGCTTGCGCAAGCCAACATGCGCGACTATGCGTTCGGCACGCCCGGCCATCTCGGCGGCACTGCCTTCCTGAAGACGCCGGTGTCCAAGGTGTTCTTCGACTACTTCGGCGAGAACATGTTCCGTTCGGATCTTTCGATCGGGATGGCGGCCGTGGGCTCGCTGCTCGATCACAGCGGGCCGATCGGCGAGAGCGAGAAATATGCGGCGCGCGTGTTCGGCTCGCACCGCTCCTACACCGTCACCAACGGCACGTCGAGCTCGAATCGCATCATCTTCATGGCCAGCCTGACGCAGAACGACATCGCCCTGTGCGACCGCAACTGCCACAAATCGATAGAGCACGGATTGACGATGACCGGTGCGATCCCGGTGTTCCTGGTGCCGCACCGCAATCGCTACGGCATCATCGGCCCGATCTATCCAGAGGACCTGCAGCCGGAAGCACTCAGGAAACGCATCGCGGCGCATGCGCTCGCCGGCTCGGCCAACAGCCCGAAGCCGCGTCACACCATCATCACGAACTCGACCTACGACGGGCTCATCTACAACGTGGCACGCGTGATCGAGATCGGAGCGGACGCCATCGACCGTCTGCATTTCGACGAGGCCTGGTACGCCTACGCACGCTTCAATCCGCTCTACAGCAAGCGTCACGCGATGTTCGGCAATGCCGACGAGTACGCCGATGGCCCGACCCTGTTCGCGACACATTCGACCCACAAGCTGCTGGCGGCGTTCTCCCAGGCTTCGTTCATCCACATTCGCGACGGACGCGATCCGATCGAGCATGTGCGTTTCAACGAGTCGTTCATGATGCATGCGTCGACCTCGCCCTTCTATCCGATCATTGCGTCGAACGAGATTTCGGCGGCGATGATGGATGGCGCGAGTGGCGTCGCCCTCACGACCGAATCCATTCGCGAGGCCGTCAGTTTCCGCCAGACGATGGGACGCATCCAGCGGCAATATGCCGAGGCCGGCGAATGGTTCTTCGGCACGTGGAACGCGCCCGAAGTGACAGATCCCGAGAGCGGCCAGCGCGTCGCATTCGAGGAAGCGCGCGAATCGCTGCTGGTCACGGACCCGGAGTGCTGGGTGCTGCACCCTGGCGAGTCGTGGCACGGGTTCGAAGGGCTCGAGGACGGGTACTGCATGCTGGACCCCATCAAGGTCACGGTGGTCTCGCCCGGCATTGCGATTGACGGCACTTTCGAGGGCCATGGCATTCCAGCGGCGCTGATCTCGGCCTACCTGGTGCGGCACGGCTTCGAGTACGAGAAGACGCAGGACTTCACGATCCTGTTCCTGTTCTCGATCGGCATGACCAAGGCCAAGTGGGGCACGCTGCTGACCACGCTGATCAAGTTCAAGGATGACTACGACGCCAACACGCCGCTCGGCGTGGCCCTGCCGGACCAGGCTGCTGCTGGCGGCGAGCGCTACCACGGCATGGGATTGCGTGACCTGAGCGACGAGATGTTCGAGCACTACAGGACATCGAACCAGATGCACCATTTGCAGGGCGCATTTTCCAGCCTGCCGGCGTCGCAGATGACGCCGGCGGAGGCCTACCGGCGGCTGGTGCGAAACGAGGTGGAGCGTGTCGGTCTCGACGACATGGCACAGCGCATCGTTGCGACGAGCGTGGTGCCGTATCCGCCCGGCATCCCGATGCTGATGCCCGGCGAAAGCGCCGGGGCCGAGGACGGGCCCAACATCGGCTATCTCAAGGCGCTGCGTGCCTGGGACCATCGCTTCCCGGGATTTGGGCATGAGACCCACGGCGTCGAGGTGAAGGACGGCGAGCACTTCATCTATTGCCTGAAACCGTCGCATGTGGCGAATTCGTGAGCGTTTTGAACGATGACGTAATGGCTGGGAGCCTAAAGTTGTTGGTGGACCATTTTTGCCTCTGTGCCGGACTGGGACTCGGAGTCGGTCAAGGCGCCGCGTCAGCGAGGCGACCGCGGCGATGCGGCAATCGCAAGCGAGGGGGACGCAGCAGCGACCAGCCTTCAGGGCGCGTGCCCTGGCGCTGTCGCGATTCGAATCGCGGGGCCGATGCTCAGCGGCGACATCCATCACGCATCCTGTTCATCTGAGTTGGATGTGCTGATAGGCATGGCACTGCGCAACGCCCGGACCCGATGCCCTTGCCATGTCGACGCCGAACGCGCAGCATGAATCGACAACGACATGCCGCGATCGGCAGACCGCTCCCTGGGGATTGATAGCGCCATCAGGGTTCACGGGTTCAATC
>NZ_JAAVVD010000050.1:0-13752 GCF_018449755.1 Variovorax sp. dw_954 | reverse complement strand
ACGGCGCGACGTCGCCATGATCAGCGCGAAGACCGTGTCGGCCGTGGTCTCGGTCAGCACGCCCGGCGTGTGGCACAGCACGATGCCGCGCTGCTTCAGGGCCGCCAGGTCGTAGTTGTCCACGCCGACCGAGATGCTGGAAATGATCTCCAGCGCAGGCGCGCTCGCCAGGTCATCGGCCGTGATCTTGAAGCTCGACCCGATCAGGCCCTGCGCGTCATGCAGCGCCGCACGAAAGCGCGGCAGTTCCTCGGGGCGGCGCGGGTCGGCCACGGTCACGTCGTGCTGCGCCCGGATGCGTTCCAGCAGATCGTCCGGAAGCTTCCTGAACACCACGACTTTCTTGCGTGATTCACTCATGCGTTTTTCTCCTTGGGGAATTCAGCGCGGCATCGAACGGATCGACGATGGACCGCCCGGCACCGCGAGGCGCTCGCCGGTGTCGCGCAGCTTGCCGGCATCGACCGCGAACACGGCGATCTGCTTCTCGACGTTGAACTGGACGAGGATGTACTTGCTATCGGCCGTGAACACCACGCCCTGCCCGCCCTCGCCGGCGGGCAACTCGCCCACACGCTCGGCCTGCCCGTTCCGGATCTCGAACAGCACCAGCTTGCCGTGCTCGCGGCGGCCCGGATTGTCGGGCTTGAGGTTCGAGCCGTCCATCGACTGCGCGGCGATCCAGCGGCCGTCCGGCGAGATCGCAGCCGCTTCGGGCAGCGACGGCACCGTCATGTGCTGCACCGCGCGGAACGGCCGCCTGGAGATGTCGACCAGCGTCACCGTGTCGACGTCGCCCGCGAGCACGCCCACGTCGCCGGCCAGGCCCGCCAGCCCGACGTTGCTGACAACGGCCCAACGGCCGTCGCTCGACACGTCCACCGAATACGGCGCGATGCCGCTGGAGACTCGCTCGCGGCGCGTCGTGACGGCGCCGGGCGCGACGTCCAGCACCACGACGCCCTGCTCGTCGCGCAGCGCCACCAGCGCTGACTTGCCATCCGGCACGAAGCTGATGCCGGCCAGCCGTCCTTTGGACAGCGCGAGGTCGCCAGTGGCCACCAACGCCTTGCCCTTGATCTCGAACGACGAGACGGTGCCGCCGACGGTGGCCGCCAGCAGCACGGTGCCGGCACGGTTCACCGCCAACCCCTGCGGATGGTGTGCGACCGGGACCTTGGAGATCACGCGCGGCGGCGTGGCCTCCAGATCGACGAGTTGCAGGTAGTTCTCCAGGATGTTCTTCTGCGCCGCGTGGTCGTACCGGTTCGGCGCCGAGACGATCGCCAGCTTGCCGTCGGGCGTGATGGCCACGGCCTGCGGCGGGCCGGCGATGGTGGCCGCAACCTCCACCGTCGCGACGATGCGCGGTGGAAAGCTGGAGGCATCGATCACGTTGAGCGTGTCGTGGCCGGCATTCGCCGGGAAGGTGTCGCTGCCCGCGACGCGCTGGTACTTGGCGTCGTTGGTCGAGACGATGAGGTCGGCTGCAAGTGCTGTGGTGGTCATGGCGACGCCGCACGCCAGTGCGGCTGCTAGTTTGAATTTCATGATCGAGTTGCGCCCTCGAGAAAGGGACGCCCCAGGGCGCAGGCTTGCCGCGCGAGTTCGCTGATGCGCGCCCAGTCCTTGCCCGCCACGGCGTCGGCCGGCGTGAGCCACGACCCGCCGACGCATGCGACGTTGGGCAGTGCCAGGAAATCCGGCGCAGTGGCCGCGGAGATGCCGCCGGTCGGGCAGAAGGTCACGCCGGGAAACGGACCGGCCAGTGCTTTCAGCATGCCGATGCCGCCAGCCTGTTGCGCCGGAAAGAGCTTCAGTTCCGAGTAGCCGGCCGCGCGCGCGGCGATGACATCGGACGGCGTCATCACGCCGGGCAGCAACGGCAGGTCGTTGTCGCGTGCCGCCGCGATCAGATCCGGCGTCAGGCCCGGACTCACGCCAAACACGGCGCCGGCCTTGCGCGCTCGCTGGAAGTCCTCCGCACGCGTGATCGTGCCCACGCCGGTGATAGCGCCCTCGACCTCGTTCGCGATGGTCTCGATGGCCTGCAGCGCCATCGGTGTGCGCAAGGTGACTTCAAGCACACGGATGCCACCGGCGACCAGAGCGCGTGCCAGCGGCACCGCGTCCTCCAGTCTGTCGATGACGATGACCGGGATCACCGGCCCGGTGCGCAGGGTGTCGAGAATGCTCATGCGGAAACTCCTTCGGAAAAGACGAAATGGCCATGCAGGGGCGCCGCGTCGGCGACCCTCGCGGTGCCGGCAAGCTCGGCCGCCTGGAAGGTGATCGCGCCCTCCTCCGCGCCCAGCGCGTTGGCGCGGAACGCCGCGAACAGTTCGCGCCCCATGCCATGTTGCGAGGCGCCGAGGTCGGCAACCGCCGGCTGCCGCGCCTGCCATTCAGCAGCGTCCACGCGCGCTTCCAGCAGGCCGCGTTCGCCGTCCAGCACGAGCAGGTCGCCATCGCGCACTCGCGCCAGCGGCCCGCCGGCGAGGCACTCGGGCGTCACGTGGATCGCAGCCGCCACCTTGCCCGACGCGCCCGACATGCGGCCGTCCGTGACCAGCGCCACGCGGAAGCCCTGGTCCTGCAGCACACCCAGCAGCGGCGTGAGCTTGTGCAGTTCGGGCATGCCGTTGGCGCGCGGTCCCTGAAAGCGGACGACAGCGACGAAATCGCGGTGCAGCTCGCCGCGATCGAAGGCGGCCATCACCGCCTCCTGCGTGTCGAACACCCGCGCCGGCGCTTGCACCACGCGGTGCTCCGGCTTGACCGCCGAGGTCTTGATGACAGCCCTTCCGAGGTTGCCGCCCAGGAGCTTCAAGCCGCCGTCGGGGCTGAACGGAGCCCAGGCCGGCGCCAGCACGCTGGCATCGGGGTTCGCGCGCGACACGTCGCGCCAGGCGAGCCGGCCGGCATCGTCAAGCTGCGGCTGCTGGCAATAGCGCGCCAGCCCGCCAGTGCCTGCCACTGTCAGCGTGTCGCCATGCAGCAGGCCCACGTCGAGCAGTTCGCCGATCACATGGCCCATGCCGCCCGCGGACTGGAAGTGGTTCACATCGGCCTTGCCGTTCGGATAGACGCGGGCCAGCAGCGGCACCACGTCGGAAAGGTCGCCGAAGTCGTCCCAGTTGATGACGATGCCGGCCGCACGCGCGATGGCGACCAGGTGGATCGTGTGGTTGGTCGATCCGCCGGTGGCCAGCAGGCCGACGATCGCGTTGGCAATCGTGCGCTCGTCGACCACGTGGCCGATCGGCGTGTATTCGGCGCCCTCGGCGCCGATCTCGACCGCCCTCTTCGCGGCAGCGGCGGTCAGCGCGTCGCGCAGCGGCGTCTGCGGATGGACGAAGGCGGCGCCGGGCAGGTGCAGGCCCATCACTTCCATCAGCATCTGGTTGCTGTTGGCCGTGCCGTAGAAGGTGCAGGTGCCGGCGGAGTGATAGGACTTCTCCTCGGATTCGAGCAGCGCGTCGCGCCCGACCTCGCCCTTGGCGAAGCGCTGGCGGACGCGCGCCTTCTCGTCGTTGGAAATGCCCGAAGGCATCGGCCCGCCGGGCACGAAGATCGTCGGCAGGTGGCTGAACTGCAATGCGCCGATCAGGAGGCCGGGCACGATCTTGTCGCAGATGCCCAGGCACAGCGCGGCATCGAACATGTTGTGCGACAGTGCGACCGCGGTCGACAACGCGATCACGTCGCGGCTGAAGAGAGACAGTTCCATGCCCGGCTCGCCCTGCGTGACGCCGTCGCACATCGCGGGCACGCCGCCCGCGAACTGCGCGGTCGCGCCGGCCTCGCGCGCCGCCTGCTTGATGAGCGCGGGGAAGCGCTCGAAGGGCTGGTGCGCGGACAGCATGTCGTTGTACGACGAGACGATCGCCAGGTTGGGCCGCCTCAGTTCGCGCAGCATGATCTTGTCGCCGGCCGGTGCCGCCGCATAGCCATGTGCCAGGTTCGTGCAGCCGAGCGCCCGGCGGATCGGTCCCTTGGCGCGGGCCCGTTCGAGGCGGGACAAATAGTCCGCACGTTGTGTCGCGCTGCGGCTGCGGATACGGTCGGTGACCGCCTGAAGCACGGGATGAAGGCTCAATGGAATCTCCTCGAAGGGGTGGATGCGTCGGCGCGGCGTGCCCTGCGGCAGGCCGCGTCAGGCGCGTGCGATGTGCAGCAGGTTGGTGGTGCCGGCCTGGCCGAAGGGCATGCCGGCGGCGATGACGACGATGTCGCCGGACTTGGCATAGCCTTCGTGGCGCGCCACGGCACAGCCTGTCTCGACCATGCCCGGCACATCACTCACGTCGTGTTCCACATGCACCGAGTGCACGCCCCAGGCCAGCGCGAGTCGCCGGGCCACGGGCAGTTCGGGCGTGATGCTGACCACCGGCACCACGGGACGCTCGCGCGCGGCGCGCAGGCTCGTGTAGCCGGAACGGGTGTAGGTGACCATCGCCGCCACCGGCACCAGGCTCGCGGTCTGACGCAGCGACGAGCAGATGGCATCGGCCACGGTCGCCTCCGAGGTGCTGTGCGACGCGTCGATCACGGTGCGGTAGTGCGGATCGCGCTCGACCTCGGCAATGATGCGGTCCATCATCGCGACCGCCTCGCGCGGATACTGGCCCGAGGCCGATTCGGCCGACAGCATCACCGCATCGGCGCCGTCGTAGATCGCGGTGGCGACGTCCGAGGCCTCGGCACGCGTGGGCACCGGCGTAGTGACCATCGACTCCAGCATCTGCGTGGCCACGATCACCGGCTTGCCGGCATCGCGGCAGGCCCGCACGATGCGCTTCTGAATGCTCGGCACCTGCTCGGCCGGTATTTCCACGCCGAGGTCGCCGCGCGCCACCATCACCGCATCGGACAGCGCGACTATCGCATCGAGCCGCTCGATGGCTGCGGGCTTCTCCAGCTTGGCGAGCACGCCGGCGCGTCCCTGCACGATCTCGCGCAGTTCCTGCATGTCCTCGGGCCGCTGCACGAAGGACAGCGCGACCCAGTCGACGCCGAGCTGCAGGCCGAAGTCGAGGTCGCTGCGGTCCTTCGGCGTCAGGGCCGAGATCGGCAGCAACACCTCGGGGACGTTGACGCCTTTGCGCTCCGACAGGCGTCCGCCCGCGACGACCGAGGTCTCCGCGAAGTCGGCGCCGCAGGACTGCACGCGCAGGCGGATCTTGCCGTCGTCGAGCAGCAGGTCGGTGCCTGGCTTGAGCGCCGCGAAGATCTCGGGATGCGGCATCGGCGCGCGCCGCGCGGTGCCTGGCGTGATGTCGAGATCGAGGCGGAACGCGTCGCCCGCGCTCAGGGTCACCGGACCGTCGCCGAAAGTGCCAACGCGAAGCTTGGGCCCCTGCAGGTCGAGCAGGATGGCGATGGGCCGCCCGGTCTCTTGTTCGATACGCCGCACGATGTCATGGCGCGCGCGGTGTTGTTCATGGCTGCCGTGGCTGAAGTTGAAACGGAACACGTCCGCGCCGGCATCGAAGAGTGCGCGGATGGTGTCTGCGTCGGAACTTGCCGGGCCGAGGGTGGCGACAATCTTGGCGTGGCGTTGTCGGTGCATGCGTCGCTTCCTCAGAGAATGAAACCGGTGTTGATGAACTGCGACGTGTGCTCCTGCACGATTGCGTTGAGCAGCTTCCTGCTCGGCTCGGTCTGCTTGGCAGCGACCATCGAGCGGATCGAGAAGGCCCGCAGCGCATCGGCCACCGACAGCGTGCCTTCGGCCGAATCCTTGCGACCCGCGAACGGGAACACATCGGGCCCGCGCTGGCACTGGCAGTTGATGTTGACGCGGCAGACCTGGTTGACCAGCGGGTCGACCAGCGCGCCGATCTGCGCCGCATCGGTGCCGAAGACGCTGACCTGCTGGCCGTGGTCGGAAGTGATGATGTAGTCGAGCGCCGTCTCGATGTCGTCGAAGGGCATCACCGGCACCAGCGGGCCGAATTGCTCCTCGCGATAGAGCTTCATGCCCTCGCGCACCGGGTAGACCACCGCGGGCAGGTACAAGGTCTGGCAAAACTCGCCGCCGCCTTCGTTGACGACCTGCGCACCCTTCGCCCTCGCGTCTTCCAGCGCCTCGGTCATGTAGGCCGTGCGGTGCAGGCCGGGCAGCGGCGTGATGCTCACACCCGCCTCCCACGGCATGCCGACCTTCAGCTTGCCTACTTCCTCGGTGAAACGCTGGACGAAGCGATCGACGATCGAGCGATGCACGATGAGCATCTTGAGCGCCGTGCAACGCTGGCCGTTGAACGAGAGCGCGCCCAGCAGGCACTCCTTCACCGCCAGCTCGATGTCGGCATCGGGCAGCACGATGGCTGCGTTCTTAGCATCGAGTCCAAGGATGGCCCGCAGGCGATGCGACTTCGGATGCTGCTTCTTCAGATGGTCGGCCACCTTGCTCGAACCGATCAGCGCCAGCACGTTGACCTTGCCCGAGGCCAGCAGCCGGGGCACGACCACGGCGCCCGGCGCATAAATGGTGTTGATGACACCCGGCGGAAAGGCCGTGCGGAAAGCCTCCAGCAAGGGATGGAACAGCAGCGTGCCATACTGCGGCGGCTTGAACACCACCGTGTTGCCCATCAGCAGTGCGGGGATCAGCGTCGCGAAGGTCTCGTTCAACGGATAGTTGTACGGCCCCATGCAGAGCACCACGCCTAGTGGCGTGCGGCGGATCTGTCCGATGGTGCCCTCCGCGATCACGAAGCGGGAGCTGCCGTTGTCGAGTTCCTTCAACGACTCGATGGTGGCCTGGATGTACTCGACGGTGCGGTCGAACTCCTTGCGCGAATCGACCAGGCTCTTGCCGATCTCCCACATGATCAGCTTCACGATGAGTTCGCGCTGCTGCGCCATCTGGCGCACGAACTCCTGCATGCAGCCGATGCGATCGGCCACCGCCATGGTCGGCCACATGCCGCGCCCGTTGGCATAGGCGGCCACTGCGGCGTCGAGGGCGGCGTCGCTCTCGGCCTCGCCCATCACCGGATAACTGCCGATCTCGACCTGATTCACGCTGCCCGTGGCCGGGTCGCGCGTGCAGACCGGCGACAGCACCTTCTTGCAGGGCCCGTTCCATTCGACAAGCTCACCGCGGATCAGCGAGTGCCGCTGGTGCACCGGTTCGGCGAGGCGGTGTTCAGCAGGGATGTCTGCGGGCGTCGGGAAACGCTGCGCAAGCTCCGCGTGGCAGTCGAGGGTAGTCATCAATGGGCCTTAGTTGATTGGGCCAGCCGGAGACTTCTGAAAGCTGCACCGGCCGGCATCGCTGGGTCAGACGAACTGCTGGTGTGTCGTCAATTCATGAAACCGGTTTCAGTTCTGGGCAAAAAATTCGGACCGACTGGCCCGCGGGGCTGGAGCTAGCTGAAGACTCCCCTCCGCGATGGCGGCTGGCTGCGACCCCGCAGCGGTCTGCCGCCGCAAGAGACGCTCATTGCATCTTGGGCAGGTCGACGCCGAGCCACTTGCGATAAAGCTTGTTGAGTTCGCCATTGGCCGTGTTGCGGGCGACGAAATCATTGAGGTTCTTGAGCAGGTCGTCCTGGCCCGGCCGCATCACGATGCCCATGAACTGCTGGCGGAGCACGAACTTCTCTTCATAGGCGCCTGGCACGCGCTTGGAGATCTGGTTGGCAACGATCGTCGGGCAGCCGATCGCATCCACTTGTCCGGAGATCAGCGCCTGCATGGCCGAGGAGTCGTCATCGAAACGGCGTATTTCCGTGCCCTCGGGCGCCGCTGCGGTCAGCGCCACGTCCTGGGTGCTGGCACGCGTGACGCCGACGCGCAAACCCTTCAGGTCGGCCGCCGTCTTGATCGGCGTCTTGGTCGTGCCGTACACCACGATGGTGGCGGCCGAATAGGGCGTGGAGAACTGCACCTGCTTCGAACGCTCCGGCGTGATCGCCAGCACGGCCACCAGCACGTCGACCTTGTTGGTGAGCACATAGGGAATCCGGTTCGGGCCCGTGACCGTCACCATGTTGACCTTGACGCCCCAGTCCTTGCCGAGCAACTTGGCAACGTCCGCGTCATAGCCGTCAGGCTGGTTCTGGGCGTTGGTCGTGGCGAATGGCGGGACATCGACCATCACGCCCACGGTGATTTCGCCCTTCTTCTTGATGTCGGCCATGGTCTGGGCGAAGGCGGTAAACGCGGGCACGGCCATGGCGAAAGCGAGGACTGAAGCGAACAACACGCGGCGGGATGGGAAGCAAATCATGAGGTCTCCTGATGTGGAGTCTTATTGTATGAAACCGGTTTCAGCCCATGGCTAGGGATTTCCCTTAGAGCTCTTCTGGGGCGGCGCGCGCCGTGCACCGCCGTCCGCGATCGCGTCGGTCACCTTCGACCGCCCGTCGGCGCGCAACGCCATGACCTGGACGATGTACGAGCAGTTGGCGCATATCTGCACTGATCTGGCTGCCCGCGACGACATGCGTGTGGTCACCTTCCGCGGGGCCGGTGGGCAGGCCTTCGTCGCCGGGACCGATATTGCGCAGTTCCAGGATTTCCAGAGCGGCGATGACGGCGTGGCGTACGAGCGTCGCATCGACGCGGGCATCGCCCTGATCGAAAGCCTGCCGTTGCCGACTGTCGCGGCGATCGATGGTTGGGCAGTCGGCGGCGGGCTGGTGATCGCCGCTGCTTGCGATTTCCGGATCGCCACGCCGGCCTCGCGCTTTGGCGTGCCGATTGCGCGGACGCTGGGCAACACGTTGTCGATGGCCAATCTCGCGCGCCTCAAGGCGGCATTCGGGCCAGCGGTCGCCAAACGGATGTTGCTGCTGGGGGAGGTGCTCGATGCCGATCAGGCTGCCGCTAGCGGCTTCCTTCACGACATCTGCTCAGCGACCGAACTGGATGCCTCGCTGGCTGCGTTGTGCGAGGAATTGCTCGCCCTTGCGCCGGTGACACAGCGGGTCGCGAAGGAAGGGCTGCGGCGCCTGGCCTCGGCGCATCTGCCCGATGGCGACGACCTGGTCCGGCAGTGCTACGGAAGCGCTGACTTTCGCCATGGCGTTGAGGCTTTTGTGGCTCGGCGTACGCCCGTATGGCAGGGTAACTAGCCGACGAATCGCGACGACGTCAACGACATCTTCGGCGCCGGGCACTCGAGCTTCGCGCTCGCGATGGCCAAGACCGCGAAGGAAGCGGCACCATACTGAAGAAGGCGGTAACTTTGTCTGGAACTAGGCGGCCCCTGCCGCCGCCCTTCTCGAAGCCTTCCTTGAAACAAGTCGCACATCCCGGGGCGGGACATCTATCCGCACTGAGTCGACGAGAGCAGATGGCCCACTTCGCGGTCAAGGGCGTGGCCAACCCGGCTCGCGGCTAGATGCACGGTTCTAAGCCGCAAAGCTAACCGAGCCGGCCAGCACCCGGGCCCTGCGAGTCCAGCCGCGCAGTCAGTCGCTTCAGAAGGGTGGGATGAGGTTCATGGCCCACGGCCTGCACGATGTCGACCGTGACCTCGGTCCCCAACTCGAGCAGCCGGGCGTTCGCGACCTGCGCCAGCATCGATGGCATCACCGGATCGACACTGCCGTGCACCAGATGCACCGTGGCTTCGGACTTTCGCTCGGGAAGGTTGGCGAATCGCCCTGCAAAGGACACGACGCGCATCACATTGGGATGTTCGAGAAGGGTCAATTCGAGCGCCATGATCGCGCCTTGCGAGAAGCCGGCAACCACTGTGTGTTGCGGATCCACGCCAGCCACCTGCTGCCAGTGCTGCACGGTCGCCACGAAGGCGGGCATCGCCCCGTTCACGCGCGCCTGCCGGTTCTGCTCGGTCACACCGCGCACGGAAAACCATTGCAGTCCGTTGGAGACATCGGAGGGCTCGGGAGACGCGACGCTGACGACAAGCGCGTTCGCATCGCGCGCGGCGAACCAGCACGCCACGCCCAGCATCGACTGCGGCGAGGAACCGACGCCGTGCATGCGCAGCACGAGGCCCGAGGCCAGTCCTTGCGGTTGTTGGACGATGAGGGAAGCGCTTGTAATGGGTGTGCCTCGAAACGGGTGAGTCATGCGTGGGCGGCCGAGGCCGGCAGGTCGCCGAAGATGTAGCCTTTCTTCGAGAGCACGCCGTAGGTCACGCCGCCCTCGATGACTTCGACCGCCTCGCCAGCGCTGCTGGCCTCGACGGCAACTAGCAGGGGCAGGTAGTGCTCGTCCGTAGGAGAAAGTAAATCTGATACCGGCTACGCGCGCCGTTTGCCTCTAGCGGCTGCTCAGGTAGTAACAGACTTACCGTCGCAAGAAAGAAAGTAAATCTGGTACTTCGCAACCGCGCAAAGCAAATTCGATACTTCGCGAATCCAATGCCTCGAGGGCTGCGTAAGGTGTTGAATCATGAGGAGTTTTGCACCACGCTTCTCGACACCGCTGGACGCACCACGGCCACGCGGTGCCCGGCTGCTCGAGGGCTTCAGCCCCAAGCTGGGCAGGCGGATCCACCTGTTCGATCTTGCGACATTCGACCAGTGGCTCTGCCTGGAAGCCGATCCGACGGTGCTGTGCCTTTGTGAACGCCCTCTTCGCTTGAGTCCTGCACCTGGATCTCGCCTTGTTGATTTCTGGGTTCACCGTGACGACGGTGAACAATTGCTACTCGTCGATGACGGCGAGGATGAACACTCGTCCCCCACCGCGAGCGACATCCCGCTTCGACGCGTCGCGGCCGTTTCCACCCGAGCGTGGATTCAACCTTCACTGACGCTATCAATATTTCCGCACGTACGCGAACCGATGGCGCTGTCCAGTCTCGAGCGAGCATTCGCAATGGGCGATCCGCCCGTCGTGCGCGGCGCCGTCTTCGAACTCCTGCGCACAGGTCGTCTGAGTGCGCCCTCATTGCATAGGCAGCCGTTGACACTGCACACGCTCTTCGAGCCCACCCCATGAATCGCCAAACCGCCCGCGAACTCGATCCGTCCTCCTGGCCGGCGTTCGACGCGTCTGCGCTACACAACCCGCAGCAGGCGATCTACTTCGCTCGACATCAAGCGCAATCGAACTCTACGTCGCCAACGTATCGCTGACGACGATCGAAGCCAGCACCGGCGTCAAACGCGCTCACCTCTATCGCCTCCTCGATCACTGCCTCGCGCCCCACGAGGATGGGCGTGTCTTCGGATGGCGCGCACTCGTGCCGTATGCACGCGTCGCTCCGTACCAGCGCATCGCCAAGCTCCGGCTCCAGCCGGATGGTTCCGGCGCCGCGGGCGCGTTCGAACGGTTGTTGCAGCGCAATCCTGCCATTGCAGACTGGATCGCCCGACAAGTGCGCGCGAAGCGCATCGCAGTCGAACAGACCTCTACCAGCAACGGCCTGCGCGTCCGGCTTCGCGGCTTGAAGCATCTCCACGCCGACTTTCTTCGCCAGTGCCGGCAGGCGGGTCTCACCGCCGCGGACTACCCGTTCAACGTGCAGCGCATGGGGATCCGTTCACTGTCCAAGGTGGTACGCGCCGAGTGCCTGCGCAGCTTCGGCCGCGGAGCACGGCTCGCCGGGGCCACTCACCTGAAGGGCATGCCGGGTGACGTATCGGCTCCTGCTGCACGTCAAGCATTCGATGTGGTCGAGTTCGACGGTCATCGTCTTGACGTGCGACTGAAGGTCGTCGTGCGCGACCCCTTGGGATTTGAGCAGCAGTTCGAGATAGAGCGCCTGTGGCTGCTGGTCATCATCGATGTCTACAGCCGCGCGGTGTTGGGCTATCACGTCAGCCTGGGCCGCGAGTATTCACGCTATGACGTGATCCGTACGGTCGAGGCCGCACTCGAGCCGCACCGGCCACGTCTCTTCACGCTCCCCGGCGTCGGCTACGGTGCGCTCGGCGGTTTTCCCTCGGGGAAGCTGCCTGAACTGGGCTACGCCACCTGGCGGTGGATCAAGCTCGATAACGCCAAGGCAAATCTCTCCGAGGATGTGCGCCACGCGTTGGCCGAGTTCATCGGCTGCTTCATTGACGCGGGGCCCGCGCACACGCCGGACGATCGCCCCTATATCGAGCGCTTCTTCGGCTCGATCGCCTCGAGCCTCTCCTCCCGGCTGCCGGGCTACACCGGATCGAACGCACGCGACGTGCGGCGCGCGCTCGCGCACCCGGGCGGCGACCTCCGGCTGTTCGTGTCGCTGGCGGAGATCGAGGAACTGTTGGAGGCGGCCATCGCAACCTACAACGCCAGCCCTCACGACGGCCTGAACGGCCGCACGCCGCTTGAGGCCGTGGAGTATTCCGTGCGCGCCGATGACGCCATGCTCAGCTGGCTGCCCGAGGCAAAGCGGCGCACCCTGTGCCTGATGCAAACGCCCAGACGAGCGACTGTGCGCGGCTACCTTCACCAAGGGCAGCGGCCCCATGTCAATTTCTTCGGAGTCCGCTACACCAACGCCGTGTTGGCCACCACCGCCGCGTTCCTTGGTCAGGAACTGCACATCTACTATCACAGTCAGGATCTGCGCGCGGTACGCGCTTTCGGTGCGGACGGAGCCGAGATCGGCGTTCTCAAGGCCCAGGGCGCGTGGGGCGAGATCGCACATGACCTGAAGCTGCGCCAGGAGATCTTGCGCCTGCGCGGGCGCAAACGCCTGACCAGCGCCCTTAGCCAGGAGTTCCTGCAGGAGTACGTGCAGCACAAGCTCACCAAGGCCAGGCGCACGCGTCGCGCGGCTAGCGACCTCACGCAGACGCTGCGCACACTCGCAGCGGCCCCGACAAGCATTTCAGAGCTTCCGCCCCAGCCGGCGCCGGCGCAGATGCCTGGCGATGCGCCCTCCCCGTCTCCTCAGCGCGTCGAGCCCGAACGCCTGGCCATCGGTTGCGGCTTCGTGGGTTCAATCTGACCCGCCCGGTTTGAAACGCATCAGCCGGAGTCAATCATGACTAGCAAGCCGACACCAACCACGTCAACAACTGCGGCCCGGCCAATCGATCCGACGTTGCACCCGATTGAGACCGGCAGTTACCGCATCGCCACACCGGCCATTCAAGCGTTCTCAGACCTGGTTCAGCGGTGCCTGCGCTACCGGATCACCGGTGCACTGACCTACGGGCCGTCCCGCATCGGCAAGACACGTGCAATCGAGTACCTGCGTCTGCTGCTGGCCCAGACCCAGCCCAAGCTCACCACCTATCACGCACAGGCAGAACACAAGCCGCGGCATGCCGAAGGGCCATTCTTCGCCAATCTCTTGGAAGCCGTTGGCCATCCGGAACCCGACAGCGGCTCCAACTCGGCCAAAAAAACGCATGCGCCTGATCAACAAAATCAAGGAGGCCTGCGCGCGCAATGGCGGCGGCACGGTGGCGTTGTTCTGCGACGAGGCACAGCGCTACGACGAGAACGAGTACGAGTGGCTACGCGACGTGCACGATCATCTGGATCGACTTCAGATCCGCCTCTTCACCTTCCTCGTAGGCCAGCAGGAACTGCTGGCCGTGAAGACGGCGTTGCAACGCGCGAGGAAAACCCAGATCGTCGCGCGGTTGATGGTGGAAGAGTTGGCCTTCTTCGGTATCCGCAACGTGCGTGACGTGGCGACCAGCCTCAATGGCTACGATCAGACCTGCTTCCCCTGTTGTGGGATGCCTTCGAGCGGCTGAATCACAGACACGCATCAACCCGATCCGGCCTTGTGGGACGTTGCTGTGCGCAGTTGCGGCTACATCCAGTCGCGACAGGCAGTCAGCAATGCGCTGACGACAATGATCGCTTGAC
>NZ_JAAVVD010000005.1:0-321757 GCF_018449755.1 Variovorax sp. dw_954 | reverse complement strand
CGGCCCTCCTCCCCACGCCCGCGGGCCGCCCCCCCCCCCGCGCCCTCCGGGACCTCCGGCCCCACTCGATGCCCGGCACCATGATCTCCTGCGCCAGGCTGCGGGTGTAGATGCTGTTGCTGCCGTCCGGGCCGTCCTCCGCCGGTGCGCCGGGTGCGGACGCGAACGCGATCAGCGTTCCGCGCGCGCCCATTTCCGCGAGCCCGCCGGCCGATGAGATGTTGCGCGTCTTCTTCGGGAACGGGTTGTCCCGGCAGGCGTCCAGGATCACGATGCGCGGATGCGAGCCGACCTTGTCGATGCGGCTCAGGAACAGTTCGTCGATATCGACCGACTCGTCCTTCACCTCCTCCTGGTCGCGCAGGTTGATGTCCACAGGCAGCAGGTAGTTGCGGCCGTCGATCTGCATGCCGTGACCGGCGTAGTACAGCACCGCGGTGGCATCGTCCTTCTGCACCTGGCGTGCAAACTCGCGCAGCACCCGCCTGAACTGCAGCACCCCGATGTTGAGCTGCTCGTTGACCTCGAAGCCCAGCTTGCGCAGATTGCCGGCGATGAGCCGGGCGTCGTTCTCGGGGTTGCCGAGCCGGGCCCTCGAATATTCGGAATTGCCGATCACCAGGGCGATGCGCCTGTCGGCCGGCCGGTCTTGCGCCAGCGCGGGGACGATCTGCAGCGCGAGCAGGAGCCAGCAGGCAACCAGGCGTAGGACGGACATGCGGTCGAATATCCACCCTCACCGCTGCGATTGCAACCGTCCGGGCTTCCGGGGACATAGCGCATCGCTGCGCGCGGCGGCCTGATGCATTGATGAACGCCGCATCGGCCGGATGGGACATGGCCTGCCGCAACCTCGGCGAGTGCGTCTTCGGCGCGCCGATCGATCGGGAGTTCGGGCCGATGGTCGGCGCTGCCGACAATGGCCAGTCCAACTCGACCGTACCGAAGCTGTTCCGCTACATGCGCTACAACCCGGAGCTTTCGACGCAAGGGTTGGCCAGCCTGGGCCTGCCGCAGATCGAGCCCACGAACGTGCAGCGGCTCGATTCGGTCGATCACATGGACGAGCTCCAGGAGGTCGGACGCGTCTACGCGAAGGCGAGCGTTTCCGCCGGCCATTTCGGCGGCTTCCACTGAAAACCGGCGCCGGTCGTCAAAGCGCGTCGAGCCTGTCGATCACGTCCGACAACCGCGCCTTGGCCGAGTCATCCGTCACGTGCGTCAGGCTGAGCCTCAACGAGTCGATGGTGGTGTCGAGCTGCCACTCGGCCGGGTCGCCGCTCTCGACTTCATCGGCCAACGCCTCGGCCTTGTCCGGGTCGCCCGAATCGAATGCCGCACCGAGCAGGGTGGCGGGCAACCAGATGTCCGTCGAGCCGCGCTTTCGAGCCCGCTCGCAGGCCGCGATGGTGAGCTGTACGACGGACAGCGCCAGCTTCTCATCGGCCGGGCGTTGGCGGACGCGGTACAGGCGCGGCAGATTGCTGGAGCAGTAGTACTCGTTCAGGTCCAGCTGCATTCCCTTCTCGTAGTAGTCGATGGACCGATTCAGGTACTTCTTCGCGTCCTCCGGCGTCGTCGCCTCCTTGAACAATCGCTTGTAGCGCCCGCCCAGCAGACCCAACAGCTCGGGCGTCGGCTTGGAAGTGACGTCCATTGCCTCGACCGCAGCGATGGCGTCGACATGCTGCCCGGCGTAGGACAGGGCCAGCGCGCGCTGCTCGGTGACTTCGGGGATCGCCCGCAGGGGAGCACTCAGGCCATCGATGAACTTCACCACCAGGTTCCAGTCTGCGGTCGTGTTGGCGCAGTCGCGCAGCATCAGCATCAGGGCGATGGCCACGGCGCCAATCATCGGCCCGGCCGCATAGGTATCCGCCAGCGCTTGCGCCCGCATCATGCGGTCCTTCTTCGGGTATGCCCGCACCGCACGCACTTCGGCCTGGAAGGCCGACAGCAGTGCCATCTGGTCCTTCATGCCCGCGGCAGTCGCTTCGTCGACTTGGGTCGGGTAACCCGGAATCGAGACATGCATGGGGGACTCGCCCGCAGCGAGACCCTCGATCGCATCCTTGATCCTGGCCTGGATCGCCGCGGCTGTTTCAGGAAGGATCGCTCCTTCCGGCAGCGGGTAGCGAATCGTGCGCATCTGGGCCACGTCGAACAACTGGCTCGACCAGTCCGCGGCCAGCAGCACGCAGCCCCTGCGTCGCGCGGCGTGGCGAATGCCGATCTCGTAGTAGACGTTGCCATTGGGGATCGTCATGTCCGCGAGCACCAGGTCCGCGAAGTAGAGACGCTCCAGCATCTGCGTGATGATCAGCGCGCCCGTGTCCTGGTCGGCCCGGACCGGCTGGTAGCCCAGGGCCTCGATGACCGGCACATAGGCCTTGTCCCACAGCGCATTGAAGTCGATCTCCACCGGCCCCTTGCCCGGTTCTGCCTGCGTCGCCTTGACGCCGTAGGGCATCACCATGAAGCACAAGGGCTTGACGATCACGCTGCTCATGTTTCAGCTCCACAGTTGCGTGGTGTCGAGCCGGTGCGTGTGGCCATGCCGGTTGCGGACCTCCTCCATGAGGTGCTGCGTACCGCCGGGGCCATCCCCGCCCTTCCCGTCCCACAGACAGATGAACTGGACCTTCTCGGTGCCGAAGCGGCTTGCGGCCTCGAGCATCCACAGGTTGTTCTGCTCGTACGGATCCTCGCCATCCTTCAGCGCGCCGCGCTCCGCCGGCAGGATGTGAAGCTCGCAGGCCGCCTTGGCCGCCTTGAAGCGCGAAAGCCAGTCGCCGCCTGCGAATGTGACCGACTTGGGGAGGAAGGTCGATACGTCGAATGGCAGGTACATCTCCAGCGCCACGCCGCGCGCGAGTGCCGCCTCGGCGAACAGGAGGTCGCCGCCGCAGGCGCCGCCGCAGATGGCCAGGCCTTGCGGGCCTGCGGCCAGTTGGTCGAACAGGGCCTCGATGGCTTCGCGGGCGATGGGTTCCTTGTCGGCGGGGAAGCGCGGCGTCTTGCGATCGGGCGCGTCGATCATGTGGCCGCTGAAGAGCAGGACTTGGTTGGGGATGACAGGGGCGTTCATGGGGTCAGTTCTTGATGGGTAGTAACTGCGGCAGGCCGAACTGGCGCCGCTCGTCGGCGATCAATTGCCGCCCCATCCATAGCGGCCAATTCCGGTGACACGTTCCCTCCAGATCAAGCATCACTTCGCGGAAAAGCCAGTGTAGGACGCGCACCCCTGTTTGGGGAGTCGACCGCTTTGCCACGCTCCGTCATCGGAGGCAAGCGGCTCCGCGCCCGGCAAGACGCCTCGGCCTCTATCGGGTGGCTGGTGCCGGAGTCGTTGTCTGTGCGGCTGGCGGCGTCGGCGCGGGTGTCGGCGCCAAAGTCAACGTGGGGCCGGACCCTGGAGTTGGCATTGGCGCTGGTGCGGTCACCACCGGCGCGGGAACCGGGTTCCGCGGCGCGGCCTGTTTCACCGTCCCCACCCACGCGTCATGCTCCGACGCCATCAACGTTTCGATGCGTTCCGCGAGCAAGGTCAGCGTCGCGCCCGAGGGGCCGCCCGCGTAGGGTTCGGCGCCCGCCAGCATCAGCCATTTTTCCCGCTTGAGACGCTCGGACGTCTCTCGGTATTGCAGCCACAGCGCATGCCACTGGAACAGCTGGATCAGCGCCTCCAGGGCCGCGATGGACGCGCCGAACAGCGCACTCAGGCGCCGGAAGTCCGGATCCGGCCATCCCGCAAGGGCAAGCACGGGAATGGCCGCGCCCAACAGGATCTGCAGCACCTTCGCGCACTGGTAGCGCCTGCGATAGTTGCCGCAGTTTCGGCTGTAGTAGCGGAGCTGGTCTTCCAGCCGCAACCAGGTCGGATGGCGGGCGACTTCGGGTGGCGCCTGGAAGGCGCCTGCGCTGTCGGTTTGAGAGGCCATGGCAACTCCAATCACATGCACGCGCATACGCCGCGCCGGGGCCGCAGAGCATAGTCCCTCGCGAGCCGCGCAGCCATGGCAAGGCGCGCCGGTTGCGCGCTCCCTCAGCCTGGCAGGTGCGGCAAGTTCGGCAGGTACCGCGCCGACAGCACGCCCTCGATTGCCCCGATGTCCGCAAGCACCGCGTCGCTCACGGCGCTGTCGACGTCGACCAGCGTGTAGGCCATGTCACCGCGCGACTTGTTGACCATGTTGTGGATGTTGAGCCCGGCGCGCGCCATCGCGGTCGAGATCTGGCCGAGCATGTTGGGCACGTTGGCATTCGCGATCGCCACGCGAAAGGCCGACTCGCGCACCATGCTCACGCCCGGAAAGTTCACGGCGTTGGCGATATTGCCGTTCTCGAGGTAGTCGCGCAGCTGGTCCGCCACCATCACGGCGCAGTTCTCTTCCGCCTCGCGCGTGCTGGCACCCAGGTGGGGCAGGCAAACGATGCGGTCGTTGCGCAGCAGCGCAGCGCTCGGAAAGTCGCACACGTAGCGCCCCAGGTGGCCGGCCGCCAGCGAAGCCAGCACCGCCTCGTCGCTGACCACGCCCTCGCGCGAGAAATTCAGCAGCACCGCGCCGGGCTGCATGAGGCGGATGTTCTGTTCGCTCACCATGTGGCGCGTGGCATCGACCAGTGGCACATGCAGGGTCACGAACTGCGCCACGCGCAAGACCTCGCTCACGCTGCCGGCCTTGCGCACTTGCGAGGGCAGGCTCCAGGCCGCGTCGACGGTGATGTCCGGGTCGTAGCCGAGCACGTTCATGCCGAGCTTGATGGCCGCGTCCGCCACCAGGCAGCCGATCTTGCCCAGGCCCACGATGCCCAGCGTGCGCCCCGCGAGTTCGTAGCCGGCAAAGCTGCTCTTGCCGCCCTCCACCGTCTTCTCCAGATCCGGGCGCTCCGGCGCCAGGCCGCCGACGAAATGGAGGGCGCCGGAGAGATTGCGCGCCGCCATCAGCATGCCGGCCAGCACCAGTTCCTTCACCGCATTGGCATTGGCGCCCGGCGCGTTGAACACCGGCACGCCGCGCGCGCTCATCGCGGCCACCGGGATGTTGTTGGTGCCGGCGCCGGCACGCCCGATGGCGCGCACGCTGGCCGGAACGTCCATCTTGTGCATGTCGGCGGAGCGAACCAGCACTGCATCCGGTGCGGCGATGTCCTTGCCGGTCGCATAGCGGTCAGCGGGCAGGCGCCGGAGTCCGTTTTCCGAGATCTCGTTCAGCACCAGGACCTGGAGGCGCTCAGCCATGGCTGGCCTCGAACTCCTTCATGTAGTCGACCAGCGCGAGCACGCCTTCGATCGGCATCGCGTTGTAGATCGACGCACGCATGCCGCCGACCGAGCGGTGCCCCTTGAGCTGCACCATGCCGCGGGCCTGCGCGCCCTTGAGGAAGGCATCGTCGAGCGACTCGTCGCGCAGCTTGAAAGGCACGTTCATCAGCGACCGGTCGTCGCGCGCCACCGGGTTGTAGAAGAAGGAGGTGGTTTCGAGGTGGTCGTACAGCACGGCCGCCTTCCTGCGGTTGCTGGCCTCGATCGCCGTCAGCCCGCCCTGCGCCTTGATCCAGTTGAACACCAGGCCGGCCATGTAGATGGTGTAGGTCGGCGGCGTGTTGAACATCGAGTCGTTGTCGGCCTGGATCTTGTAGTCGAAGGCCGAGGGTGTGATCGGCAGCGCCTGGCCGATCAGGTCATCGCGCACGATCACGATGGTCACGCCGGCCGGGCCGACGTTCTTCTGCGTTCCCGCATAGATCAGCCCGTAGCGGCTCACGTCGATCGGGCGGGAAATGAAGTTGCTCGACATGTCGGCCACCAGCGGCACGTCGCCCGTATCTGGCGTCCAGTGGTATTCGACGCCGCCGATCGTTTCGTTGGAGCAGATGTGGACGTAGGCAGCGTCCTTGTCGAGCTTCCACGTGTCCTGCTTCGGAACGCGGGTATAGCCGCCCTCCTCCGAGCTGGCGGCCACGTTGACCTTGCAGTACTTCTTCGCTTCCTTGATCGACTTCTTCGACCATTCGCCGGTGTCGATGTAATCGGCGCCGCTGCGTCCGCGCAGCATGTTCATGGGAACGATGGCGTTCTCGCCGATCGCCCCGCCCTGCAGGAACAGCACCTTGTAGCTGCCCGGGACGCCCATCAGTTCACGCAGCAGGCTCTCTGCTTCCGCATGGATCGAGATGAATTCCTTGCCGCGATGACTCATCTCCATCACCGACATGCCGCTGCCGCGCCAATCGAGCATCTCGTCGGCGGCCTGGCGCAGCACGGGTTCGGGCAGCGTCGCAGGGCCGGCGCTGAAGTTGAAGACACGGGTCATCGATGGATCTCCAGGAATTTGGCTTGAAAAGGGCTCGCCATTCGACAGGAGGTCCACGCAAATTGCAACAGAGGCAGCGGGCAGGGATTACCCCGCCGCGCGCCGGTTTCTTGTCCTGAGCCGGGGAGCCCTTGCCCCGGCCCCGGGAGATCAGCCCCGCCCGCCCAGCGCGAACACTGAATTGACGGGCATCGGCCGATCAGGGTCTGGCCGCCCGGGCCGTCGCGCCAACCTGGGGCGCGCTGCGGCCCGGGTCCTCACTTCCGCGTCCCATCCTGCCCGCGCCGCGTCACTCACGATCGACAGGAGCGAGACGTTCTCCAGGAACTCCAGCATGCACCGGTTCAGCGAGGCCCACAGTTCGGGCGTGGTGCAACTCTGCCCGGACCGCGCTGCCGCGCTGCGCGCCGATGCATCGCTGTCCATCGACTCGACCGCGCGGACGATGTCGGCCACGCTGATGGTCGCCGCATCCCGGCCCAGCATGTAGCCGCCGCCCGGCCCGCGCGTCGCCGAGACGAGGCCGTGCCGCCGGAGGTTGCCGAAAAGGTGCTCCAGGTAGGACACCGACACCTTCTGGCGCTCGCTCATCGTGGCCAGCGGCACCGGGCCCCGGCCGCGGCGCGCCGCCAGGTCCCCCATCGCGCTGACGGCCACACGGCCCTTGGTGGTCAAACGCATCGCCGTCTCCTTATTCGTCGCGGCCGCCGCCCAGGCCCAGCAGGGCGAGCAACGACTGGAACACGTTGTAGATGCTCAGGTAGACGCCGAGCGTCGCCGTGATGTAGTTGGTCTCATGGCCGTCCTGCACGCGCTTCAGGTCGTACAGGATGAAGGCCGAGAAGATGCCGATGGCCAGCACCGCCAGCGTGATCATCAGCGCGCTGGATTGGATGAAGAAGTTGGCGATGCCCGCCACCAGCAGCATCACTGCGCCGATGAACAGCCACTTGCCCATCGAGGACAGGTCGCGCTTGATCACGGACGACAGCGTGGCCATGCCCAGGAAGATCGCGCCGGTGCCGGCAAAGGCCATCATCACCAGGCTCGCGCCGTTGGCCATGCCGAGCACGTTGCCGACGAGCCGCGACAGCATCAGGCCCATGAAGAAGGTGAAGGCCAGCAGCACCGGGACGCCGGCCGCGGATTCCTTGGTCTTCTCGATGGCGAACATGAAGCCGAAGGCGCCAGCCATGAACACGATCAGGCTGATGCCCGGCGACATCGCGCTGGCAACGCCCGTGGCCACGCCGATCCACGCGCCGAGCACGGTGGGCACCATCGACAGCGCCAGCAGCCAGTAGGTGTTGCGGAGCACGGCGTTGCGTTGGCCTACCTCGGCGGCCCGTGCTGCGGGCGCGCGGCCGAAGGTCTGGAGGTTTTCGTTCATGGCTTTCCTTTCGTGTTCGACAAAGGCAGGAATGCGAATTTGTCGTGTTCCCGAATCTAGGCGGTGCGAGCATTCTGGAAAAGTCGCATTTTCGACACCGATTGTTCTGTTTAAACTGAGAGAACCCCGGGAAGGCCCCATGAACTTCAAGCACCTCTACTACTTCTGGGCCGCGGCCAAGGCCGGAGGCATCGCACGGGCGGGCGAGCAACTGCACATCACGCCGCAAACCTTGTCCACGCAGATCAAGCTGCTGGAGGATCGCCTGGGCTGCCATCTCTTCCAGAAGCATGGCCGCGGCCTTGAACTGACGCCGGACGGGCGCACCGCCCTGAGCTATGCCGACCAGATATTCGCGCTCGGCGATGAACTCGAGATGGCGCTGGGCAGCCGCGGCGAAGGCAAGCGGACGCTGATCTTCCGGGTCGGTATTGCCGATGCGGTGCCCAAGGCCATTGCCTATCGATTGCTGGAACCCGCGCTGGCCATTGCCGAGACGGTGCGACTGATCTGCCACGAAGGCAACTTCCGCGACCTGCTCGCCCAACTGTCGGTGCAGCGGCTCGACCTGGTGATCGCCGACGAGCCCATGGGCAAGCAGACCAGCGTCAAGGCCTTCAACCACACGCTGGGCAGCACGGCCATGAGCTTCTTCGCGGCGCCGGCATTGAAGCGATCCCTCGCCGGCGAGTTTCCGGCTTGCCTCGACGGCGCGCCGATGCTGATCCAGGGCGCCTCGTCGGCCGTGCGGCAACGGCTCGACCTGTGGCTCGCGGAGCACAGCCTGCGGCCCCGGCTGATCGGCGAGTTCGATGACGCCGCCTTGCTGAAGGCCTTTGGCGGCGAAGGACGCGGCGTCTTCATGTCACCCACCGTGCTGGAGGAAGAAACCTGCGCCCAGTACGGCGTCGAGGTACTGGGCCAGGCGCAGGGGCTGCTCGAGGAGTTCTTCGCCATCTCGGTGGAGCGGCGGATCACCCACCCGTGCGTGGTGGCGATCACGCAGGCGGCGCGACTGCAGTTCCTGAAAACCTAGTCGCCTCCAACAGCCAAGGCGCAAGCGCCTGCGACGCAGCCTTCACTCGCGAACGACTGCTACAGGCCACTGGCGCTGATTGTCAGCGCGCGTCCTTGCGTGCAAGGAGCACGTTGCCGCCGGTGGTGTTGAACGCGATCGTCGGCGCACTGAAGTCGCTTAGCGGCGCGCCCAGGCCGATCTCGCCGCTGCCATGCAGCACGCATTCGTCGCGGCGCAGGGCGATCTCGCCGCTGGCGCCGGAGCGGCCATGGAAGCGCACCCACGTGCCGTAGGTGCTGACATCGACCAGCACGCAACTGCCCTGCCGCGCCTCGATTCGGGCATGCAGCCGGGACACGCGCGGATCGTTGACGACGAACTCTGCCTCGTCGACGCGGCCCAGGTGAATCGGCAGGTCCGATGCGCGGAACATCGAGCGCACATCGAGCCAGGAGAGCTCGATCTGGCCAAACGAGGAATCCGGCGCGCGGAGCTGGTGCGCGAGCGGGGCGGGCACCGTCATGAATTCGGTGATTTCTTCCTGCCAGTCAATGCGGTGCACGATCGGCATTTCCGTCTTGCCGCGGATATTGATCGGGCCCAGGTTGCGGTGCCTCAGGCCCGTATCGGGGATTTGCTCAATCACCGATGCGGTGGCCCAAATCTGCCCGGGGCCCGCCAGATCGCTGAGCCTGGACGCCAGATTGACGGCGTCGCCATACGAATCGCCGTCGACCTCCACCACCTCGCCACTGGCCACGCCGATCTGCAAATCCATCCGCAGCGGCGCTGGCCAGGCCATCAGCCGCTTCTGGTGATTTCGCTGCAGTTCGAGAACCGCCTCGACGGCGTCGGCCGCGTTGGGGAATATTGCGAAGATGCCATCGCCCAGCGTCTTCACGACGCGGCCATGATGGGATTCGCACACGCCGCCGATCCATTGCACCAGGCGCGTCACCGTGTCCGTCGCCCGCGCGTTGCCCATGGCCTCGAACACACGTGTGCTTCCGGTCAGATCCGCAAATACGACAGTGGGTGGTGCAGCCATTGGATTGAGTTCTGGGGCGCGAATGCCGCCGATTATGGCAAAACCATGAATCTGCCATTGGTTTTGCAGTGTTGCATGCGACATCGGCAAATCAAGCGCGAATTGCGCGCGAATTGGAACACTTGCGAAACGGGAAAATCGTGCGTTGCCGCTGAAGGTTACAAAATGTAGAACTTAGGTATTGCTTCCTCAGGAAGCGCCTTAGCATTTTTGTGAACTATGTTGTTTTTAAACATTAATTAATGTTTCCCCACCTTGTGCGCCGGCTTGGCGGATCGTAAGGTACCGCTATCAACGGCTCCAGCTCATTGCCCTTGCGTCATGGTATTACCTAGCAGTTTCCTCCGGCTTTTTTCGCTTCCAGGCTTCCGCCTGCGCGATTCGGAGCACCGCCATACCAGCCGGGTGCGCCATGCGATGTTGTCATTGCTGCAGGTGCACGGCGGCCACGGTGTACAGCGCGTGGCGCAGCGCGTGCGCTTCGCGGGCGACCTCGAAGCGCTCTGGTACTTGCGCCAGGACATGATGTGCGCGATCAGCGAAATCGACGGCGAGGCCGCGGCACGCCGCCAGCTTCGCCCCATCAACAGCATGTTCAAGGGCCGGCTGCCGGAGACGATGGGTCCGCGGCGGCACCAGCGCTTCAACATGTGAAGCCGCGGGCGCCGACGGCGCCGCGAAGTCGTGTCAATCGTGATCATGGGCGTGACGGTGCCCCCAGACCATGAAGACATCGCGTCCATCGGCCGCCAGTTCGACCTTGGCGCCCACCGGCAACAGCACCTTGGTCGGCACATGGCCGAATGGCAGGCCGGTCAGCACGGGCGCCTTGATCTGCGAGCGCAAGCGCTCGACGACCGTTTGCAGGCTGAAGCCACGATCGTTCGGCACCTTGCGGTAGCCGGTGAACTGGCCCATCAAGATCGCCTTTTGGCGCCCCAGCACGCCTGCATGACGCAACTGGTCCAGCATGCGTTCGATGCGATAGGGATGCTCGCCCACGTCTTCGAGGAACAGCACGCCCTTGTCGATGGCCGGGAAATACGGCGTGCCGAGCAGGCTGGTGAGCACGCAGAGGTTGCCGCCCCATAGCTGCGCGCCGTGGACCGTGCGCATGCCGCTCGCGGCTTCGGCGTCGCGCAGCGGCAGGCGCCAGCCGGTGCCTTCGCCCTGTCCCGACAGCATGTCGTCGAAGCAGGCTTCCATGATGTCGTCGGCGCCGCCTTCCGCGCCGAAGTCTTCTCCCACCGCCGGGCCCTGCCAGGTCACTGCGCCGGTCTTCGCCAGCAGCGCATGCTGGAAGGCGGTGAAATCGCTGACGCCGACGAACTCGGTGCCGTGAGAAATGGCCTTGGCGATCGCCTTGTACGGCAGCGCATCGAGGATGCGCGTGAGGCCGTAGCCGCCGCGCGAGATCAAGGCCACGTCGGCGCCACTGGCTGCCGCACGGGCAATGGCCGCAAGGCGGGTGGCGTCGTCGCCGGCGAAGCGCTGGTGCACCGAGAGCGCGGCTTCGTCGATCTCGACCTCGTGGCCCAGCGCCTTGAGGCGTGCGACGCCGCGCCTGAAGGCTGCCTTGTCGCGCACCGCGCTGGAAGGCGAAAAGATGTAGATGTGTTTTGTCACGGCGCGAAGTATCCCATTGCGGCCTGCGCGGCCCGATCCGCTTCGGCCTGCGCCAGGTCGCGCACCGCGCCGCGCTTGACCGGCCATGCGCGCAGGCCGGCCTGGTAGCCCGCATCCACGAAGGGTGCGCTCCATGCCGCCGCAGTGGCCGCGTCATGTTGCGTTTCCACGGGCAGGAAACCTGCGAAGCGGTCCGCCGGCAGCAATGAGCCGACCCGCGCGGCCAGCGCCGCATCGTCCGCAGCGTGGACCAGCAACACGCGCGGCAGGTCCAGCCCTTCGATCCACTCGCGGATCACTGCCGCATGCCATTCGAGCGCATGCACCGACGCGCGCTTGGGCTTGTCGCTGCGACCAAAGCCGATCAGGTCGGGCGCCAGCACGCGGGGTCCGGCGAGTGCGGCCAGCCGGGCGACGAGGCGGCGATAGAGGTAGGCCCACTGACCCGCGCCATGCAGGGCGACCACGGCAAGCGGCGCGTCGCGTGGCCCTTCGTCGATGTAGTGCAGGCGCCAGCCGGCCAGGGTCGGCAGGTCGCTGCTGTAGCGCGCGGCCCACGGCCAGTCCGGCAGGTCGGCGAATCGCGCATCGGGCGTGCGCAGGGCGTCGTCGCGCAGGGGTTGCGCCTGCTCGCGCGCCAGCACGCGACGCGCACGAAAGAACTGCTGCAGTTCAGCTGCGCATGAGTCTGCGCACACGCCGCCCTGCACCACAGTCCGATGATTGAGCAGGGGTTGCGCAAACAGGTCGACCACCGAGCCCGAGGCACCGGTCTTGGGGTCGGGTGCGCCAAACACCACCCGTGCCAGGCGCGCGTGCAGCATGGCGCCCGCGCACATCGCGCAAGGCTCCAGCGTCACGTAGAGGGTGCAGTCCTCGAGCCGGTAGTTGCCGAGCGCCTGGGCCGCGGCGCGCAGTGCGTTGATCTCGGCGTGGCCGCTGGGGTCGTGTTGCGCGATGGATGTGTTGCGTCCGCTGGCGAGCAATGCGCCATCCTTCACCACCACGGCGCCCACCGGCACTTCGCCGGCCGCGGCGGCAGCGCGCGCCTCGTCCAGCGCGCGCTGCATCCAGTCGTCGTCAGTCATCGGACGGCTGTCGAATCCGGCATCCGCTTCTATTTCGCCTCATCCGGCAACGGGCGCGGCTGCTGCATGGCGGCCTCGACCTGCTGGCGCACCTGCTGCTGGATCTGCTGGCTTTGTTCGCGCACGTTCGGCGCGGGCGCGCCGGCTACCGGAGGCGCGGCCGCCGGCATCAGCGCGTTCATCTGCTTCTTCACCAACAGGCCGACGATCACCAGCGCCAGCACAAGGCCCACCAGTCCCAGGCTACGCATGCTGGACTCCCTCGGTCATGCCGAGTCGCTGCATCCACGCGGCCAATGCCTGTTCGTCGGGCGTGCCCTGGCTGTAGGTGGCGTACATGGCGGCATGGGCCTCGCGGCGATGCTGGTTGAGCTTGAGCTTGCATTGCCACGCGACCACCTTCAATTCGAACCCGACGATGCCGGCGAGCATCTTGAGCTGGAATTCCTCGCCGAGGCTGTTCCATTGCGCCGCGTAGGCAGGTTCGTGTTCGGCGATCAGGCGCTTGAGCAAGGCGTCCTTCTCCTGCGGCGACTCGATGAGGCTGGCTTCGACGGTGCAATGCACGGCCAGGTAGTTCCACGTCGGCACGCGGGCCAGGTCGGGATACACGCTCGGCGACAGGTAGGCGTGCGGCCCCTGGAACGTGACGACGGCGCGCGGACGGGCCCGCAGATGGCGCCACAGCGGATTGGGCTTGGCGCAGTGGCCGAGCAGGGAGAACTGCGTGTCGTCGCGCACGTCCACCACCAATGGCAGATGCGTCACTTCAGGCAAGCCCTCGTCGTCGGTGGCGATGAGGCTGGCGAAGGGATGCGCGCGCATCAATTCGATGGCAACGTCGCGGTTCTTCTCGTTGAATTGCGGAGGCAAATACATGGCGTTCAGTGAAAAGTGCAGCTGAGGGCTAGTGTGCCAGCGGCACGGTCGCCTGCAACTGTGCCGTGAGCGCGTCGTTGAATTCCCCGAGACTGTGCTGGAGCACCGCGAACCGTTCCCGCGCCGAATCGGTATCGCCATCCTTGGCGGCGGCTTCAAGCGCCTCGCAATCCCGCATCACGGCCTCTGCCTTGACCAGCCGCGCAGCGCCCTTGATCTTGTGCGCGCCCGAGGCCGCCTTGCCCAGGTCGCCGGACTGGATGCAATCCGCAAGCTCCTCCGCGTCCGACAGGTTCGAGCGCAACAGCGCCTCCATGAAGCTGGCCTCGATGGCGGGGTCGCCGCCTGAGAAAGCCTTCAGCGTCGAAAGATCGAACGGCAGGTCGGGCGTCGTCGACTTTGCGGGTTCGTGCATCGACGCGAACGCCGCAGCGGCGCCGCCGTGGAGGTGCCGGCGCAGGGCGTCGCGCAAGGCGTCGACGCTGAGTGGCTTCATCAGGCATTCGTCCATGCCGACGTCGAGCGCATGCTGGCGCTCCTTCTCCTGCACATGCGCCGTGCAGCCCAGCACCGGTCGTCGCGGCATGCCCTTCTCTCGCTCGATGGCGCGGATGGCCTCGGTCAGCGCATACCCGTCCATCACCGGCATCGAACAGTCGGTGATGACCACGTCGAAGGCCTCATGGCGCCACATGTCGAGCGCAATCTCGCCGTCCTCCGCGGTGTCGCATCGCATGCCAAGGAATTCCAATTGCCGCTTCAACAACATCCGGTTGGCGGGATGATCGTCGACCACCAGCACCTTGTAGCCGTGAAGACTGGCCGGCGGCAACTCTGCCGCCCTCCTGGCCTCCTCCTCATCCGGCAAGCCCGCTGGCGGCGCCAGCACCGGCAGCTTCAACTCGACGAGCACGCTGGTGCCCTTGCCGCTCTGGCTCTGCACGGAGATCTCCGCGCCCATCTTCGTGCACAGGCGCTGCACGATGGGCAGGCCCAGCCCGGTGCCGCCGATGGCGCGCGGGCCCGCAGCCTCGGCCTGGAAGAATGGCTTGAAGAGGTTGCTGAGGTCGGTCGCGCTGATGCCGATGCCGGTGTCCTGCACCTCCAGTTCAAGGTGCTCCATATCCCCGGCCCGGGACACATGTCGCAAGCGGACCGTGACCCCGCCTTCATCGGTGTACTTGATCGCGTTGCTGACCAGGTTGTTGACGATCTGCCGAAAGCGCACGCCGTCCACCGCATGCCACTGCGCCACCCGTTCGTCGATCTCCACCGTGATGTTCAGGCCGCGCTGGCGAGCCATGCTGGCGAAGACGTTCGCCACCTCGCGGACCAGTGGCCGGAGTTGCGCCGGACGCGGAATCACTTCCAGGCCGCCCGCCTCGATCTTCGAGATGTCGAGGATGTCATCGATCAGCCCCAGCAGGCCCTGCGCCGACTTGCGGGCCAGGTCCGCCGAAGCCAGGTCTTCGCGGGAAAGGCGGCCCTCGCGCACCATCAGTTCGAGCATGCCGAGGACCGCGTTCATCGGCGTGCGGATCTCATGGCTCATGGTGGCCAGGAAGTTCGACTTGGCCCGGTTCGCGGACTCGGCTTTCTCCCGCGCCGCTTCGACCAGCGCCATCATGTGGTGGCGTTCCGTCATGTCGATCGCACCACTCACGAAGGCCACGCGCGGCCCTCCATCCACCAGCGAAATGGGCGCGGCCCAATGGTTGATGCGCTTGGTGTCGCCGTGCAGGACGACGTCGAGGTCTTCGTTGATGCTGATGCCCTCCGCCAGGAGCTGCATGTACTGCGCATGCACGGACCTGACTTGCTCCAGGGGCGCCTTCGTCACGTTGGATTCAGGCAAGGTCTTGCCGAGAACCATCTGCCGATCGACGTTGAAAAATGTCTCGAACGCGGTGTTGCAGAAGATCAGCCGGGCGTGCATGTCGCGCACGCAGATCGCTTGGGGTATGCCCTCCAGCATGGCGCGCTGGAAGGTGAGCTGGTCGCGCAGTTCCGCTTCGGCCGCGCGGCGCCTCCGCACCTGGTTCTTCAGAGCCCGGTTCCAGAATGCGAACAGGGCCAGGCACAACACCAGCGCCGCGCCGATCGGGTACAGCCAGCGCGCATAGCGGCTCCAGCCGGTGGAGGGATGGCTCGAGAAGGTCCAGTTGGTGCGGACGCGGCGCATCTCCTCCGGCGAGATGCTCTGCAGGGTCTTGTCGATGATGGACAGCAGCATCGGGTTGTCCGCACGCACGCCAAAGCTCACGTCGACCGGCGCATCGCCGATGGCACCCGCGACCTTGAGCTTGTTGCCGTAGCGTTGCCGGATGAGGTAGCTCGCGGTGTTCACATTGCCCACCGTCACGTCCGCCTTGCCGCTGGCCACCTGCTCGTAGCTCTCGAGGATGGAATCGACCGGAACGAGTTCGACGCTTGGCACGCGTTCCTTGAGGCCCTCCGCAACGCCGTTGGGCGGCAGGTACGCGATGCGCTTGCCGGCCAGCTTGTCGATGCGAAGGATGTCCGGATCGTCGACGCGCGAGACCAGCACCCAATAGCCCCGGAAGTACGGCGCGGAGGCCACCACGTCGGTCTCCGATTGCTGGCCGCTGATCATCACCGGCAGCAGGTCGGCCCGGCCGATCCGGCCTGCCCGCGTCAGCACCGGCTCGAACTTCAAACCGGTCTCGCTGGTGATCTTGTTCAGTACCTGCACCGTCAGGCCGGCGTATCGGTCCGACTGGTCGACGAACATGAAGGGCATGCGATCGGGCACCGCCGCATAGCGCATCACCGGATTCGCGACGATCCATTTGCGCTCCTCCTCGGAGAGGTTGACGCGCTCCGCAGGCTCGGTCGGCTCGAAGGTGGGCGACCACCGCGCCTTGATGTCGTTGCGCACCCGCAGCGGCAGCGCCGTCAGCACCTGGTCGACCAGGTGGTGCAGCACGGTGTCATCGGAACGCAGCGCGAAGTGGACCGAATAGGCCGGCTCCTCGCCGAAGTTGGCCAGCCGCAACTTGGTCAACTGGTACTGGTCGATGAGGTAGCCGGCCGTGGCGCCGTTTTCCACCAGGACGTCGATCTTGTCGTCGGCGGCGGCGGTCAGCCCGAGGAAGACGCTCGTATAGGGAACCAGCTTCGCGGCCGGATACGCTGCCTTGAGCGCCTCCTCCGGCATATGGCCGGGGATGTAGCCCACGTTGATCGGGCCGCTGCGGTCGATCACCCCGTTCAGCGCGGTGACTTCCACGTGACGGCTCAGGAAATAGGGCGCGGACAGCGCAACGGAGCCGTCCGCGCGCAAGCGCGGCACCGTCGGGAGTATGTCGACATCGCGCCGTGCCAGCGCCGCCGTGGCATCCTCGATCGAACCGAAGGTCTTGACCTGGACCTCGATGCCCAGCGCCGTGGCGACGGCGTCCAGGTAGTCCGCCGAGATGCCCTTGTAGTCGTTGTCCAGGCCGATCAGGTCGAACGGCACCAGGTCGTTCGGCAACACGCCGACGACAAGGGTCGGATGCGCCCTGAGCCATTGCCTCCCGCTGTCGCCGATCGCGAGCGGAAGCTTGGGCAGGTGCGTATAGCCCACCAGTTGCGGCGGTGCCCCGGACGGTGTCTCCTGGCTCCACGCGGCTGCCGCGGACAGCATGGAAAGCGCCACCAGGCCCAGCGCCTTCCACACTTGCCAACGCCGAACGAGCCCGAGCGTGGCCACGCTGCCGATCCTCAGGTGATGAGCCCGTTGGCGCGCGCGAAGTCCACCAGTTCGACCAGCGTCGAGATGTTCAGCTTCTCGAACAGGCGCGTCTTGTAGCTGCTCACCGTCTTGTTGCTGATGAGCAGCATGTCGCCGATCTCCTTGTTGCTCAGGCCCCGCGCGAGGTGCTGCAGGACGCTGAGCTCCCGGTCCGACAAGCTCTTGACCAGGTCAGCCGGCGAAGTGCCCACCGGACCCGTCAGCGATGTCAACGCACCGCTCGGGAAGACGCTGTAGCCCGACAGCACCGACTGCGATGCCTGCACGATCGAGGCCATGTCTTCCGATTTGCTCATGAAGCCATTGGCGCCGGCGTGCAGGGCGCGGGTGGCAAAGATCGATTCCTGCTGGCCCGACAGCACCAGCACCTTGAGCGTCGGATTCGACGTCTTGAGCCGCTCGATCAGTTCCAGCCCATTCATGCGGGGCAGGTCGAGATCCAGGATGGCCAGGGAGGGCTGGAGGTCGCGGATGATCGTCAGCGCGGCAGGGCCGGAATCGGCATCGCCGACAACCTTGAAAAGGCCGCTGCCTTCCAGGACGGAGCGAACAGCGAGCCGGATGGCAGGGTGGTCGTCGACGATGACTACGGAGTGCATGGCGGCTCGATCCTCTCGGAACAGGCGTGACCCCCCATCGGCAAATTCTAGGGGGTTACAGCCCTGGAAGGGAACCGCCGTGGGGCTTGACAGCGTCGCTTCAACGTGCGCCCGCCGCCTTCAGGATGGCGCTCATGGCCCCATGGCCACGCATGGTCGCGAGTTGCAACGGGGCGTTGCCTTCCCGATCGGTCAACTGCAGGTTGGCGCCAGCCTTGACCAGCAGCGCCAGCGTGCGCTGGTGCCGCGGACCTCCGTCGCCCAGCACGATCGATTCGATCACCGCCGTCCAGTGCAGGTTGTTCACATGGTCGAGCGGCGCGCCCGCCACGATCAGTTGGCGCACGACTTCGTCATGGCCCAGGTGCGCCGCCGCGATCAACGCAGTGCCGTCGTAGCGGCTGGTGACCTGGCGCGCGCTCGCGCCGAGCCACAGCAGCGTTGCGAGCGTGGCCGGGTCGTTGGCCACCGATGCGATCGTGACCGCGTCGTAGCGGTCGTTCTCCATGGCGTCGAGGTCCGCACCGGCTTGCACGAGGGCCCGGATCACGTCGCTGTGGCGCGCATAGGTCGCGACGTGCAACGGCGTGCGGCCCTGGGCGTCGCGCGCCCTGGTGTCGGCGCCTGCCTGGAGCTGGCGCTTCAGCGAGGCGAGATCGCCTTGCCAGGCGGCCTCGTGAAGGCCCTCGTAGGCTTGCACGTCGGTGGAGGACGGCGGCACCTGCGCCACGGCCGGAGCGACGCACAGGAACAGCATGCCCAGCAGCGCGAACAGGCGGCGGCGCATGCGCATCAGCCCAGCAGGCCCTTGACCTTTTCGAGCGCTGCGTTGGCGCATTGCTCGTCGAGGTGGCCACCCGGTGCGCCGCCCACGCCCACCGCGCCGATGACGTCATTGCCCGCCTTCACCGGCACCCCGCCGCCCAGCAGCAGCATGCCCGGCAGATAGACCAGGTTGGCGGCGCCAGGGTTCTTCTGCGAGCCTTCCATCATGGCCTGCGTCGGCGCCTTGGCGGAGGCCGAGGTCCAGGCCTTGCGCTCGCTCGAAGCCAGCGTATGCGGGCCGGCATTGTCGGCACGCTGCACGGCGCGCACGGTGCCGGCGCGGTCGACCACGGTGGCGGCCACGTTGTAGCCATTGGCTGCGCAGGCTGCGACGGCGGCGGAGGCGATCTGGGTGGCCAGTTCGAGCGACATGTTCTTCTCGGTGCGGACCAGCGGTTGCGCGGCGGGTTGCGCCTGCGGGGCTTGTTGGGCCTGTGCGCCGACGGCTGCGAATGCCAGCGCGAGCGCGCCGAGACGAAGGGTGGAATGCATGAGGAATCTCCAGTGTGGAATGACCGGGCCGGCAAGGGCGCCAGCCGCTTCGCTACTGTAGGAAACGCCATGCCCGGCCGCCATTCGTAGGGCTACGCGCGGCGCTCCGTAGTTCTACGGAGCGGCGCTTTCCGCCAGCACGGCATAGCGGCGGATCAGTTGCGCCAGCGAATCGCAATCGAGCTTGGCGAACAGGTTGGCCCGATGCGTCTCGACCGTACGCGGCGACAGCGCCAGCGCCCGCGCGATCTCCTTGTTGGTGAGCCCGGTGACGATCATGCCGAGCACCTCGCGCTCCCTCTCCGACAGCTGGGCAAAGCGGTCGCGCGCGAACTGGTCGACCTGCGCCCGCTCGCGCGAGTTGACGTGCTGGCGCACCGCATGTTGCAGCGCTTCGAGCAGTTGCTCGTCGTCGACCGGCTTTTCCAGGAACTCCGCCGCGCCCGACTTGAAGGCGCGCCGGCACATCTCCACCGTGCCGTGGCCGGTCAGCATGATGATCGGCTGGTCCACCTGCTGCGCCACCAGCCGCTCCAGCACCGTGAGCCCGCTGATGCCTGGCATGCGCACGTCGAGCACGATCGCGCCGATGCCGCTGCGATCGAACTGGTCGATGAAGGCTTGCGGATCGGACCAGGTCTGCACGCGCAGCCCCACCGTGCCGATCAGCAGCGCCAGGCTGTCACGCACGGCCTGGTCGTCGTCGATCAGGTGGATCAGGGGCGACAGCGGCGGGTTCATGCGGAGGCCCCCGCCAGCGGCAGGCTCAGGACAAAGCGCGCACCGCTCGTTGCCGATGCGTCGACGGCGAGTGAGCCGCCCATGTCGCCGGCCAGCGATTCACTGAGGCTCAGGCCGAGGCCCAGGCCGCCTTCGCGTGTGCTGTAGAAGGGTTCGAACAGGCGCGGCAGCGCTTCGGCGGCAATGCCGGGGCCACTGTCGCTCACCACGAGTTGGCCCATCGGGCCCTGGTCGAGGACTTCGATCGTGATGCGTCGACGGCCCGCGGGTATCGTGTCCAGCGCCTGCAGCGCGTTGATGAGCAGGTTGTGCACGATCTGCTCCAGCGCCACCGGATCGGCCAGCACACGCACGGCGGCGCCCGGCTCGAAGTTCACGCCCACGCCGCGGCGCGTGCATTCCGGCTCCAGCAGGTACAGGGCGCTGCGGGCCGCGTCCTGCAGGGCCACCTGCTCGCGCTTTCCGTGACCGTCGGGTCGCTCGATGGCGCGCCGCAAGCGCGCCACCACGTCGGCGGCGCGCCGGGCCTGCTCGGACGCCTTGCCCATCGCGTCGCGCGCCGTGCCGATGTCCGGCGGATCGTCGGCCAGCAATCGCCTGGCTGCCTGCGTGTTCGCCAGCAGCGCCGTCAGGGGCTGGTTGAGTTCATGCGCCATGCCGGCCGCGAGTTCGCCCAACGCGTTCAGGCGGGCCACCTGCCCAAGGCGCAACAGTTCCTCCGCGCGGCGCCGCGCCTCGCGCTGGCGCAGCAGCATGCGCGCCCCGCCAAGCACCACGCCAACCGCCAGCGCCCAGGCCGCCATCAGGATCCAGGGCAACTCGCGCCAAGCCACGTCGCGCCGGGCCACCACGTCGAAGGCCTGGCTTTCCGAGGCCAGCACCTTGCGGAAGTCGAAGCGCCAGCCATCGGCGCCCACGCGGCCCGGCTGCACGACGAACTGCTGCGCGCCCTGCTCGATGGTGACGCGGCTCGGACTGGTCTTCGGATCCATCGGCCAGTCGCGCCACGGCACGGTCGCGGCCAGGTCGATGTCGAGGGCATAGCTGACCGGCTCCGCGCCGATCACCAGCCGATAGCGGCCCCGCGCAAACTCGACCTGCGCCAGCGCGGGACGGTGCTGGTTGCGCGATTGCGCCTCGGCCTCGGCCAGCGCGGCATCGGGCCAGGCGCCGGAGCGCTCGCGGCGCTGCACCGACAGGATCGATGGATAGACCGAGGGCAGCCGCTGCTCCGGCGAGTCGGCGGCGCCCGCCTTGCCGAGCAGCGCCAGCGTGGCCAGCACCGCGTCGTACTGAACCACCTGCTGGCTCAGCAGGCGATGGGCGATGCGGGCATCCGTTTCGAAGGCTTCCTGCAATTGCCGCAGTTCGTTGCGCGCCAGCCATGCCGCACCCGCCGCGCTGAGCACAAGCCACGCGAGCCACCAGCCAGCGAGTGCGCGCAAGCGTTGATTCATACGCGCGGATTGTGCCCTCGGCGTGCGGACCAGGCGCCGGGTCATGGATAACCAGAATCGCGCCGCCGGGCAAGCACGATAGTCTCTGCAAGCCGGATTTCCCGGCCGCGAACCAGGCAATCTTGAGCGCGCCAAACGGCGCATGGGAGCATTCACCAATGGACGTTCAACGTCACCTCGACGAACTGAACCAGCAGGGCTACACCGTCATCCCCGATTTCCTGAAGGCCGACGACATCGCACGCGTGCGTGCCGGACTCGCGCCCTTTCTCAGCACCCATGCCGGGCGAAACAACTTCGAGGGCTTCAAGACAGAACGCGTCTACACGCTTGCCGGCCGGGGCCGCGTCTTCGAGGACATCGCCGAGGACGCACGCGTGCTGGCGCTGCTCGACAAGCTGCTGGCGCCCGGCTACCTGCTCACCGCCAGCCAGGCGATCTGCATCCATCCCGGCGAAACGCCGCAGCCGATCCACTTCGACGATTCCTTCTATCCGATCCCACGGCCGCGGCCGTCGATCAGCATCAGCACCATCGTCGCGGTGGATGCCTTCACCGCGGAGAACGGCGGCACCGAGGTGATTCCCGGCAGCCATCGATGGAGCGACGCGACGATCGCCGGCGCGTATGACGGGCGTGACGCGGATGCCGACATGCCGCCGCAACTCGAACGACTGCTGGTGCCCATGGAGATGCCCGCAGGCGCCTGTGTCGTCTTCCACGGCACCCTGCTCCACCGCGGCGGCGCCAACCGCAGCAAGGCCGAGCGGCTGGCCTTCTCCAACCAGTATTGCGAACCCTGGGCGCGCACGCAGGAGAACTTCTTCCTCGGCATTCCGCCCGCGCTGGTGAGCCGGATGTCGCCGCGCCTGCAGACCTTGCTCGGCTACGAAATCATGGCGCCGTTCATGGGACACGTGACCGCCTCCCATCCCACCAAGGTCCTGCGCCCCGGCTACGTCAACGCCGTCGAGGCATCACGCGCATGACAGCCCCCGGTTCCGCAACGACCCATCCATCCACTGAATAAGGGAGACACCATGGCGCACATCCATACGCTGGACAAATTCATCGGCGACACCTGGCCGACGCTCGCGAACGATGCGGAGGTCCGCGCGTTCGAGAGCGTGCCGTACGAGGAACGCATCGCCGCGGCCAGCACCTACGAGGCGCTGCAACTCGGCGCGGCCTGCAACCCCGATGCCCCGGCATTGCTGTTCCTGCCCAACGCCGACCCCGACGAGACCCCGCTGCGCGTGACCCACCGCGAGTTCCTCGCCCGCGTGACGCAGGCCGCCAATCTCTTCACGGAAGCCGGCGTCGGCCCGAACGACGTGGTGAGCTTCCTGCTGCCGCTGGTGCCGCAGGCCTTCTTCACGCTGTTCGGCGCGGAAGCCGCAGGCATCGCGAATCCGGTGAACCCGCTGCTGGAGCCGGGCCAGCTCGCGGACATTCTTCGCGCGGCCGACACCAAGGTGCTGGTTGCGCTCGGCCCGGTTCCCGGGACGGACATCTGGGCCAAGGTCGAGCGCATCCGCGAGTTGATGCCGGAGCTGAAAACGGTGTTCGTGGTGGGCGGCGCCGACGATGCCGCGCGCGGCATCCACAACTTCGATGCCGCACTCGCGCGCCAGCCCGCCGACAAGCTGACCAGCAACCGGAGCATTGCCGCCAGCGACATCGCGGCCTACTTCCACACCGGCGGTACCACCGGCCTGCCGAAGCTGGTGCGACACACCCATGCCAACCAGGTATCCCAGGCCTGGGCCATGGGGCTGGTCCTCAAGCTCCAGCCAGGCTGCACCTTCCTGTTCGGCCTGCCGCTGTTCCACGTGGGTGGCGCGCTGACGCAGGGGCTGGCAACGCTGGCCGCGGGCGGCGCGCTGGTCGTGCTGTCGCCTTCCGGTTGGCGCAATCCGGCGTCGATTCGCAATGTATGGCGCCTCATCGAGCGCTATCGGCCCGAGGTTCTCGGCGGCGTGCCGACCGTCATGGCGGCTGCCCTCAACGTGCCGGTGGATGGCGCCGACGTGTCCAGCATGCGGCGCGTCGCGGGCGGCGGCTCGGCGATTCCGGTGCCGGTCGGCAAGGCGTATGCGGAGCGCTTCAACATCCCGGTGATGGAGGTCTACGGCATGACCGAGACGTCCAGCGTGCACCTCATTTCGCACGAGACGCGGCCGATCCGCATCGGCGCGGTGGGCCACCCGGTCCCCTACGCACGCGTGCGCGTCGTGCAGCTCGATGATCAGGATCGTTTTGTGCGGAACTGCGAAGTCAACGAGATCGGCGTGATCACGATGAGCGGGCCGGGCGTGTTCTCGGGCTACCTCAACGACAAGCACAACAAGGGCGCATTCGTGGAGCCTGGCTGGGTCAACTCGGGCGATCTCGGCCGGCTCGACGAGGACGGCTACCTCTGGGTCACCGGACGCGCGAAGGACCTGATCATCCGGGGCGGCCACAACATCGATCCGATGGCGCTGGAGGAAGTGTTCTTCCAGCATCCCGCCGTCGCGCTGGCGGCGGTCGTGGGGCAGCCCGACGCGTATGCCGGCGAACTTCCGGTCGCCTATGTGCAGCTCAAGGCTGGCGCCACGGCCGATGCGGCCGAACTGCGCGCCTTCGTCGCCGAGCGCACGCCCGAGCGCGCCGCGGTGCCGGTGAACCTCTACCTGGTCGACAGCATTCCGTTGACGGCCGTAGGCAAGGTGTTCAAGCCCGCGCTGCGCTGGGATGCCGCAGGTCGCACGGTCACGAAGATGCTGGAGGATGTCGTTCCCGCGGGCAAGCAGATGTCCGTGACCGCCGGGCCCTGCCCTGTGAATGGCAACCTGATCACTGTGCGCTTCGAAGGCGTGGGCGATGGCGAACGCGACCCGCTTGCACAGGCGGTTGGCGAGCGCATCGGGCCGCTGGTGTGGAAGCACCAGGTGGTCTGGAGCTGAGACTACTACGGCTTCATTCGGCCGCTGGCACCGCGGGCGGCGCGGTCGGCGCCTCCACCGGAACGTCGCGCAACGGCGCCGGCCCGGCAGTCATCGAAGCTTCCTCCGGTATGCGGCACAGGCCCCAACGCAGCAGCCATCGACCGACCGCCTCGTGCGCGCTCAGCCAGGCGAACGGGATCGATCCGACCAGCCCCACCAGGACCGGCGACCAGATCCAGATTGCGCCTGGCATGCGCACCCACACCCAGGCGCCCAGCACGAGACCGAGCGCCGTCTGCGGCCACAGGCCGCGCAGCGCAACCTGCCAGTCGATCCGCTGGACATCGCGCTGCTGCGCGGCCCAGCCGACGCGGCGCCCGAAGGGCAGCCCCAACAAGAACAGGCTCACGGCCACTGCCACCACGGGCGCGGTCAGCACCCAGAAGCCGAACTCCAGCACCACGCCGCACACGATGCGCGGCGCACCGCCGTAGGCCCGACGCAACGGACCGCGACACATCACGTCGACCAGCGTGGCCAGCTTGGGCGCAAGGCTCATGCCCATCACCGCGAGCAACAGCACCGGCGCGAGGTCGGGCCGGAAAGGCTGTTCGCGCCAGAGCCCCAGCATCATGAACGCGAGCCAGGCCGGCGCCCCCAGGTACATCGCAATCGCCAGCAGCAGCTGGCAGCGGCTGACCGGCATCAGCCCGGGCAAGGTGAGCAGCCGCAGGTACTGCATGTTGCCCTGGCACCAGCGCAGGTCGCGCCGGATGAACTCGAGGAGGTTCGGCGGGTTTTCTTCCCAGCTGCCTTCCTCCTCCGGCAGTACGCGGACTTCGTAGCCGGCGCGCCGCATCAGCACCGCCTCCAGTTGATCGTGGCTCAGCACCGGCCCGCCGAGCGGCGGCGGGCCGGGCAATTCCGGCAGTTCGCAGTGCTGGATGAACGGTTGCAGCCGCAGGATGGCGTTGTGGCCCCAATAGGGACCGCAGTCGCCCTGCCAACTGGCCGCGCCGAGCGTGTAGGAACGCATGCCCAGCCGCATGCCGAACTGGAACATGCGCGTGAAGGCGCTGGCGCTGGGCAGCCCCGTCACCAGCGTCTGCAGGATGCCGATCGCGGGCCGTACCTGCATGATCCGCACCAGCCGCAGCATCGCCCGGGGCGTCATCAGGCTGTCGGCGTCGAGCACGATGGCGTAGTCGTGCAGCGGGCCCCAGCGCTCGCAGAAGTCGCGGATATTGCCGGCCTTGAAGCCATGGTGCTGCTCGCGGCGGCGGTAGTTCAGCGCGATGGCCGCGCCGAAACGCGCCTGCAGCTGGGCCACCATGCGGGCCTCGGCGGCCACGGTCCCGGGATCGTCGCTGTCGCTCAGGAGGTAGAGACGGAAGCCGCCGGCCTGGCCGCTGTCCACCAGCCCGTGCAGCATCCAGGCCAGGTTGCGCGAGAGCCGGCCCGTGTCCTCGTTGCGAATGCAGGCCAGCAACGCCGTCGACGACTCGATGGGCTGCTGCGGGTCCGCGGCCAGCATGTGCGGCGCCACCAGGGCGGCCGCGTGGCGGCTGGCGCCCATCAGCGCCAGGCCGATGGCCGCATTCCAGAAGCCGACCACCGTCCAGGGCAGCGTGACCGCGAAGGCCAGCAGCATCCCGAGGCCGATCCCGTCGACCCTCGCGACGAACAGCGTCGCAGCCATCAGCCAAAGCAGCCCGAGCGCCGTGGCCGCGACCGCAAGGGCGAAGCCGGCGCGGCGCCAGCGCAGGCCGACACTCGTTGCCGAAGCTGCGGCAGGCCTCACAGCATGCGGCGCAACAGCCCGTCGCGTCGGATGAAGACGTGGTTCACGACGCCAGCCAGATGCGCCAGGATCAGCAGCACGATCGCAATCGCCCCGCACAGGTGCAGGAACGACAGCACCTTGGCGATCGCCTCGTCCTTGCCCAGCGGCGACGGAATCGGCAAGACATTGAAAACCGAAAGCGGAAAGCCCCAGGCGTTGGTGGCAAGGAAGCCGATCATCGGCATCAGGAACAGCAGCACATAGAGGGCGATGTGGTTCGCATGCGCGGCGGTCCGCATCCATCCCGGCATGTCGACCGGCAGGGGCGGCGGCGGATTCAGGCGGCGATTGACGATGCGAACCAGCACCAGCAAGAACATCAGCACGCCCAGGCTTTCGTGCACGTTGTAGAGCCGCATCTTGAACGCCTCGTCGGCCGGCTCGAAGAAGCCGATCCAGATGCCGACCGGAATGATGACGAGCAGCAGCAGCACTGCTAGCCAGTGCAGCCAGCGGGACGAAGCAGCGTAGCGCGACACAGGTGTCATGGCAGGTCTCCAGATTCATCGGGCGGCGACGAGCGTGCCTGGGCGGCGGCAGCCGGACCACGTCGCCGGCGCTGGCCCTGGCCCTGGCGCCGGCGGTCGATGGTAAGGGAGATCGGGAGCGCGGGGTACCCTCGGCGGAGCCTTCGTCGCGAGGCAGAACGAAACGGCCCCGATCGAGCCGTCTCGTGACAACACCAAGCCACTCAGCGCTTCTTGTCTGCACCCCGCAATGCGTCGACGAGCAGCTCCAGGGCATCGGCGATCCGCTTGCCAGTCTCCGGCGGCGGCAGTGGCACCTTGAGGCTGCGCTGCCCGGTGGAGGGGTCACGTTCGACCCAAGGGTGGGTGGTGCCGAAGCCGTTGTCCGGCGAGGTCATCGCCGCCACCAGTTCCGCACCGAAGCGCAGCAGGCCGGACCACGGTTCGGTGATCGTCGCCGCCGATTCCCGATCGGTTGCGGCGGCCCCTGATGGAGCCGGCGCAGCCGTTGCAATCACGGCGTCCGCATCCGCGGTCGCGTCACCGACCGGTGCCGCCAGTTCCAGCGCAGCGACCTGGGCGGCTTCTTCAGCCGGCGCCATGGCCTCTCCGTCGCCCATGCGCCCGGTGACGTTTTCCACGTCCTTCATGAAGCGGCTCAGCCGCGACCCGCCAAGCGACACTTCCGCGCCACCGCCATCCAGAATGCCGGCGGACAGGGAACGCTTGAAGGCATGCACCGACAGCATGCCCTCCTCGATGGTTCCCTTGGCCACGTAGTTGACGATCTGTACCGGTTGCTTCTGCCCCATGCGGTGCACGCGCGCGATACGCTGCTCCAGCACCGCCGGATTCCACGGCAGATCCATGTTGACCAGCGTCGAGGCGTGTTGCAGGTTGAGCCCGCTGCTGCCAGCGTCGGTCGACAGGAACACGCGGCAATCCGGATCGTCGCGAAAGCGATCGATCAGCGCCGGGCGCTGCTCTGACGGCACACCACCATGGAAGCTGACATAACCGATGCCACGTGCCTCGAGCCGGCGGATGACGATGGCATGCGTGCGCGTCCACTGGCTGAAAACCACCGCCTTGGCGCCCGGCTGGACGAACAGTCCTTCGAACAACTCCGCCAGTTCGTCGGCCTTGACGCCGTGGTCGCTCTCCTGATCGAGCAGGTAGGTGCTGTTGCATGACATGCGCATGTTTTGCAAGGCGCAGGTGAGGCGTCGCTGGTCCTGGTCGGAGAGGAACTTCATCTTGCGCCAGCGCTGGACGATCTTCGCCACGACGTCCGCGTTCTCCGCGTGGTACTGCATCTGCATCTCGGTCATCGGCACCAGCAGGTTCTGGTCGGTGCGGCTCGGCAACTGCTGCAACACCTCGGACTTGCGGCGCCGGACCATGACCGGTGCCAGGGAATGGCCAATCCTGTCGAGACCGGTGTAGCCCGTCACGCGGCCTCCCTCGTCCTTGACCTGATGCTCGTGCAGCAGTTTCCAGGTCGGCCCGAGGCGATGCTGGTCGACGAACTGGACGATCGAGATGAGCTCCTCCAGCTTGTTTTCCAGCGGGGTCCCGGTCAGCACGATCGCATACGTGCTGTCTATGCGCTTGAGCGCCTTCGCCGCGATGGTGTTCCAGTTCTTGACGCGCTGAGCCTCGTCCACGATCACGAGGTCCGGCGCCCAGGCGGTGATCAGGTCGAGGTCGGACCGGAGCTTTTCGTAATTGGTGATCTTGCAGGCGTCGTCCAACGCGTATTCCTTTTGCCGTTGGGCCCGCCCGCCGGCGATCACCCTGGACGGGCGACCGGAGAAGCGAAGGATTTCACTTTGCCACTGGTACTTCAACGACGTCGGACAGACCACGAGCACCTTGGCTGCGCCGAAATGCTGCATCAGGATCTCCGCTGCAGCAATCGCCTGGATGGTCTTGCCCAGTCCCATCTCGTCACCGATCAGCGCGCGACCGGCGCGCACGGCGAACAGTGCGCCTTCGGCCTGATAAGGATACAGCGGCACCTTGAGCAGCTTCTTCCAGCGGGAGTCCGCCGCGCCGTCCGGGAACAGATCGGCCAGCGCCGCTGCACGCCGCGTCGCATCGCTCCTGCCGGCGATGAAGTCGAGCGCATCGTCGTAGGCGCGAAGTTCATGGCCCGTCCGCGCCGCACCGGCGATAAACCGACCGAGCGCGTCGAAACGATCCTCCGGCAGGCGCCAGCCTTGCGAAGCATCGAACAGAGCCGCCGCCGAGCGCGCGAGCTCGGCGGGGCAATCCGTTCCGGCACGAAAGTGAATCGTGCGCGTACCGTCGTTGCGCAGATACAGCTCGGAAAACGAGGGTTGGTAACCACGCGCGAATGCCGACTTGGCGCCGCGCTTTCTTGCCAGCCGTGCGAGCGTGAATTCGATGTGCTTGCAAGTGCCCAGCTCGTTGGTCGCAAAGTCGGGACAGGCGCAGAAGTTGTCGCCCGGCTGCGCGCCGCGGATCGCCACGTAGTAGGCGGATTTCGACTCCGGATTGCTGACGCGGAATTCGGAGAAGAACGGCTCGGAACCGACGTTCTCCAGCCCGAACACCTGGTCGCGCCCGAATTGGCGGCGCAGGGATCGCTGCCATTCGACCGGCGCCAACCCTTGCGGGGCATGGGTTCGGGACAGCCTGGGTTCAGGGGGTGACTTGGCGGCCTTCTTCTGTTGCTTCATGGCATCGACTGGATTCGATTGTGCGATGCCGCAATGTTGCCATTCCGGTGCGGATGCCGGCTGTTCGACTTGCAGGCCAACCGACGAGTCGCAACTCACCGCCCGTCCGAGATCGTTCGAGGAGGACAGCCGTAGATGGAAGTGCCCGATCATGGTCGTCGTGCCGCTTTCACCTGCACAACGACGTCAACGATGGCAGACGTGACCGTGCCGATGAATCAGTGGCGCATGAAAACGATCAGAAAATGAGTCATCTGCTCAAATTCGACCCATGAGTCCATCGACCAACTCCGAGATTGAAACGTCCCGCTCCGGCGTCTGCCGCGACATGTCGAGCCTCGTGCTGCGAGCCATGAAGGCAGCGGGATTGATCGAGCCGACGGCAAAGGGCCGCAGTACCAGGTGGCCCAACCGCAATACCGCCGATCCAAAGGAGCTGCATGGTTGAACATGCACCCTCAGCATGTGGCGAGGCCTGCACAGGCCAGACTTGGCTATCGGACTTGAGTTCATGACGGCCCGCACGGGCATCCAGGCCGAGCTTTTTCGCCATGTCAGCACCGAGAAGGCAGCGCTGTACCGCGCGGTGATGCAGACCTTCGCGGCCGCCAAGCGCCAGTTCCGCCTGCACCTGCGACCCGACGAGGTGCTGGTCGAAGGCCATTGGGAAGGACTGCCCGCGGCACCACGACTGGAGGAGCTCCAAGCCGCACTGGCCCAGCTCACCGAATGGGGCAACCTCGAGTCGCAGCCCGACACCACGCGCGTCGCCAGCATCGCCGACTTCTACCGTGCCAAGTTCCTGTACCGCCTGTCGCAGGGTGGCGAGGCGGTGGAGTCGGCACTGGAAACCTTTGCGCGAGCACTCTCGCGCCGCGCCGAACTGCAGACCGTGGCGCTGGAGGACATCGCACACAGGCTCGAAGCCCTGCAGGGCCTCGCAGCCGAGGAAGCGCCAGACGCCGCCAAGGTGCACGCCACGCTGCGCGACCTGGTGCGCGTATTCGAGGGCCTGGCGGACAACGCCCAGGCCTTCATGGCCGGCATCGCGCGCAGCATCGAGCTTCAGCAAGCCGACGCGCAGGCCGTGGTGGCCTACAAGCGCCGGTTGATCGACTACCTGGAGCGCTTCATCGGCGATCTGGTCGGCCGCTCCGGTGGCATCGCGCAGCGCATCCTGGCGATTGCACCGCGCATCGAGACGCTGTTGTGGCTGGCCGTGGAGCGTGAGTCGCGCGACACCGCGCCCGGAAGCGAGGAAGAACAACTCGACGCCCGGACCCGAGGCCTGCTGGCCTGGCGCGAGCGCTGGCGCGGCCTGCGGCGCTGGTTCGTCGCCGACCGGCATGAGCCTCCCCAGGCCGAGTTGCTGCGCGCCAAGGCGCGCGCCGCGATCCCGCAGTTGCTGGCCGCCCTCGCCGCACTCAATGAGCGCCGCAGTGGGCGCAGCGACCGTTCCGCCGACTTCCGCGTGCTCGCCGGCTGGTTTGCCTCCTGCGAGGACGACACGCAGGCGCATCGCCTGGCGCGCGCGGCCTTCGCGCTGCATCCGGCACGGCATTTCGCCCTGAACCCGGCGCTGCAGCCCGGTGGCGAGGACCTGCCCGCCAGCACGCCCTGGGCCGAGGCGCCGCCGCTGCGCATCCACCCGCGGCTGCGCGAGTACGGGCAGGCCACGCCGCGGGGCGCCCTGCCGCGCGTGCAGGCACGCGACGAGGCCCGCCTCCTGCTGGCCATGCAGCTGAAAGAGGAGCACGCGCAAGTCCAGGCCGCGCGCCAGCGCCTGGCCACGGGTCGGCCCGTGAAGCTCTCGGAGCTGGGCGAACTCGATCCGCACGCCTTCGGCCTGTTCCTCGCATTGCTGGGCGAAGCACTGGCGGCGCAGACCCACCCCGATGCAGCGGTGGAACAGACCAGCGGCGACGGCCTGCTGCGCATCCGGCTGCAGCCGTTGGCCCCCGGCAGTTGGGCCCAGGTCCACACGCCGGCCGGCGTGTTCGCCGGCCGCGACCACCTGCTGACCATCTCCGAACTGGACGCGCAATGAAAACACCCTGCAGCTCAGTTCGTTCGCGACCCCAAAGGGGCGCATCAGTCCCTTCGGGCGGCCGGACGGGCCCGACATGACCGACACCCGCCAGATCGCCCGCCAGCAGCAGCACCACCGGGACGACGAGCGCTGCCAGGCCCTGCGAGCGCTGCTGATGACACCCCTGATGACCCCGGCGCACGAGGAGTTTGCGGCCGTGCGCCGCCATGCCGACGACCTGCGCGCCTGGTTCGCGCGCGAGACCGGCTGGCCGCTGCACATCGAGCGCGACTGCGCACGCCTGTTCAAGCGCCCCGCCGACCTGAGCGATGCCAGCCGCGGCCTGCAAGGGTATGAGCGCCGGCGCTACGTGCTGCTGTGCCTGGCCTGCGCCGTGCTGGAGCGCGCCGAAGCCCAGATCACCTTGCGCTTGCTCGGCGAACGGCTGCTGGCGCTGGCGGCCGATCCGGCGCTGGCCTCGCGCGGCTTTGCTTTCACGTTGACCGCCGCACACGAACGGCGCGAACTGGTGGCCGTGTGCCGAACGCTGCTCGCACTCGGCGTGCTGCAACGCGTGGCGGGTGACGAAGAGGGTTTCGTGCGCGATGCCACGGCCAGCGGCGAAGCTGCCGACGCGCTCTACGACGTGCAGCGCCGCGTGCTGGCCAGCATGCTGGTGGCCGTGCGCGGCCCCTCCACCTGGCCTGCGGCGCAAGATCCGATGACGCTGGACGAGCGCCTGGCGTCGCTGGTCGACGAACACGTGCCCGACAGCGACGAAGGCCAGCGCACGGCCCTGCGCCATCACCTGGCGCGCCGGCTGTTGGACGACCCGGTGATCTACTTCGATACGTTGGACGAAGCGCAGCGCACCTACTTCACAAACCAGCGCGGCCCGATGGCCGTGCGGCTGTGCGAGGCCACCGGCCTGGTGCCCGAGCAGCGAGCCGAAGGACTGGCGCTGGTCGACGAGGACGGCGCGCTCACCGACGTCGCCATGCCCGCCGAAGGCACCGACGCCCATGCCACCTTGCTGGTGGCCGAGTTCCTGGCCGACCGGCGGCGCGCCGGCACAACCGAAGGATGCCGCCTGGACCAGGTGGTCGCCTTCATCGCCGAGGCGCGCACCCGCTACGGAAGCTACTGGCGCAAGTCCGCGCGCGAGCCCGGTGCCGAGCACGAACTGGCCGAGACCGCGCTCCAGCGGCTGGCCCAACTGCGATTGATCACAACCCAAGGCGAGCACATACGCCCGCTGCCCGCACTGGCACGATTCGCACTCGGTGACGCCGAACTGCGAGCCGCCACCCCAGACGCACCGAACTCCCTGTTCGACGCCGCATGACCGACGACATCCGACCTCCCCTGCCCCAACCCGGTCTGCCGCGCTGGCAGCCACTGCGGCTGGGCCTGACCGAGCTGTTCCACTACGACAGCGAGGAATTCTGGTTCCGCGACGGCCACCTGCTGCTGCGCGGCAACAACGGCACCGGCAAGTCCAAGGTGTTGTCGCTGACGCTGCCCTTCTTGTTCGACGCCCAGCTGAAGCCCTCGCGCATCGAACCCGACGGCGACCCCGGCAAGAAGATGGCCTGGAACCTGCTGCTCGGCCGCCACGACCGCCGCATGGGCTACGCCTGGATCGAATTCGGCCGCGTCGATGCCGACGGCACGCCGCGCTTCCTGACCCTGGGCTGCGGCCTGTCTGCCGTGGCCGCGCGAACGCAGGTGGACAGCTGGTTCTTCCTGCTCGAAGGCAGCCGCATCGGGCAGGATCTCTGGCTCATCGGCCCCACGCATGTGGTGCTCACGCGCGAGCGGCTGCGCGACGCCCTGGCGCCGCTGGGTGGCCAGCTCTTCCCCACTGCCACCGAGTACCGACGCGCCGTGGACGAGCGTCTGTTCCATCTCGGCCCGGTCCGCTACGCCGCGCTGATGGACACGCTGATCCAGTTGCGGCAGCCCCAGTTGTCGAAGAAACCCGACGAGGCCAATCTGTCGCAGGCGCTGACCGAAGCCCTGCCGCCGCTGTCCACCGACCTGCTGGCCGACGTGGCCGATGCGCTGAGTCGCCTGGAGGAAGACCGCCGCGAGCTCGCCGAATACGAGGCGCTGGAACGCGCCGTCGGCCAGTTCAGCCAGCGCTACCGACGCTATGCCGCCACGCAGACTCGACGCAAGGCGCGCGATCTGCGCAGCGCGCAGACCGGCTTCGACAACGCCAGCCGCGAACTGAACGACAGCCGCGCGGCACTGACGCAGGCCGAGGCTACCGAAACCGAGGCCATCGCGCAGTTGGCAGTGGTCGACGCCGCACTGACCACCGCTCGCCTGCGACAGGAGGCACTGCTGAACGACCCGGCGATGGCCAGCGCCAAGCAGCTCGACAGCGCCGAGCGCGAAGCCAGGCGCCGACAGGAAGATGCGAGCAAGGCCGCGCAAGCCCGCCAGGAGGCCGAAGTTCGCCTCGCCCGGGAACAGCTGGCCACGCGCCAGCGCAGCGAGCGCACCGACCAGGCCACCGAAGTGCTGGCCACGCGACGCCAGGAAGCCGTCGAGGAAGCTGCCGCGGCCGGCATGTCCCGCGCGCTCGCCACCAGCCCCCTGGCCACCGCCGAGGCCGCCACGCTGGAACCATCGGCCGTGCAGGCTGCGCAGGATGATCTGCGCCGCGCAGTCGCGCTGCGCCGCCAGCAGACCACCTTCCTGCTGCAGCACTGCGACGCCGTCGAGCGCGCGGCCGAGACCCATGCCCGCACGCAGGAGCAGCGCGACCTGTGCAGAGACGAAGCCGACGATGCCGCCGCCCGCCGAGCCGAAGCCGACGATGCTGTTGCAACACAGGCCCAGGCCTTGCTGGACGCCTGGCAGGACCACCTCGACAGCCTGCGCGAGTTGCAGTTGCCGGACGCCCCCGTCGTGCTGGATCGGCTGGCCGCCTGGGCCTCCGCGCCGCAAGGACAGAACCCGGCCCACGCGGCGCTGCTGTCGGCCCAGCAGGCCAGTGCCGACAGTCTGGCCCGACGCCAGGCCGAACTGGAAGCGCAGCGCCACCGCGTCGAAGAAGAAGAACAGGCACTGCTAGCCGAGCGCGCTCGCCTCGAGCGGGGCGAGGACGCGCAGCCGCCGGCCCCGCACTGGCGCGCCGAGTCGTTGCGTTTGGGGCGCACGGGGGCGCCGCTCTGGCAACTGGTCGACTTCCGGCCCGGACTCGCCGATAGCCAGCGCGCCGGCCTGGAGGCTGCCCTGCAGGCCGCCGGCCTGCTGGACGCCTGGGTCACCCCGGACGGCGCGCTACTCGGCACCGACGGCACACCATTGCCGCACGACGCGCAGTGGCTGGCACGACCGGCGCAACCAGTTTCGCTGGCGGACTGGCTGCTGCCCGCGGACAACGGCACAGTGGCACCTGAGGTCCTGCGGCGCCTGCTCGAAGGCGTGGCCTGCGGACTGGAAGACCCGCCAGCCGTCGAAACCTGGCTCTCGCCCGACGGACGCTTTCGCCTCGGCACGCTGGCCGGCGCGTGGACCAAGCCAGGCGCCGAGTTCATCGGCTACGCGGCGCGTGCCGCTGCCCGCGCGCGGCGCCTGCACGACATCGCCTTACGCCTGGACGAATTGGCCGCGGATGCCCGCGCGCTGGAACAGTCCTTCACCCAGCTTGCCGATGCGCGTCGGCAAGCGGCGCGCGAATGGGAGCGCGCGCCCGGCGACGATGCGCTGCGCGGTGCCCATGCCCACGCCGCCGCTTGTGCCCGTGAGTACGACGCCGCCCGCCTGCGGCTGGATCAGGCCGAACGGCGCTGGCACGAGGCTGCGCAAGCCTGGGAACAGGCACAGCACGCCCTGGCCCGCGATGCGGAAGACCTGACACTGCCAGCCACCCGCGAGGCACTGTCATCCATCACCTTGGCGCTTCAGACTTTCAACGACGCGGCTCACGCACTGGCCGCTGCCACGCGCGAGTTGCGCGACGCAATGGCCGAGTTGGCGCAGCAGCGCGCACGCGAGCAGGAGGCTGCCGACGCCGCCCAGAACGCCGCAGATCACGCCGCCGAGCGCCTCGCGCTGGCCGAGGAGGCGCAGATCCACTGGCAGACGCTGCAGGAATCCATCGGCGCAGAAGTCGATGACGTGCGCCGGCGCCTGGCCGACGCGCGCACTGCCGTCGCCACGGGCCAGCGGCAGTTGGAGCAGCAACACCAGGCCCGCCGGCTCGCCGCCGAAAACCGGGCCCAGGCCGGGCAGAAAGCCCTGTCCGCCGCCGCCACGCTGGACGAGCGCACAACCGCGCGCCAGCAGGCAGTGGTCCACCTGCAAGGCTTTGCTGCCACCGGCCTGCTGGCCACCGCGCTGCCCGAGGCTGAACTGCCGCCGCTCGCGGCGCCTTGGACCATCGAACCCGCGCTGACGCTGGCGCGCCGCGCGGAACAGGCCCTGTCGGATGTGAAGGACGATGACGAAGCCTGGAGCCGCGTGCAGTCCCAGGTGTCGCAAGACTTCACCGAACTCGGCCGTGCGCTGTCCGCGCTCAGCCACCAGGCCCAGGCCGAAACCAACGACCATGGCTTCGTGGTCCGCATCGTCTACCGCAACCGCCCCGAACGGCCCGACCAGCTCAGTCTGCAGCTGGCTGCCGAAATTGCGCAACGCCGGGAACTGCTGACGGCCGGCGAGCGCGAGGTGCTGGAAAACCATCTGCAAGCCGAAATTGCCGCCGCGGTGCAGAAGCTGTTGCGCGAGGCAGAGCGTCAGGTGGACGCCATCAACACGGAACTGCACAAGCGCCCCACTTCCACCGGCGTGCGCTTTCGCCTCCAGTGGCAAACCCTGCCCGAGGGTGCCGACGGCGCACCCGTGGGCCTGGAAGCCGCGCGCCGCCGCCTGCTCAACACAGGTGCGGATCTGTGGACCGCGGAGGACCGCCGCGTCGTCGGCGAGATGCTGCAGCAGCGCATCGCGGCCGAGCGCAGCCGCGCCGATGCCGAGCAAGGAGGCAGCCTCCAGGAGCAACTGGCCCGTGCGCTGGACTACCGGCGCTGGCACCGCTTCCGCGTGCAGCGCTGGCAGGACGGGCAATGGCGCGCGTTGTCCGGCCCGGCCTCCAGCGGCGAGCGCGCGCTGGGCCTCACGGTGCCCTTGTTCGCCGCCGTCTCCAGCTTCTACAGCCAGGCCGGCAGCGTGCACGCGCCGCGGCTGGTGCTGCTGGACGAGGCCTTCGCCGGCATCGACGACGCCGCGCGTGCCCACTGCTGGGCGCTGGTGCGCGAATTCGACCTGGACTTCGTCATCACCAGCGAACGCGAATGGGCCTGCTCGGCCGAACTGCCCGGCGTGGCCATTGCGCAGTTGCAACGCCGCGAAGGCGTGGACGCCGTGCATGTCTCGCGTTGGGTCTGGGACGGACGCGCCCGGCGGCGCGAGGATGACCCGGACCGACGCTTCCCGCCGGCACCGCCAGTGCCGCCAGCCGATGGCGACGCCTGATCCACGCCTGCAGCGCCTGCTCGGCGGCCTCGCGCTGGCGGCGCTCCGGCAGCGTCTGCGGCGCCATTTCGAGCGCGGCGGCACTGCCGAGGGAGCGCTTCTGCTCGGTCAACTGCAGCCGGCCGAGCGCGAGGCGCTGGCGCTGCTGAGCGGCCGCCCGGCCAAGGCGGCACGTTCGCTGCGATTGGACCTGGCCGAACTGCAGGCCAGACTGCAGGCTGCCGGCATCGCCGGTTCGCTGCGCGAAGCACTGGAACACCTGGACGGACCGATCACCGACCTCGTTGCCGAGCGTGACGCGCAGCAGTCCACCTGGCTGGCCATGCTGTCGCGGACCGGCCGCGATCCGCGCCTGCAAGCCTGGCTGCAAGCCGGCACCGCAGCCGGATTGCTCAAGCGCCTTTCGCGACAGGATGCCGACGCCGCCGACATCCTGCTGAGCCAGGCCGGCAAGGTCCTGGGCCGCATGCCGGCCACCGGCCTGCCACGCTCGCAACTGGCCGCGCAGGTTCTCGGCGATGCCCACGCGCTCGACGCCGGGCGACCCGTCGCGGCGTTGGTGCTGGCGGCGTGGCGCCATGGCGAAGCCATCCGCGACATGCCCGCGGTCGACGCTGGCGATGGAGACTTCGACGACACCCGGGACGAGCCACTCGGCCCCGCCGCCGACGAACGCGCTCGCGACATCTGGGCGCGCGCGGGCGTACTCGTCAATGAGCTGGCCCGGCCGGTGCTGGTGCTGAACCTGCCCGTGCCGGTCGACCTGGACACCGTACCCTGGTTGCGCGGCGAGCCCGCCTACCTTTCGCTGCGCTGGCTGCTGCGCGCTGCCCCTCGATGGGACGTGGCCGACCGCACGGTCTTCGTGTGCGAGAACCCGAACCTGCTGGCCATCGCCGCCGAGCAGCTCGGCACACGCTGCGCACCGTTGATCTGCACCGACGGCATGCCGGCCGCAGCCCAGCGAACGCTGTTGCAGCAGTTGGTGCGGTCCGGCGCGCGACTGCGCTACCACGGCGACTTCGATTGGGCCGGCCTGCGCATTGCCAACCATGTGCTGCGCCATGCCGGTGCCGCACCGTGGCGCATGGGCATGGCCGACTACGAGACCGCCGCTCGGGCAGCAGCCCCTGCTCGCCACACCCTGACTGGCTCCGAAACAGAAGCGGTCTGGGATGTGCAACTGGCCCCGGCCATGCGCCGGCACGGCCTGGCCATTGCCGAGGAAGCAGTGGCCGAGTCCCTCTTCAACGACCTGTCCTTGAGCTGACACCAGAGTCCTGCATGACAACCACCGACGACGAAGCCTTCAACCAGTTCGTCGTCCGGTGGAAAAAGAAGTTGCGCGGGATCGCCTACAAGACAGCGGGCGAGCAGCAATACGAAGATGTGGTGCAGGAGGCCTGGTTGATGGCTCGCACACTGCGTGCCGACGACGGCAGCGCGCTGGACCTGCGGAACGAGATGCACCAGCAGCGGCTGTTGGCCTACCTGTACCAGCACATCGTTCGCTACACCGAAGTCACGGTGCGCCATGCCGTGCGCCTCGAACACGCGCCAGGCGGCAGCGACGACGGCGAGGCCGGCCATCCACTGGCGCGCACACTGGCCAGCGATGCGGGTCGCAACGTGCTGGATGCACTGCTGGAACGTGAAGCGGATCAGTCGCTGGAAATCGCTCTGCAGTCGCATGGATCGCTGGCGGCGGCCTACATCCGGCTGCTGCGCCACTTCGACAACCGAATGGATGCCGCCGCCAATCATCTCCGCATTTCGGTGTCCTACGCCTATCGTCGCTGCGCCCAGGCGCGGTGTCTGGCGGTGCATCTGCAGCACATCGCGGTCCCCGGCACAGACATGCTGCCCGGGCCCTGGCGTCGCTACCGGCTCATCCGGCAACCGGTCCAGCTGACCTTCGACTTCGACGAAGAACTACCGCTGGACTGAAGGCAAGACCAGCGCGCGGCGGCATGCCAGAAACGCTGTCGTACCCCTCACTCCCACTCGATCGTCGCCGGCGGCTTCGAACTCACGTCATAGGTCACCCGGTTGATCCCGCGCACCTCGTTGATGATCCGCCCCGACACCTTCTTGAGCAGTGCATAGGGCAACTCCGCCCAATCGGCCGTCATGAAGTCGCTGGTCTGCACCGCACGCAGCGCAACCACGTAGTCGTACGTCCGGCCATCGCCCATCACGCCCACGCTCTTCACCGGCAGGAAGACGGTGAAGGCCTGGCTGGTGAGGTCGTACCAGGTCTTGCCCGATGCGTCCTTGAAGTTGCGCAGCTCCTCGATGAAGATCGCGTCGGCGCGGCGCAGCAGGTCGGCGTACTCCTTCTTCACTTCGCCCAGGATGCGAACGCCCAGCCCCGGGCCCGGGAACGGATGCCGATAGACCATCTCGGGTGGCAGCCCCAGCGCCACGCCCAGTTCGCGCACTTCATCCTTGAACAGGTCGCGCAACGGTTCCAGCAGCTTGAGCCCCAGCTGTTCCGGCAGACCGCCCACGTTGTGGTGGCTCTTGATCGTCACGGCCTTCTTGCTCTTGGCCCCGCCCGACTCGATCACGTCCGGGTAGATCGTCCCCTGCGCCAGCCACTTCGCGCCCTTGGCGCCCGCACTGGTCAGCTTGGCCGCCTCCTGCTTGAACACGGTGATGAACTCGCCGCCGATGATCTTGCGCTTGGCCTCCGGGTCGCTCACGCCCGCGAGCTTGCCGAGGAACAGGTCGCTCGCATCGACGCGGATCACCTTCGCATGCAGCTTGCCGACGAACATGTCCATCACCATGTCGCCCTCGTTGAGCCGCAACAGGCCGTGGTCGACGAACACGCAAGTCAGCTGGTCGCCGATGGCGCGATGGATCAGCGCCGCAGCCACCGATGAATCGACGCCGCCTGACAGGCCGAGGATGACCTCCTCCTCGCCCACCTGCTCGCGGATCTTCTCGACCGCCTCGGCGATGTGGTCGCGCATCACCCAATCGGGCTTCGCGCCGCAGATGCCGAGCACGAAACGGTCGAGGATCGCCTGCCCCTGCTGCGTATGCGTGACCTCGGGGTGGAACTGCACCGCGTAGAAATGGCGCGTCTCGTCGGCCATGCCGGCGATCGGGCAACTCTCGGTCGAGGCCATCAGCTTGAACCCCGGCGGCAGCTCGGTGACCTTGTCGCCGTGGCTCATCCAGACGTTGAGCATGCCGTGGCCTTCCGGCGTGGTGAAGTCGGCGATGTCCTTCAGCAGTTCGGTGTGGCCGCGCGCGCGCACCGCCGCGGAGCCGAACTCGCGCTTGTGGCCGCCCTCGACCTTGCCGCCCAATTGGTGCGCCATGGTCTGCATGCCATAGCAGATGCCGAGCACCGGCACGCCCAGTTCGAACACCGCCTGCGGCGCCTTGTCGGTCGTGTCTTCGTAGACGCTGGCATGGCTGCCCGACAGGATCACGCCCTTGAGCGAGCCGTCCTTCGCGTACTCGCGAACCCATTCGTCGGTGACGTCACAGGGATGGACTTCGCTCAGCACATGCGCCTCGCGCACGCGCCTGGCAATCAGTTGGGTGACTTGCGAACCGAAGTCGAGGATGAGGATTTTCTGGTGTTGCATGTTGTGTTCAGTCCAGTGCAATGCGCTCGATGCCGCAGGCTTGGGCGGCGCGCAGGAGTGCCTTGTCGGTCGATGCGATCTGGCTGTTGAGCCTCACGCACAGTTCCAGATACGCGGCGTCATAAAAAGTCAGTTGATGAGCGCCGGCCAACCGCACGATCGCGCTCCGTCGGCGTGCATCGGGCGGCGGGTCGAACTCGATCTGGCACGCGCCCAGCAGCTTCAGACCCTGTTCGATCTGCTCCTGGTCCAGCCGGCCCCGGCGCAAGGACATCAACAACAGATTGCCCGTTTCCCAGTGCCAGAGCGATGGTGCATGGAAACGCCCCGGCTGCACGCGAACCTGCTTGTAGAGCTGGTCCGCCGCTTCGGTCCGCTCATCCGGAATGAGCCAGGCGGCCGCGGCGGAGGCGTCGACGATGACGGGTTTCAATAGCGACGCCCCTCGTCCCGCAAATTCTTCCAGTCACCGCGCTGATAGCCCGGGTCAGGCTTGACCGAGGCGCGAAAGGCATTCAGTTCTTCCAGCGCCTGCTGGCCGAGCGCCTCCAGCGCATCTGGCGACTGCTCTTCCGCCGGCTCCCGGATGATGCGGGCAATGCGCCGGCCATGACGCGTCAGCACCACCTCTTCGCCCTGCTCCACGGCGTGGATCAGCGCAGAAAGCTGGTTTTTTGCCTGATGAATGGCGATCGATTGCATGATCTGGCCTTATTTGAAAATTGGGCCATATTCTAATGCGCCTCCCTTGAAGCGGATCGAACCTCCAAGGGAAAAACACCGCCGCACCGGCCTTGCCGGGCCGCTGGTGCTGCGCCCGCCGAAGGGGGGTGGCGAATGCGTCGTAAGCGAATGCGCCTATTCAGCCCGGTAGTTCGGCGCTTCCTTCGTGATCTGCACGTCGTGCACGTGGCTCTCGCGAATGCCGGCCGACGTGATCTCGACGAACTCGGCCTTGTTCTGCATGTCCGCGATCGTGGCGCAACCGCAATAGCCCATGCTCGCGCGCACGCCGCCGGCCATCTGGTAGACGATCGAGACGATCGAGCCCTTGTACGGCACACGACCCTCGATGCCTTCGGGCACCAGCTTGTCGGTGTTCGGGTTGCCGGTGGTCGACTCCTGGAAGTAGCGGTCGGCGCTGCCCTGCTGCATCGCGCCGATGCTGCCCATGCCGCGGTAGCTCTTGTAGCTGCGGCCCTGGTATAGAACGATCTCGCCGGGCGCCTCCTCGGTTCCCGCGAACATGCTGCCCATCATTACCGTGCTCGCGCCGGCCGCAATGGCCTTGGCAATGTCGCCCGAATAGCGCACGCCGCCATCGGAGATCAGCGGCACGCCGGTGCCTTGCAGAGCCGTCGCCACGCTGTCGACCGCCATGATCTGCGGCACGCCCACGCCGGCCACGATGCGCGTCGTGCAGATCGAGCCCGGCCCGATGCCAACCTTCACCGCATCAGCGCCCGCGTCCGCCAGCGCCCGCGCCGCATCGCCGGTCGCGATGTTTCCGCCGATCACGTCGACCTGCGGATAGTTCTTCTTGACCCAGCGCACCCGCTCGATCACGCCGGCGCTGTGCCCGTGCGCCGTATCGACGACGATCACGTCCACGCCGGCCTTCACCAGCGCCTCGACACGTTCCTCGGTGCCCTCGCCGACGCCCACTGCCGCGCCCACACGCAGGCGGCCGGATGGATCACGCGCCGCATTCGGGAAGCTGGTCTGCTTGGTGATGTCCTTGACGGTGATCAGGCCCTTGAGCACCCATTCGCCGTTGATGACCAGCAGGCGCTCCAGCTTGTGCTTGTTGAGCAGCGCCTTGGCCTCGGCCAGCGTGGTGCCGTCGGGCACGGTAATGAGCCTGTCGCGCTGCGTCATGATCTCGCTGACCGGCACGTCATAGCGGCTCTCGAAGCGCAGGTCGCGCCCGGTCACGATGCCGACCACCTTGCCCGCGTCCACCACCGGAAAACCCGAGATGCCGAGCTGGTCCGACAGCGCCATCACCTGGCGCACCGTGTGCGTCGGCGTGATCACGACCGGGTCGCGCAGCACGCCGGATTCATAGCGCTTCACCCTTGAAACCTCGGCGGCCTGCTGTTGGGCCGTCAGGTTCTTGTGGACGATGCCGATGCCGCCCTCCTGCGCAATCGCGATCGCGAGGCGCGCCTCGGTCACGGTGTCCATCGCCGCGGACACCAGCGGAATGTTCAACGTGATGTTGCGGGAGAGTCGGGTGGCGAGAGAGGTGTCCTTGGGCAGGACCTGGGAGAACGCTGGCACCAACAACACGTCGTCGAAGGTGAGCGCTTTGCCGAGAAGGCGCATGGGGTGAGGCTCCAAAAGATGGATTGTAACGATGGGTGCGTAGTTACCCGGACGCGCACACCGGTGTCCCTGCGTTGCATACCTACAATGTTTAAAAGCGGTCGTCATTCGTTAATTTCCGACAACACTTCCGTAACAATCGCTCACACAACCCCTAAACTGCCACCGATGAAACTCGCGCACGTCCTGGTTCTTGGTTTCGCCTGTGTGCTGCCGCTGGCCGCGAGCGCGCAGTGGCAATGGGTCGACAACGCAGGCAAGACGGTTTTCAGCGACCAGCCCCCGTCGCTCGACGTGCCGGAAAAGAACATCCTGCGCCGCCCCGCCAACGCCCGCAGCGCACCCCGGGTGAACACCGACGCCGTGCCGGCCACCGGCGCGGATGCCGCGACTGCTGCGCCCCAGCCTGCGGCCGCCAGCGCCCCGAAGCCCACCGGCGTCGACAAGGAACTCGAGGAAAAGGCGCGCAAGGCCGCAGAGGCCGAGAAGGCCAGGAAGGCCGCGGAGGAAGCGAAAGTTGCCAAGGCCAAGGCCGACAACTGCGCGCAGGCGCGCCAAAGCAAGTCCACCTTCGACAGCGGCATCCGCGTCGCCCGCGTCAACGCCAGCGGCGAACGCGAGATCCTCGACGACGCCCAGCGCGCCGCCGAAGTAAAGCGGGCGCAGGCGGCCATCGACCAGAACTGCAGGTAACGTCAACAGACGACTGAAATGCCTGGACGCCGCGGCGGCGTCCTTGCGGGATGAGACGCGAGGGCAGCGCGCCCCATCATGTCAGTACCCGGGCTTGCCACCCTCGCGCCGTCTGGCGAACAGCCCGGTCGCGCGTGCCCCTTGCCGCCGAAAGCGTTCGCGACGCGCCACCTTAGGGTCTACCGTGAGCGGGCGGCACAACTCGACACGGTCGCCCTCAACCAAGGCCTGCTGCCATTCGACAGCCCGCCCCCAAACGCCGACCGACATCGCGGCCCAATCGAGCGCTGGAAAGCGCGATGGCAGTTCGCTGGCAAGCACCGCATCGCGGGCCGTTGCATGTGCGGGCAGCGTAAACCCCTGCTCGAACACCTCGCGCGGCGCCGGTGAACAAACCAGGGTGACGTGCAACCAGTGCTCCAGGGGGTCGGTCATCCTGGCGGCTTGTCGTAGACCTGTTCGGCGCGCTTGACGAAGGCCTCGACCAGGCTGGACGCGATCTTGTCGAACACCGGCCCGACCAACTTCTCGAGCGCGAAGTTGCTGAAGCTGTAGCTCAGGTTCAGGTCGATGCGGCAGGCGCGTTCGCCCTCCCCGCCCACGGGCTGGAACTTCCAGACGCCATCGAGATTGGAGAACGGCCCGCTGATCAGCTTGAGTTGGACCTCGCGGCCCGGCACCTGCGTGTTGCGGGTGGTGAAGCTCTGGTGGATGCCGCCGAAGGCGAGGCCGACCTCGGCGGTCATGCCGTCCTCGTGCTGCTGGACCACCTTCGAGCGATCGCACCACGGCAGGAACTCAGGATACCGGGCCACGTCCGTCACCAATGCGTACATCTCCTCGGCGCTGTACCAGATCAGGACGGACTTGTGGACTGTTTTCATAGAATGGGCACGAGCGTGCGCGACGGATTGTATTGAAGCCATGCAGACCCCAAATCAAGCACCATGGCCACCAAGAAAAAAGCAGACCCCTCCTCCCGCATCGCCGACAACAAGAAGGCGGCGTACAACTATTTCTTCGAAGAACGCTTCGAGGCCGGCATGGTGCTCGAAGGCTGGGAGGTGAAGTCGCTGCGCGAAGGCAAGGTGCAGCTCACCGATGGCTACGTGATGATCCGCGACGGCGAGATGTTCATCGTCGGCTGCCAGATCAACCCGCTGCGCAGCGCCTCCACCCACACCACGCCCGATTCCATCCGCACCAAGAAGCTGCTGCTGCACAAGGAGCAGATCCGGCGTCTCACCGGCAAGGTCGAGCAGAAGGGCTACACGCTGGTGCCGCTCAACCTGCACTGGAAGGCCGGCAAGGTGAAGTGCGAGATCGCATTGGCCAAGGGCAAGGCCGAACACGACAAGCGCGACACCATCAAGGACCGCGAAGGCAAGCGCGAAGTCGAGCGCGCCATGAAGAGCCGCAACAGGTAGTTCGCCACCTATCTTCAGTGGGTCCGGCATAAACTGCCGTGTCGCAACGAATGCCTTTGTTGTGTCGATTCACTTAACACTGAAGGGGAAACCTCATCATGATCACCAAACTGTTCAGCGCCTCCGTCGTCGCGGTGGCCTTGCTTTCCGGCTGCGGCAGCATGTCAATGACACCCGACGCGCCGACCCGCACCTCCGACGGCGTGCTGATCGGCCCCAATGGCATGACGCTCTACACCTTCAACAAGGATGCTGCCGACAGCGGCAAGTCGACTTGCAACGGCGCATGCGCCACCAACTGGCCTCCGCTGATGGCGCCCGATTCGCCCAAGCAGCCCATGGGCCCCTACACCATCGTCATGCGTGACGACGGCAAGAAGCAATGGGCCTACAAGGGCTGGCCGCTCTACTACTGGGCCAAGGACGCCAAGCCGGGCGACAAGACTGGCGCCGGCATGATGAACGGCGCCTGGGCCGTGGCCAAGCCCTGATTGATGGATGGATGCGCGCCATCCAGCACAGATGGCGCGCGGCGGCGCCGCTTCTTCAGTTGCGCTGCCGCCATCCCAGCCATTCGTTGACCACCAGCGCGCCGATCACGAGCGCACCGCCGGTCAACACGCTCGGCGCGGGCGTTTCGCCGGCGCCGACCCAGGCCAGCCCAATCCCGAACAGCACTTCCAGCAGCGACAGCAATGCCACCTCGGGCGCCTTCAGCACCTTGGCGCAGAGCACCGAGAGCACGCAGGGAATCGCGAGCTGGAACAAGCCCAGGTACGCCAGCAGTTCCAGGTCATGCGCATTGGCCTGAAACGGCCAGGCCAAGGGTAGCGTCACCAACGCCGACAGCGCCGCACCGATCAACACGGCCGGAACCAGGTCGACATCGTGACCGGTGGCATGGGCATGCTGCACCACGGTCCAATTGCAGGCGAGCGCCAACGGCACGCACAACGCAACGAAAGTGCCGGTCATCGGGCCCTGGCCGAACTGCTGGCCGTACATCCACGCAATGCCGACGCCCGCCACCGCGATGGCGCCCCAGGTGCGCGCCGGCAGCTTGTGACCGATGAAGATGCGCGCCCCCAGCGCGGTGAACAAGGGGCCGACCGACATCGTCACCAGCACGTTGGCGGTCGTGGTGATGGTCAAGGCCACCATGAAGGCGGTGAACATCACGCACCAGCAAAGGCCCGACACCCAAAGCGCCCCGCCGCCCTGCCTGATCCTGGTGAAGACAGCCCGACCTTGCCAAGCCGGCAGGATCACCAGCAGCGCCAGCGCCGTGAACAGGCTGCGCCAGAACGTGACCTCGAAGCTGCGCGCCGCCTCGAGATGCCGCGTCACCACGCCAGCCGTCGCCCACATCAGCGTCACGACCACCATCAACCAGGCTGCCTGCGTGTGCGGCAGCTTCAAGGCTTGCCCCCGGCGGGCGGCGGGCCGTCGTTCGATCCGAGCAGGCACAGGCCCGTGCACCGGATACCGCCCAGCGCATCGACGATCCGCTGCAGCGCCTCGCGCTGTGGGCCCGTGGCAAGCTGCGCTGGCGGCGGCAACATGCGGAGGGCAAAGGCGCGCGACACCAGCGGCAGCCCCCGCGCATGCACGCGTGCGAGTTCCGACATGGTGTCGAGCAGCGCGCAGTAAGAAGGTCCGAAGCGCGGATCGGCAAAGCAGGAAGCCACGCCGGCATAGAGCTGCAGCAGCGAGTTCTGGGCGCGCTTCAATCCGCCGAGCCGCAACTGCGAGGTTTGTGCCGCGCCGAGCTTCTGCAGCATGGCTTCGGCCAGCAACACCTGCCGGGCGATGCAGCGCGCCACGAAGGGCTGCAGCACCGCGAGTTCGTCCTGGTAGTCGACCACGTTCTGCACCACGACCTTGGCATCGGCGACACCTTGCTGCACGGCATTGAAGCTCGTGTAGGCCGTGATCGCTGCCCGGGTGCGATCGCACACCTGCGACAAGGCAGCCAGGTCCTCGGGCGTGTAACGCACGTCATCGACGAAGCGCGCCGAGTCACCGAGCAGCCGCAGCACGACGCCGCCCTGCGCGTCGGCCAGACGCGGCATCTCCTCGGGATGCAGCGAACGCAATCCGTCAAAGGCCTGGCCGGCCTGGGCATGCGCGGTCAGGGGCAGGTCGGACCCTGCGCGAGCGAGTGGCGCCAGCGCTGCCAGCGCGAACAGAAACCAGACGATCGCGAACCGTTGCCACCCGTTGAAGGTGGCAACCGGGGCGCCCCTTCCCGACACCCTCGACTCAGGCGGCCGTTTCGCGGGAAGCGCGCTTGCGTTCATGTTCCTTCAGGAAGCGCTTGCGCAGGCGCACGCTCTTGGGCGTGATTTCGACCAGCTCGTCGTCCTCGATGAATTCCACGCCGTATTCGAGCGTGAGTTCGATCGGTGGCGTGATCTTGATCGCGTCTTCCTTGCCGCTCACGCGGAAGTTGGTCAGCTGCTTGGTGCGCGTGGCGTTCACCACCAGGTCGTTGTCGCGGCTGTGGATGCCGACGATCATGCCTTCGTACACCGGATCGTTGGCGCGCACGAACATGCGGCCGCGATCGTCCAGCTTGCCCAGGGCGTAGGTGAAGATTTCACCGTCGTCCATCGAGATCAGCACGCCGTTCTTGCGGCTGCCGATGTCGCCCTTGTGCGCCTCGTAGCTGTCGAAGATGTTGCTGATGAGGCCCGAGCCACGGGTCAGGTTCAGGAATTCGTTGGTGAAGCCGATCAGGCCACGCGCCGGAATGCGGTACTCCAGGCGCACGCGACCGCGGCCGTCCGGTTCCATGTTGACCAGTTCGCCCTTGCGTTCGCCAAGCGCCTGCATCACGCCGCCCTGGTGCTGGTCCTCGATGTCGGCCGTCACCAGTTCGATGGGCTCGTGCTTTTCGCCGTCGACGGTGCGAAACACCACGCGCGGCTTCGACACGGCCATTTCATAGCCTTCGCGACGCATGTTTTCCAGCAGGATGGTCAGGTGCAGTTCGCCGCGACCCATGACCTCGAAGATGCCTTCTTCGTCGGTCTCGTTCACGCGTAGCGCCACGTTGTGCTGCAGTTCCTTCTGCAGGCGGTCCCAGATCTGGCGGCTGGTGACGAACTTGCCTTCGCGGCCGGCCAGCGGGCTGGTGTTGACGCAGAAGTTCATGGTCAGCGTCGGCTCGTCGACCTTGAGCATCGGCAGCGGCGCCGGGTTGGTCGGGTCGGTCACGGTCACGCCGATTCCGATGTCGGTGATGCCGTTGATCAGCACGATCTCGCCCGGACCGGCTTCGGTGGCCTGCACGCGGTCCAGGCCCTGGAAGGTCAGCACCTGGTTGACGCGACCCTTGATCGCCTTACCGTCCGGGCCTTCCATGACGACCACGTCCATCATGGGCTTGATCGTGCCCTGGCTGATGCGGCCCACGCCGATGCGGCCGACGAAGGTCGAGAAGTCGAGTGCCGAGATCTGCAGTTGCAGCGGCGCGTCCGGGTCACCCTTCTGGGCCGGCACGTGCTGCAGGATGGTGTTGAACAGGGCCGACATGTCGGGGCCCCACTGCTCGCCCTGCGGGCCTTCCTCGAGCGACGACCAGCCGTTGATGCCGGAGGCATAGACCACGGGAAAGTCGAGCTGTTCGTCGGTCGCGCCGAGCTTGTCAAACAGGTCGAAGGCGGCATTGACCACCTTGTCGGGGTTCGCGCCGGGCTTGTCGACCTTGTTGACCACCAGGATGGGCTTCAGGCCGAGCGCCAGCGCCTTCTTGGTCACGAAGCGCGTCTGCGGCATCGGGCCTTCCTGCGCATCGATCAGCAGCACCACGCCGTCGACCATCGACAGCGCGCGCTCCACTTCACCGCCGAAGTCCGCGTGGCCGGGAGTGTCGACGATGTTGATGTGCGTACCTTCCCAGGTCACGGCGCAGTTCTTGGCCAGGATGGTGATGCCGCGCTCTTTTTCGATCGCGTTGTTGTCCATCACGGTGTCGACCACTTTCTCGTGCTCGGCAAAGGTGCCGGACTGGCGCAGCAGCTGGTCGACCATCGTGGTCTTGCCGTGGTCGACGTGGGCAATGATGGCAATGTTGCGGATCTGTTTGGTACTCATGGTGTCATCTCGCAAGTAGTTGCGTTCAAAAGGATTTGCTGGATTTCGATGGGGTTCAGCAAGCGCCCCGGGATCAGTTCGTTGGCGGTGATGTGGGCGGTGCCGAGGAAGGCCTGCGGTTCGGAGCCGAACACAGCCACTTCGCCCGCATCCGCCCACTCGCCGCGCCGGCGCAGGCCCGACAGGAAGCGCGCCGCATCTTCCGGGCCGAGCGTGACACGGCCGTGGCCGGCCACCAGGGCTTCGGCCGGCAGCAACTGCGCAAGCCGATCGTCTTCGCTCATGGCTTCGAGCGCCTCGAGCGTGATGCATTGCGATTCGTCGAAGTCGCCCGTGGCCGTGCGACGCAGCGAGCTGAGGTGCGCGCCACAGCCGAGGGCTTCGCCGATGTCTTCGCCGAGCTTCCGGATGTAGGTGCCCTTGCTCACGCGGGCGGTGATGCGGATGTTGCGGATGTCCGCAGGCGCGTCCATGGCGGCCACTTTCAGCGAGTGGATCACCACGTCACGCGCGGCGCGCTCGACCTCGATGCCTTCGCGGGCATATTCGTAGAGCGCCTTGCCGTCTTTCTTGAGCGCACTGTGCATCGGCGGCACCTGCCGCAAGGGGCCGGTGAACTGCGCTTCGACGCGCGCCAGATCTTCGGGCATGACCCTGACGGTACGCTCGGCGATCACTTCACCTTCCGCATCGCCGGTGGATGTCTTCACGCCCAACCGTGCCGTGGCGACATAGGTCTTGTCCGCGTCCAGATGCAGTTGGCTGAACTTGGTCGCCGCGCCAAAGCACAGCGGCAGCACGCCGGTCGCGAGCGGATCGAGCGTGCCCGTGTGCCCCGCCTTCTCGGCGCGCAGCAGCCACTTGGCCTTCTGCAAGGCCTGGTTACTGGAAAGTCCCAACGGCTTGTCGAGCAACAACACTCCATGCACAGGGCGCCGCTGCACCCTTGTGCGTGGCGCGGCAATGTCGCCCCCACGGCTTTCGACTGCGTGTAAATGCCTGCCCCCCAAGGGGGCCTTCGCTCCCTGGGGCGGCCCGGCGGTGCTCAAGCTATTCCTCTTTGGAGCGCGAGGCGACGGCTTGCGCAATGAGCTTGTTCATGTCGGCAGCACGCTCGGTGGTGCGGTCGAACAGGAAGTGCAGCGTGGGCACGGTGTGGATGTGCAGGCGCTTGAACAGGCCGGCACGCAGGAAGCCGGCCGCCTGGTTCAATGCCTCGGTGGTCTCGACCGGATCGCCGGTGAGCACGCTGAAGAACACCTTCGCGTGCGCGTAATCCGGCGTCACCTCGACCGCCTGGAGCGTAACCATGCCCACACGCGGGTCCTTCAACTCGCGCGCGATCAACTCCGTCAGATCGCGCTGGATCTGATCGGCCACCTTGAAGGCGCGGTTGGGGGCGGCTGCTTTGCGTTTTGGCATTCAGTTCAGTTCTGACTTATTCGCGGGACTCGAGCTTCTTCTGCGCCGCACATTTCTGGTAAACGGGGCCGAGGGCTTGCATTTCCTGCATCAGGGTTTGCTCGAATTCCTGCTTCGAATAGTCCCACGGATTGGCCTCGTAGAGAAATCTGCACATGGGCTTCGATACCTTGTGACCGGCTGACAGGCATTTGACATTCAAAAGCTTATCCAGCTCCTCTAGGTTGTCGCGCTCAAACTGTTCGCGACCTCGCTCCATGACAGCGTACTTGCGATTTTGCAATGCACACATCGCGGTGAGGGCAAAGCCCTCGCCGGTCCTGTACTCGACGCCGGGCCACTCCGACCGATCCGTTGCTGTGGCGCTTCCTGCGGCAACCACAGTCAGCGCGACCAACGCCACACTCCGCGCCATGGTCCGGCTCAGCAAGCCTCGCGCCACGCCGGACGAAAGATCACGAATGATCATTTTCATCCCTTGCATGGACGCGAACAAGCACGACGCCTCACTTCAACTCCGGAAGATCCGCTCGACGCTTACAACGTCCGCGCAATCTCCTTGACTTCGAAGAACTCGAGCTGATCGCCCTCTTTGATGTCGTTGTAGTTCTTCAGCTTGATACCGCACTCGAAACCTTCGCGGACTTCGCGAACGTCGTCCTTCATGCGCTTGAGCGAGTCGATTTCGCCGGTGTAGACCACGACGTTGTCGCGCAGCAGGCGGAAATGCGAGCTGCGGGTGACATGGCCAGCCGTGATGTACGAACCCGCCACCGTGCCGATCTTCGACGCGACGAACACCGTCCGGATCTCGGCCGCGCCGATGATCTCTTCGCGGCGCTCGGGCGCCAGCATGCCGGACATCGCCACCTTCACCTCATCCACGGCGTCGTAAATGATGCTGTAGTAGTTCAGCTGCACGCCGTTGCCTTCGGCCAGCTTGCGCGCGCCGGCATCGGCCCGCACGTTGAAGCCGATGACCACGGCCTTCGAAGCGATCGCGAGGTTGATGTCGCTTTCGCTGATGCCGCCGACGCCTGCATAGACGATCTGCACCTTGACTTCTTCGGTCGCCAGCTTGAGCAGCGATTGCGCAAGGGCTTCCTGCGAGCCTTGCACGTCGGCCTTGATGATGATGCGCAGCGTCTGCACTTCGCCCGCCGACAGGTCCGTGAACATGTTCGACAGGTTCGCGGCTTGCTGCTTGGCCAGCTTGGTGTTGCGGAACTTGCCGGCACGGTAAGTGGCGATTTCGCGCGCACGGCGCTCGTCGGCCATCACCATGAACTCGTCGCCCGCTTGCGGCACTTCGGTCAGGCCCTGGATTTCCACCGGGATCGACGGACCCGCCGTCTTGATGGACTTGCCGTCTTCGTCGAGCATGGCGCGCACGCGGCCATAGGTCGAACCTGCCAGCACCACGTCGCCGGTCTTGAGCGTGCCGGACTGCACCAGCACGGTCGCGACCGGGCCGCGGCCCTTGTCGAGTTGAGCTTCGATGACCAGACCCTTGGCGGCGGCGTCGACCGGCGCCTTGAGCTCGAGCACTTCGGCTTGCAGCAGCACCTGTTCGAGCAGGTTGTCGATGCCCTGGCCCGTCTTGGCGGACACCGGCACGAACGGCACGTCGCCGCCGTATTCTTCGGGCACGACCTCTTCAGCCACCAGTTCCTGCTTGACGCGGTCCAGGTTGGCATCGGGCTTGTCGACCTTGTTGATCGCGACCACGATCGGCACACCCGCCGCCTTCGCGTGCTTGATGGCTTCCTTGGTCTGCGGCATGACGCCGTCGTCGGCTGCCACCACGAGGATGACGATGTCGGTTGCTTGCGCGCCACGGGCACGCATGGCGGTGAACGCCTCGTGGCCCGGGGTGTCCAGGAAGGACACCATGCCGCGTTCGGTCTCGACGTGATAGGCGCCAATGTGCTGCGTGATGCCGCCGGCTTCGCCCGCGGCAACCTTGGCGCGGCGGATGTAGTCCAGCAGCGAGGTCTTGCCGTGGTCGACGTGACCCATGACGGTCACGACCGGTGCGCGCGGCAGCAGTTCCGCCGTCTGTGCCGACACGTCGTCGTCAGTGAAGGCTTCCGGATCGTCCAGCGCCGCAACCACGGCGTTGTGACCCAGCTCTTCCACCACGATCATGGCGGTGTCCTGGTCGAGCGACTGGTTGATGGTCGCCATCATGCCGAGCTTCATCAATTGCTTGATGACCTCTTGCGCCTTGACGGCCATCTTGTGGGCCAGCTCGGCCACGGTGATGGTTTCCGGCACATGCACTTCGAGCACGCGCGCCTCGACCGGCGCGGCTTGTTGATGCTCTTCCGGGCCTCCACGGTCATTGCCGCGACGGCCGCGCGGGCCACCGCGCCAGTTGCCGCGTCCAACGCCGCCACTGGCGTCGCCACGGGTCTTGATTTCCTTCTTCTTGGCCGGATCGCCCGCCCAGCTCGACGAGAGCTTGGCCGACTTGACGTCCTTGCTGCCCGGCGCTGCCGCTGCAGCACCCGGCGCGGCAGCAGGCGCACCCGGACGAGCCGCCGGCGTGGCAGGCTTGTGGAGCGTGCCCTTGACGGCCGGCTTCGGCTGTTCCTTCTCGGGCGCCTTGTGCGGCACCAGCACGCGGGCCGGCGCATTCATCATGGCGCGGATGGCTTCGGCCTCGGCCAGCGCCTTGCGGCGGCGTTCGTCGAGGTCCTTGGCGCGGGCGGCCTCCTCGTCGGCACGGGCCTTCGAATCCGCCGCGGCCTTGGCTTTGGCGTCTTCCTTGACTTGCGCTGCGGCAGCATCGGCAACCGCCTTGTCGGCAGCGGCCTTCGCGGCCACGGCCTTGGCGGCCTCTTCGGCGGCGACAGCCTTGGGCGTGGTCTTGACAGGCGGGACGGGCGGTGCCGCTTCCTTCAGCTTCGCTGCGTCGGCAGCAGCGGCGGCTGCGGCTTCCGCCTTGGCAGCCTGCTCGGCCTTTTCAGCCTTCTCCGCGCGCTCGGCCTGCTCGCGTTCGCGGGCCTCGGCCTCTTCGCGGACACGACGCTTCTCGACGAGTTCTTCCTCTTGGCGGCGGATCAGCTCGGCCTGGCGACGCGCTTCCTCTTCGCGGCGGGCCAGTTCGGCGCCGTCGATCTGAGGGGCCGCGGGTGCCTGCGCAACCGGCGCGGCCACTTGGGGCGCCTCGGGCGCGGGCGCATGGGCCTCGTCGCGCTGGATGAAGGTGCGTTTCTTGCGCACTTCCACCTGGATGGTGCGCGCCCGGCCGGTGGCGTCGGCCTGCTTGATCTCGCTGGTCGACTTCTTCGTCAGCGTGATCTTCTTGCGCTCGGGCTCGACCGTGCCGTGGCTGGCCTTGAGATGGCCGAGCAGGCGCTGCTTGTCCTGCTCGGTGAGCGCGTCGGACGCGGCCGCTTTGGGCACGCCTGCGCTCTTGAGCTGGTCAAGAAGAGTTTCGGGGGTCTTTTTGAGTTCGTTCGCGAACTCGGCGACTGTGGTGCTGGACATATGTGCTTTGAGCCTCCATGACCGTCAAGCCTGGCCGGCGAACCAATGTTCGCGGGCTTTCAGGATGAGGGCTTTGGCGTCATCGGCGCTTTGGCCGGTGATCTCGGTGAGTTCGTCGACCGCGAGGTCGGCCAGGTCGTCACGGGTGTGGACACCCGCCTCGGCCAACTTGGGAATGAGTTCGTGGTCGAGTCCTTCGAGGTCGCGCAGGTTCTGCGAAACGGTCTCGACGTTCTCTTCCTTGGCGATCTCCATCGTCAACAACGCATCCTTGGCGCGCGAACGCAGTTCGTTGATGGTGTCTTCGTCGAAGCTCTCGATTTCGAGCAGCTCGGAGATCGGCACATACGCCACTTCCTCGAGGCTGGTGAAGCCTTCGGAAATAAGGATGTCCGCGATTTCCTCGTCGACGTCGAGTTTTTCCATGAACAGCTTGCGGCTGGCGTCGGTCTCGACGGCCTGCTTCTGGGCCGATTCGTTGGCGTCCATGATGTTGATCTTCCAACCCGTGAGGTCGGAAGCCAGGCGCACGTTCTGTCCGCCGCGGCCGATGGCAATGGCGAGGTTTTCCTCGTCGACCACCACGTCCATGGCGTGCTTTTCTTCGTCGACCACGATCGACGACACGTTGGCCGGAGCTAGCGCGCCGATCACGAATTGCGCCGGGTCTTCGCTCCACAGCACGATGTCGACGCGCTCGCCGGCGAGTTCGTTCGTGACCGCATTGACGCGGGTTCCACGCACACCGACGCAGGTGCCGATCGGGTCGACACGCTTGTCATGCGAGAGCACGGCGATCTTGGCGCGCGAACCCGGGTCGCGGGCGCAGCTCTTGATTTCCAACAGGCCCTGCTCGATCTCGGGCACTTCCTGGCGGAACAGCTCGATCATGAACTCGGGCGCCGAACGCGACAGGATGATCGGCGCGCCGCGCAGCGTCAGGTCGACTTCCATGATCATGGCGCGCACGCGGTCGCCATTGCGCAGGTTTTCCTTGGCGATCATCTCGCTGCGGCGCAGGCGTCCTTCGACGCGGCCGGCTTCCACGATGATGTCGCCCTTGTCCAGGCGCTTGACGGTGCCGACGAAGATCTTGTCGCCGCGCGACATGAAATCATTGAGCAGCATCTCGCGCTCCGCGTCGCGGATCTTCTGCAGGATCACCTGCTTGGCGGCCATGGCGCCGATGCGGCCGATCGGCACCGATTCCACCGATTCCTCGATGTACTCGTCGACCTCGATGTCGGGCATCTCTTCCTTGGCTTCGAACAGGAGGATTTCCTGGTCGGGCAGCTGCAGGCCGGCCTCGTCGGGAACGACGTGCCAGCGGCGGAAGGTTTCGTAGACGCCGCTGTCGCGGTCGATGGCCACACGGATGTCCACGTCACCCTGGTGAAGTTTCTTGGTGGCTTGCGCCAAGGCGGATTCCACCGCGCCGAACACCACGTCACGTTCGACGTTCTTCTCGCGCGAGATCGCATCCACCAACATCAACATTTCGCGATTCATGCCACTACGCTCCTCGATCAGTCCGGCGACCCGCCGGTTTTGGTCTTGCGACCCTTGAAATCAACGATTGGCGCAAGCCGCGCATCACGCAACTCATCCAATGCAAAGCCCAGCGCCTGCAACGGTGCGGGCGCGCGCTTCTTGCTCACCTTTTGTCCTGGCTTGGGTGCGGGGTCGTCGCTCCAGACGATCTGCCAGCCACCCGACTCGGCCCGCTCCAGCGTGCCCCGAAACTTCTTGCGGCTGGCCGACACATGGCCACCCGCCGCGGCGCCCATGGGCGCCTTGAGCGTCAGGTCGATCACCTCGCCGACGAAACGCTCAAAATCCTTCTCGTGCCGCAGCGGCCTGTCGATACCGGGCGAGGAAACCTCGAGCCGCTTGTATTCGACCTGGTCGACTTCCAGCGCAAACTGGAGCTGCCGCGTGACCTTCTCGCAGTCCTCGACCGTCACGAACGGTTCGGGCGCGCCGGCCACAGCCTCTGAATTGGGGCCAGTCCAGGGCAAATCAATCGTGACGCGCAGCAATCCCCCGGCGGATCTTTCGATCTCGACCAGGTCGTAGCCGAGTCCGGCAACGGTTTGTTCCACTGTCTGCTGCAATGCCACGTGTTCGAATTCGCCTTTGAGTTTGTGCCTGTGCCTGACACTGCCCCGGGCGCCGCCCTGACCGTGCGGCAGTGTCGAAATCGATCGACCAAAAAAAACGGGCGGTTGGTACCCGCCCGTTTGGTCGTGAGCCTCGAATTATATGCCAGTTATGTTTCAGTTGCGACGAAATAGCTCATGGATCGCGCCTGCCCAGCGACGATTCGGACGAACTGCGGCTTGAACGGCAGCTTTGAAACATTGTGTTTCCATTGATGCGCGCGCCGCACGGGGGACAGCAAGGCGGCAAGCGCTTCCGGAGCGTTTATCCCCTCTTGCGCCACACCATGACGAACAACACGCTCCCGCCCATGAGCGCCGCCGCCGCCGCCAGCAGCGGCACCGCGAAGCTGCCCGTGGCGTGCGCCAACGGCGCGGCGAACAAGGGGCCGACGATCTGGCCGACGCCGTAAGAGGCGGTGGCATACCCGATCAGGCCGGCGGCCGCGTTGCCGCGCAGGCGCCGCGCCTCGCGCACTGCGAACAGCGTGATGGCGGTGAACGGCAGGCCCAGCAGGACGCTGCCCAGCGTGAAGCCCACGACCGTCGGCCAGACCACCGAGAGCAACACTCCGAGCGCCTGCAGCGCGCATCCGGCGGCCAGCAGCAGGCGGTTGTCCCAATGCGAGGGCATGCGCGCACCGATGATCGCGCCGGGCACGATGGCCAGGCCGAACAGGGGCCAGAACAGGTCGGGCCAGGGCGAGCCCGGCAGCGCCTGCCGGGCGATCACCGGCAGGAAAGTCGCGGTGATGATGTAGCCGAAACCGGCGATGCCATAGAGCGCCACCAGCCAGCGCGCATCGCTGCGCGCCGCGGCCAGTGCGTGGGCGGCCGGCGGCGATGCGGCCGGCGCGGCAGCCGCGCCGCCAGCGGCGCCATCGTCGAAGACGCGCCAGATCAGCGCGACCAGCAACAGCGCGACCAGGCCGAAGCCTATCCATGCGGCCGTCGAACCCCAACGTCCCACCACACCGCCCAGCAGCCCTGTTGCGGCAATGCCGATGCCAGGCCCCGCATAGATCACGCCGCCCAGCGCCGGCGCGCCCGTCTCCGCGAGCCGCCGCAGCCCCCAGCCCGAGGCGAACACGAAAACCCAGGCGCTGACGACGCCCGCGGCGCCGCGCAGCACGCCCCAGGCCGCGAAGTCGTTCAACAAGCCCATGCCGAGCAGCAGCGCCGCTGTCGCGATCAATCCACCCCGCACCATCGCGATGGGCCGCAGGTGAATCGCCGCACACGACAGCGCGCCGACGAAGTAGCCGAGGTAGTTCAGCGAAGCGAGCAGGCCGCCGCCCTCGAGGTCCAGCTTTCCCTCCGCCAGCATCACCGGCAGCATCGGCGTGAAGGCGAATCGTCCGATGCCCAGCGCCACCGCCAAGGTCACCATGCAGGCCAGTGCGGCGCGCCAGGCTCCGCGCCTGTTTGCAGCGTCGTCGGTTACGGGCTGGCTCACCAACTGACCTTCGCGCTGCGCGCTTCGGTGCGAGCGCCTTCGAGCGGCCGGGCGGCGCTCATGACTGAATCAACGCCGAAGCGACCAGTTGCCGGGTGTAGGGGTGGCGCGGCGCGTCCAGCACCTGGTCGACGTGGCCGGCTTCGAGGATCGCGCCGTCCTTCATCACGATGACCTCATGCGCCATCGCGCGGATCACTTCGACGTCGTGCGTGATCAGCAGGTAGCTCAGGCCGCGCTCGCGCTGCAGGCGCTGGAGCAGGCTCAGCACCTGCTTCTGGATGGTGACGTCGAGCGCGCTGGTCGGTTCGTCGAGCACCAGCAGTCGCGGGTTCACGATCAGCGCACGTGCGATGGCGATGCGCTGGCGTTGCCCACCGGAGAACTCGTGCGGATAGCGGTCGAGCAGGGACGGGAACTGCGCCTCGGTCAGGCCCACGTCGTTCAAAGCGGCCAAGCTGCGCACGCGGCGCGCGGCGGTGTCAAGCGCAGGCTCATGCACCTTCAGGCCTTCACCGACGATCTGCTCGACGGTCATGCGGGGCGAGAGCGAGGAGAACGGGTCCTGGAACACCACCTGCATGACGCGTCGCAAGGCCCGATCGGCGGCGCCATTGCCGGTCCATGCCTTGCCGGCGATGCCGAGCGTGCCTTCGTGGCGCAACAGACCGAGCGCCGCGAGTGCCAGTGTCGACTTGCCGGAACCCGATTCACCGACGACGCCCAGCGTCTGGCCCTGCGCAATGGCCAGGTCCGCGCCCTGCACGGCGACGAACGCGCCCTTGCTGAACCAACCGCGCAGGCCCGGCATTGGCACCGGGTAGGTCACGCGCAGTCCCTTGGCCTGCAACACTGCGTCGCCGCCCTGCCCCTGCGCCGGCACCACGTCGCGCTCGGGGCGGCTGTCGATGAGCTTTCGCGTGTAGGGATGCTGCGGCGCGTCGAACACGGTGCGCACCGGTCCGTGCTCGACGATGTGGCCGTTCTCCATCACTGCCACGCGGTCAGCGAAATGGCGCACCAGGTTGAGGTCGTGCGTGATCAGCAGCACCGCCATGCCGTGTTTGGCCTGCAGGCCGGCCAGCAACGCGAGGATCTGGGCGCGCACGGTCACGTCGAGGGCGGTGGTCGGCTCGTCGGCCAGCAACAGGCGCGGCTTGCAGGCCAGCGCCATCGCGATCATGGCGCGCTGACGTTGCCCGCCGGAGAGCTGGTGGGGGAAGGACAACGCACGCCGCCCCGGCTCGGGAATGCCGGTTTCCGCGAGCAGCTTGACCGCCGCCGCATGCGCCTCGCGCTTTGACAGCCCCTCGTGCAGTTCGAGCACCTCGGCGACTTGGTCGCCCACCGGATACAGCGCGTTGAGCGCGGTCATCGGCTCCTGGAAGATCATCGCGATCTCCTTGCCGCGGATGCCGCGCAGTTGCTGCTCCGGCAAGGACAGCAGGTCGCGCGCGTCGCCGCCTTGGCCATGAAAGGTCGCAACGCCGCCCAGCTCGGCGTTCTGCACCAGCCGCAGCAGCGACAGCGCCGTCACCGTCTTGCCCGAGCCGGATTCGCCTACGAGCGCCAGTTTCTCTCCCGCGGCCACCTGGAAGTCGATGCCATGCACCACTTCCTTGCCGCCGAAGGCCACGCGCAGGTTCCGGACGTCGAGCAAGGGGGTCATGGGGATACGGATCCAGGTACGGGATCGGACAGCCGAACGCAGAAGAAATACAAACGTTGCGCAGAAGCCGCAAAAGAACAGCCAGAAGAAACTTTCAGGAATTTCCTTTGCGACTTCTGCGAAACCTTTGCGACTTCTGCGTTCGGCAGTCCGATTTCCGGCTGCCCGATTTCCGGCCGTTTCATCGTTCTGCCTTCCGGGGATCCAGAGCGTCGCGCAAGGCGTCGCCCATGAAGGTCAGCAGCATCAGCGTCAGCACCAGCACGCCGAAGGTCGACAGCGAGATCCACCAGGCGTCGATGTTGGCCTTGCCCTGGCTCAACAACTCGCCGAGCGAGGGCGTACCGGGCGGCACGCCGAGGCCGAGGAAGTCGAGCGAGGTCAGCGCCAGGATGGCGGCGCTCATGCGGAATGGCAGGAAGGTCACGACCGGCACCATGCTGTTCGGCAGGATGTGGCGCCACATGATCTGCAGGTTGCCGACACCCAACGCACGGGCGGCGCGGACGTAGTCCATCTGCCGGTTGCGCAGGAATTCGGCGCGCACGTAGTCCGACAGGCCCATCCAGCCGAACAGGCTCAGCAACACCAGCAGCAGCGCGACGCTGGGCGCGAAGATGGCGCTGAAGATGATGAGCAGGTACAGCTCCGGCATAGAACCCCAGATCTCGATGAAGCGCTGGAAAGCCAGGTCGGTCTTGCCGCCGAAGAAGCCCTGGATCGCGCCGGTGGCGACGCCGAGCACCACGCCGATGACGGTCAGCGCCAGGCCGAACAACACGCTGACACGAAAGCCGTAGATCAACTGCGCGAGCAAGTCGCGGCCCCGATCGTCGCTGCCCAGCAGGTTCGCGCGTGACGGCGGCGCCGGATTGGGCGCCTTGGCGTAGTAGTTGAGCGTCTTCGGTCCGTAGGTATTGGGGGCATAGATCGCCCAGTTGTCACCTTGCGTGATGCGTTGGCGCACGAAGGGGTCGAGATAGTCCGCCGGGGTGTCGAAGTCACCGCCAAAGGTCTTCTCCGCGTAGTCGCGAAACACCGGGAAGTAGGTCTTGCCTTCGTAGCGCACGACCAGGGGCTTGTCTGTGGAAAGCACTTCGGCGAACAGGCTGAGCACCACCAGCGCGGTGAAGAGCGCAAGGCTCCAGAAGCCGAGCCGGTTGCGCTTGAAGCGCAGCCAGGCGCGCTCGCCGGGGCTCAACGAAACGGTCACGGGGCTAGTCAAACTTCACCCTCGGATCGACCCACACATAGCAGAGGTCGCTGATCAGCTTGGTCACCAGCCCGATCAGCGTGAAGAGATACAGCGTGCCCATCACGACCGGATAGTCGCGCCGGATGACGCTCTCATAGCTCAGCAGGCCCAGGCCGTCGAGCGAGAACAGCGTCTCGATCAACAGCGACCCGGTGAAGAAAGCAGTGATGAAGGCCGCGGGAAAACCAGTGACGATGGGGATCAGCGCATTGCGGAACACGTGCTTCCACAGCACCTGCCGTTCACCAAGGCCCTTGGCGCGCGCGGTCAGCACGTACTGCTTGCGGATCTCCTCCAGGAAGGCGTTCTTCGTCAGCATGGCAGTGATCGCGAAGCTGCCCAGAACCATGGCCGTGACGGGCAGCGCGATGTGCCAGAGGTAGTCGACGATCCTCGCTCCCCAACTCAAGCTGTCCCAGTTGGGCGAAGTCAGCCCGCGCAAGGGGAACCACTGCAGTTGCCCTCCGAATACCACGAGTAGCGCCACACCCAGCACAAAGCCCGGGATCGCGTAGCCCACCAGCACGATGAGCGTGGTCCAGAAGTCGAAGCGCGAACCGGCGCGCACGGCCTTGGCCACGCCCAGCGGCACCGCGATCAGGTAGCTGATGAAGAAAGTCCACAAGCCCAGGCTGATCGACACCGGCAGCTTCTCGCGAATCAGCTGGCCCACGGCCTTGTGCTGGAAGAAGCTGTTGCCCAGGTCGAAGCGCGCGAACTGGCCGATCATCTGCCAGAAGCGCTCGGGGGCGGGCTTGTCGAAGCCGTACAGCGCCTTGATCTCGGCGATCTGCTTGGGGTCCAGGGCGCGTGTGGTCGGTCCGCCGGCGATGCGGCTTTCCTTGTCGGTGAGTTGCGACATCAGTTGCTCCGCCGGCCCGCCGGGCACGAACTGCACGATCGCGAAATTCAGCAACAGCACGCCCAGCAAGGTCGGGATGATCAGCAGCAGGCGACGAAGGATGTAGGCGGCCATGTGCGTTGCTCAGGGGTTGGCGTCCCACCACATGGTGAGCAGCCAGAAACCGGCCAGCATGCGTTGCGGCAAGGCCTGCTCGGGCCGGCGCAAGTGGCCCTTGTGCGCGATGAAGTACTGCTTACCGTAATACATGGGAATGACGTAGTGCTGGTGCAGCAAGTAGCGGTCCAGCAGCTGGCTCGCGGTCGACAGCGCCTTGCGGTCGGGTGCGTTGACGATCAGCTCGATGATCTCGTCGAGCACCGGGTCGCTGATGCCGCTCAGGTTCTGGCTGCCCTTCTCGGCCGCCGATGCGGAGCCGAAGTCGTCGTAGAGCTCGTTGCCGGGGCTGGACGAGCCGCCCAGGATGTTGATGGCCAGGTCGAAGTCGAAGTCGTCCTGCTTCTTCTTGATGAGCGTCGCGTCGCGCAGGCGGATCTGCAGCGCGATGCCCAGCTTGGCCAGGTTGCGCGACCAGGCGGTCAGCACCGGCTCGGAACTGCGGTCGGCGATGTCGATGTCCATCACGAAGGCCTGGCCGGCCTGGTCGCGCAAGGCGCCGTCGCGGTAGGTCCAGCCGGCCTCGCGCAGCAGTGCCTGCGCCCGCACGAGATTCCTGCGCAGGCCTTCGGCGCTGTCGCCGGTCGCGGCCGGTCGCGGCAAGGGGCCTTTCACCTGTGCCAGGTAGCGCTGCTTGTTCTTCAGTTGCTCGATCAGCGCCTGCTCATCCGCGCTCACCGCGGGCTGGGCCATCAGGTCGTCGCTGTTCTGGAAGTAGCTCTGCGTGCGCGCGCGCCGCCCGTAGAAGAGGTGCTGGTTCAACCAGTCGAAGTCGAAGGACAGCGCCAGCGCCTCGCGCATCCGCACGTCCTGGAAGCGGGGCTGGCGCAGGTTCAGCACGATGCCCTGCATGCCGGTGGCGCGGCGATGCGAGATTTCGTCCTTGATGATCTCGCCCGAATCGAAGCGCTTGCCCTTGTAGCGGCGAACCCAGGCCAGGATCGAGGTTTCTTCCAGCGCGTCGAGCGCGCCCGTCTTGAGCGACTCCTCCTCGCCGAGCCGGTCCTTGAAGTACTGGTAGCTCACCTCGCCGAAGTTGAACATGCCCTTGCGCACCGGAAGGTCTGCGGCCCAGTAGTCGGGCCGGCGCTTGTAGCTGATGGACTTGCCGAAGTCGACCTTGTCGATCACGTAGGGGCCGGTGGCGATGGGTGGCTCGCTCACCACCTCGTCGAAGGGCTTGCCCTTGCCCCAGTTGGGCGAGAACACCGGCAGTTGGCCGATGATCATGTGCAGCTCCGAGTTCTTGCGCTTGAAGTCGAAGCGGATCACGCGATCGCTGACGACGACCGCCTCCTTCACGTCGGCCCAGTAGGAGCGGAAGGTAGGGCTGGCCCGCTTGCTCATCAGCGTGTCGAAGGAGTACTTCACGTCCTTCGCCAGCACCGGTGTCCCATCGGAAAAGCGCGCCTTGGCATTGAGCCGGAAGGTGACGCTCAGGTGGTCGGCTGCGAGTTCGGCGTCCTCGGCCAGCATGCCATAGTTGGAGAATGGCTCGTCCTCGCTGTGCGTCATCAGCGATTCGAACAGCAGGCTGTATTCCGCGAACACGAAGCCGTTGGCGCTATAGCCCATGCCCACCGGAGGCCGGCCCTTGAGGATGAAGGGATTGAGCTTGTCGAAGGTGCCGCTGGCCGACAGCGTGAGAGAGCCGCCCTTGGGCGCTTCGGGGTTGACGTAGTCCCAGTGCTTGAAGGACCGGCCGTACTTGGGCTCATAACCCATGCCCATGCCGTGCACGGCCCAAGCCGGCCCGCCGAAGCAGGCCGCGCAGAGCATCACCATCGAAAGCAGCCAACCTCGCATGCGAGAATTCTGCCCAAGATTTGAAAGAGGCAACGACCATGGGCTTTCTCGCTGGCAAAAAACTTCTGATCACAGGCGTCCTGAGCAATCGCTCCATCGCCTACGGCATTGCCAGGGCATGCCACGCGCAAGGTGCGGAACTGGCCTTCAGCTATGTAGGCGAGCGCTTCAAGGACCGCATCACCGAGTTCGCCGCCGACTTCGACTCCAGGCTGATCTTTGATTGCGACGTGGGCGACGACGCGCAGATCGACAAGCTGTTCGCGGACCTGTCCCAGACGTGGCCCAAGTTCGACGGCTTCGTGCACAGCATCGGCTTTGCGCCGCGCGAAGCCATCGCGGGCGACTTCCTCGAAGGCCTGTCGCGCGAAGGCTTCAGGATCGCGCACGACATCAGCGCGTACAGCTTCCCGGCAATGGCCAAGGCGGCCCTGCCCTACCTCAACGACAAGTCGGCCTTGCTGACCCTCACCTACCTGGGCTCCGTGCGCGCCCTGCCCAACTACAACACCATGGGACTCGCCAAGGCCAGCCTGGAAGCATCGGTGCGCTACCTGGCCGAATCGCTGGGCCCCAAGGGCATGCGCGTCAACGGCATCAGCGCCGGTCCTATCAAGACCCTGGCGGCCAGCGGCATCAAGGATTTCGGCAAGATGCTCAACGGCGTCGCCAGGACGGCGCCCGTGCGTCGCAACGTGACGATCGACGAAGTGGGCAACGTGGCTGCCTTTCTGTTGAGCGACCTCGCCAGCGGCGTGAGCGCCGAGATCACCTACGTCGACGGCGGCTTCAGCCAGGTCGTAGGGGGCCTGACGGAACCTGCCGCCTGAGTTTTTCGGTTTTCACAAGTGCCGCACCGCTCGGGGAAGGGCGCAAGCGGCCAGCGTATCCAAAGGGAAGTATGTTGAAACGGCGAAATTTTCTCGCCCTGGGCGTTCTGTCATTCAGCCTGGGCAACCCAACGTTCGCGGCGCCAAGGCCCGTGATGCTGGCCGAGGTGTACCGGCCCGGGATGCCGCTCGATGACTATTGGGTCAGCGAGAAATTCGACGGGGTGCGCGGCTATTGGGACGGCAAGCAGTTCTGGACCCGCAATGGCGAACCGATCGTGGCGCCCGCGTGGTTCACCGCACCGATGCCGGGCACCCCGATGGATGGCGAACTCTGGGCGGGCCGGGGCAAGTTCAACCTGGCCACGTCCACGGTGCGCAGCCAGACGCCCAACGGCGCGGCATGGCGCGAGATGCGCTTCATGGTGTTCGACCTGCCCATGCAACCGGGCGACTTCAATGCCCGCCTGGCCGCGTTGAGAAAGCTGCTGCCCGTCACGGCGGCGCCTTGGGTGGTGCTGGTGGCCCAGCAACGCGCGACCACGCCGGCCGAACTGCAGGCCCTGCTGGAGAAGACCCTCAAGCTAGGCGGCGAAGGGCTGATGCTGCACAAGGGGACTTCGCTCTATCGCGGTGAGCGCACCAGCGACCTGCTGAAGTTCAAGCCCTTCGACGATGCGGAGGCGCGGGTGGTGGGCGTCGTGCCTGGCAAGGGCAAGCACGCCGGCCGGCTCGGCGCCTTGGTGGTCGAGACGCCGGAAGGCCAACGCTTCAAGCTGGGCGGCGGTTTCACCGATGCCGACCGCGAAGACCCGCCGCCGGTCGGCGCCTGGGTCACGTACCGCTACAACGGCAAGAACCCGAGCGGCCTGCCGCGGTTCGCGCGCTTCCTGCGAGTGCGCCCCGACCTGGTTGGTTGAGGCAAGGCGCTCCAACGCAGTCAAGCGTTCGACCGCGAAAGCGGATCAGGGCTTGAGGCCCTGCTTCAGCTTTTGCTCGATGTCGTCGAGGACCGGCAGCAGATCGGCGACCGAATCGATCACGTAGTGCGCCCCGGCCGCCTTGAGCCGGGCCGTGGCGCCCTGGCGCAGCGTGTCCTGGCGCTGTTCATCGAGCGCCTGCCATTCCGCGAGCGACAGCCCCATCTCGTTGCCGCTGACCGCCAGGCCCACGGCCCAGGTGCCGGCGTTCACGCCCTCCTCGATGCCGTAGCCGGTGTCGTCGACCTTGACCACGCTGGCCGGTGGCCACACGCCGATGTCGGCGAAGGTGCGGTACATGCCCAGCGGCGACGGACGGCCGGCGGCCAGGTCGCCGGCGCACACCAGGTTGTCCGGCACGTAGCCGCCGGCCGCGGCGATGGGCGTGACGGCGGCCATGATCTCGCGGTTGTAGCCGGTGGTGGAGCCGACCTTCAGGCCGCGTGCGCGGATCGCGTTCACCGTGTCCACCGCGCCGGGAATGAAGTCCGCATATTCGGCGGCGGCCACGGCGCTCATCGGCGTGAAGACTTCGTAGAGATGGTCCACGTCGGCGTCGGTGAAGGCCTTGCCGTGCGCCTTTTCCCATTGCGCGGCGATGCGCGGCAGCGTGCCCAGCGCCTTGATGTGGTCCCACTTGGCCATGCCCATCGGGCCGCGCGCCTCGGCGATCGTGAGGTCGATGTCGAACTTCTCGAACAGCCGCACGAAGGCGCCCATCGGCGCGCATGAGCCGAAGTCGATGATGGTGCCGGCCCAGTCGAAGACGACGGCGCTGAGGGTGGTGGGGTGAGTTGGCATGTCTTGCTTTCTGGAGGGAATCGGTTACCAGCCCGCGAACACATCTTCGGCGATGCCGAAGGCGGTACTTGCGCCGGTGCCGCTGGTGACGAGGACCAGGCGGGTAGCGTCGTCGGGTTTGTCGATGAGGCAGTCGGTGGTGGCAGACGAGGGATAGGTCCCGACCCAGCGTTCGGTCACCTTCGCCCGCTGCAGGCGCAGCGTCTTGTGCAGGTGTTCGAGGATCAGGTCGTCGACGCGCAGGTCGGCAAAGGGTTCGGGCGCCGCGCCGTAGTGGTGCGAATCGCCGACCACGAGCGAGCCGTCCGCGCTCTGGACGACGATGAGGTGGATGCCGTTGTCCAGCGACTCGCCCTCCTCCCGGCGGATCTGCTCCAGCAGGATTGCCGCGGACGGCAGCTTGCTGTAGCCGTGGTAGCGCACCAGGCTCAGATCGCTCATCACGGAGCCGGGCAGCCTGAAGCCCGGCTCGGGTTGCACGCGCAGCATGTGCAACTGGCAGAGGCGCAACTGGTGGGGCGTGAGGCGCTCGGCGAACAAGCCATTGAGATCGGTGTTGGTGCAGACAGCGACACGCGTGCCGTGCAGCACGCCGCGCGAGGTGCGCACCCGCGGCGTCGCGACTTCGAGGACGGCTTCGCTGAAGCGGAAGACCACGCCGTGCGTCTTGGCCAGCCAGCGCGCCAGCAGGCCGATGGCGGTGCGCGATTCGACGCGCATCTCATGCGGGCTGTAGAGCACGCCCTGCGCACCGTCGAGCCGCAGCGCTGGCGCACGACGCGCGGCCTCGCCCACGTCGAGCAGTTCGCAGCCTTCGCCCATCTCGGTGGCCATGAATTCCTCAAGCACCTTGAGCGCCTGCGGCCGGAAAGCGCTGAGGTACAGCCCGTGATGCAAGGTGGCGATGCCCGCCAGCGGCGCGACTTCGCCCCACACGGCGCGCGCGCGTCGCGCCCGCCGCCAGGTGTCGCCCGCGCCCTGCCCCGTCACCGTGATGAAGCCGAAGTTGCGGATCGATGCGCCCACGCAGGCCGCGTCGCGCTCGACCACGCACACGCGCAGCCCTCGCTTCGCGGCCGTGTAGGCATGCGCCAGGCCGACGATGCCGGCGCCAACCACGATGAGATCGAACGATGTGTCGATGGATGCCATGTTCAGGGGCTCGTCATCGCGCGGGCACACGCCATGCCTGCGTGCGGCGGTCGATCCATTTGCCGAGCGCCATGTACAGCAGCGTGACCACCGCCGAGGTCGCGGCGATCAGCACCGCCATGGCCGCGGCAGGCCCGGTGTCGCCGGCCTCGTCGAGGTTCAGGATCGCGACCGCAGCCAGCTTGGTGTCGGGCGAATACAGGAACACCACCGCCGAGATCGTCGTCATCGCATTGATGAAGAAATAGCGCGATACATCCAGCAGCGTCGGCAGGCAGATCGGAAGGGTGACGCGCCAGAGGGTCTTGTAGAACGGCACCTTGAGCGAGGCCGACACGGCCTCGAACTCGGCATCGATGGCCTTCAGCGCGGTCACTACGGTCAGGTGCCCGGTGGTGTAGAAGTGGACGATCGTGCACAGCACCATCAGCGCCATCGTGCGGTAAAGGAAGTTCAGCGGGTTGGCGGGCGCATTGAAGAAGAAGATGTAGCCCAGGCCCAGCACCAGCCCCGGCACGGCCATCGGCAGCATCGCCATGAGGCGGATGACCGGCCGCACCCAATCCAGGCCACGCGTCTTCTCCAGCAAGTAGGCGCCGACGAACACCACCGCGGTGCCGATCACGGCCGTGCATGCGGACAGCTTGAGGCTGTTGAGCATCGCATCGCCGAGTTCCGCATCGACCAGCCCCGAGACGTAGTGGACGAAGCTCGGCTTGAGGTTGTAGGGCCACAAGGTCGCGAACGAGGCGAACACGGCCATGAAGAACATCGCCAGCATCGAGGCGACGATCAGCATGCAATAGACGGTCATCGCCGCATCGAAGCGCGGCGCGCGCCGCGGCACCAGCGGCACGGCCCGCGCCGTCAGCATCGCGGTCTGCTTGCGCTGCACCAGGTAGTCGATGCCGAAGGTGAGCGCAGCCGGCGTCAACAGCAGCAGCGCGACCACCGCTCCGCGCTGGAAGTCCTGTTGCCCGATCACCAGCTTGAACACGTCGGTCGCCAGCACGTTGAAGTTGCCGCCGACCACCTTCGGAATACCGAAGTCGGTGATGACCAGCGTGAAGCACACCAGTGCCGCGGAAATCAGCCCGTACTTGGCGCCGGGCAGCGTGATGGTGAAGAACTTCCGCAAGGTGCGCGTGCCCAGCGCATCGGCCGCCTCGTACAGCCGCGCGTCGGCCAGCGACAAGGCCGTCACCAGGATCATCAGCACATGCGGAAAGGTGGCGAAGCATTCGGCCAGCACGATGCCCGATGCGCCGTAGATGCCGCTGAAGCCAAGCCCCAGCCAGAGCTCCTTCGCGATGCCCTGGTTGCCGAACCAGTAGATCAGCGAGATGGCCGACAGCAGCGACGGCGCCAGCAGCGGGAGCAGCGTGATCGCGCGAAACAGCGGCTTGGCCGGCATGCAGCTTCGCGTCAGCGCATAGGCGAAGGCGAAGGCCAGCGGCACCACGATCAGCGTGACCAGAACCGATACCTGCACGCTGTGCCCGAGGCTCTGCAGCAGTGCCGGCGATGCGAGGTACGCGGCAAACGCGTCGAGGCCCGACGCTTGCCCACCCTCGGGCGCATCGAGCGCCTTCGACAGGATCAGCAGCAAGGGCGCGAGCAGCCCGATGCACAGCAGCGCGACCGTGCCCAGCAGCGCCAGGTTGGCGAGGCGGTCGGCCCATTGCGCCTGCTGCTTCGGCGGCGCAGCCTTCCAGACGGCAGCGACCATGCTCAGCTGCCCAAGGCCACGGGGAACACGCGCAGCCGATCGGCGCGCAAGGCGAAGTTCAGTTGCGCCCCCTCGCGCACGCCGAACTCGTCCATCTGATTCAGCGAGAACTGCAATTGCAAAGGCTGGCCCGGAATGGCATCGACCGCCACTTCCGCCAGGCAGTTGCCGCCGAGGAACTCGACATGCCGTACCGTGCCGACGCACCGCATCGGATCGTCTTCGCGCACCCCATCGATCACGCGGTCTTCCGGGCGCAGGTAGAGCGCGACCTCGCGCCCCGGCCGGAAGTCGGCGCCATTGCCGGGCTGGCATTGCAGCCGCATCTCGCCGCAGCGGAACCAGCGGTCGCCCTCTGCCACGGCTGCGAGCCGGTTCACCTTGCCCACGAAGTCGGCGACGAAGGGCGAGGCCGGCTCGCGGTACACCTCCATCGGCGTGCCGACCTGCTCGATCACGCCCTGGTTCATCACCACGATGCGATCGGCCACCGACAGCGCCTCTTCCTGGTCATGCGTCACCATCACCGTCGTCACGCCGAGCTTGCGCTGAAGTTCGCGGATCTCGTTGCGCAGGTGCACGCGCACGATGGCGTCCAGCGCCGACAGCGGCTCGTCGAGCAGCAGCAGTCCCGGCGAGGTGGCCAGCGCGCGCGCCAGCGCGATGCGTTGCTGCTGCCCGCCCGACATCTGCGCCGGGTACTTGGCGCCGCTGCCCGGCAGTCCGACGAGTTGCAGCAGCTCGTCGACGCGCGGCGCGATCTGCGCCCGCGACTGCCTGCGGTTGACCAGGCCATAGGCGACGTTCTGCGCCACCGTGAGGTTCGGGAACAGCGCATAGGACTGAAACATGATCCCGTAGTCGCGGCCCGCGGGCGGCAGCACCGAGATGTCGCGCCCGCCCTGCCGGATGCGTCCGGCCGACTGCATCTCCAGCCCCGCGATGATCCGCAGCAGCGTCGTCTTGCCGCAGCCCGACGGCCCGAGGAAGCAGACGAACTCGCCGCGCCGGATCGACAGGTGGATGTCGTCCAGCGCCACGAAGGCGCCGAAGCTCTTCTTGATGCCCCGCAGTTCGAGGTAGGTGGCGTCGTCGCCCTCGCCCTCGCCTCCGCCTGCGCTTGCTTGCGATCTCACTTCTTCGGTTCGCTCTTGCCGTCGTAGCGTCGGGTCCACTCGGCCAGCGTGCGGTCGCGGCCGGCGGCAGCCTGGTCGAAGTTGAGCTTGATCAGCCGTGCCTCGTAGTCGTCCGGGATGTTCGGCAGCTTGGGCGCCACGCCCGGCTGCGCCGTGATCGCGAAGTTCTTGCCGTAGAGCAGCATCGCGTCCTTCGACGAGGCCCAGTCGGCCAGCTTCTTCGCGGCTTCCAGCTTCTTCGTGCCCTTGTAGATGGCATAGCCTTCCAGGTCCCAGCCCAGGCCTTCCTTGGGGAACACCAGTTCGATCGGCGCGCCCTTGGCCTTGTTGGTGTAGCCGCGGTATTCGAAGGAGATGCCTGCAACGTATTCGCCGGCCGCCGCCATGTTGCAGGGCTTGGAACCGGAGTGCGTGTACTGGCCGATGTTCTCGTGCAGCGCGTCCATGTACTTCCAGCCGCCACCCTTGCCCGCGTCGTCGCCCCACATCTGCAGCCATGCCACCACGTCGAAGTAGCCGGTGCCCGAGGAGGCCGGATTCGGCATCACGACCTGGCCCTTGAACTCGGGCTTGGTCAGGTCCTTCCACGTGGTCGGGATCGGGATGTTCTTCTTCTTGGCCTCGACCGTGTTCACGCACACCACGGCGCCGAACACGTCCATGCCCCACCAGGCCGGCGGCGACTTCTTGTCGCGGTACTGCGGCATGATCGCGTCGAGGTTCAGCGGCGCATAGGGCTGCAACATGCCGTTGCGATCGAACAGCGCGAGGCTCGATGCGGCCACGCCCCAGATCGCATCGGCCTGCGGATTGGCCTTCTCGGCCAGCAGCTTGGCCGTGATCACGCCGGTCGAGTCGCGCACCCACTTGATGTCGATGTCGGGGTTGACCTTGTTGAAGGCCTCCTGGTAGGCCTTCAGCTGGTCGGTCTCCAGCGCGGTGTAGACCACGAGCTGGGTCTTCTGCGCCCACGCGCCTGCCATGCATGCCACGCCGAGCAAGCCGGCCACCATCGATCTTGCGAATTTCATCTGCCCACTCCTGGTTCGAAAAGACAGCAACTTTGCCGACACGAAACGACACGCTCGTGACACATGCACCTAGCAAAATCGGGGCCTGCCGCAGGACTTTGTCTATTGTTGTTCGTAGATCGTAGACAATCTGCGATGGGCAACCTACGATCCCACCATGGCCACGAAGATCTCCAGCAATCCCGCCATCGCACAGCTTCAGTGCACCTCGCTCGCCACCTTGGTGCAGGCCGAGATCGAACGCATGATCCTGGACGGCGACCTGCCCTCCGGCGCCAAGCTCACCGAGTCCACCTTGGCCGAGCAGATCGGCGTCTCGCGCGGGCCGGTACGCGAGGCTTTCCGCATGCTCGAGGAAGCCGGCCTCGTGACCACCATCAAGAACCGCGGCGTGTTCGTGCGCCACGTGCCGATCGAGGAGGCGCTCGAGATCTTCGAGGTGCGCGCCGTGATGGACCTCTACGTGGGCCGCAAGCTCGCGCAGGGCCTGGCTACCGCCCAGGTCAAGAAACTGCGGCAACTGGCCGATGCGATGGACCAGGCCGTGAAAGCCGACAACGCGCATGACTTCCACCACTACAACCTGAAGTTCCACGACCGCCTGCTGGAACTGGCCGGCAATGCCAAGCTCACGGCGACCTACCGCAAGCTCGTCAACGAGCTTTCGCTTTTCCGCCGGCAGAACCTCACCAGCGAATCGATGGCGGTCTATGCGCGCGAGCACCGGCAGATCGTGAAGGCCATCGCCGGTGGCGACCCCGAAGCCGCGGGCCAGGCGATGTACCAGCACGTGATGAACAGCCGCGAGCGCACCCAGCGCAACTACGCGCAGAAGCAGGCCGCGGAGGCCAAGGCGCCCCTTTCCGGGTCCACCGCTGCCGTGGAAGCCTGAGAAGACGTCGACGATGGCCCTGTCCCTGACCGACATCGAGGCACTGTTCGCCCGCCACGGCGCGGCCACCTACAGCGGCGAGCCGGTGACCCAGCTGCAGCACGCACTGCAGACCGCGTGGCTCGCCGAGCAGGCCGGCGCGGATGATGAACTCGTCACCGCAGCCCTGCTGCACGACCTCGGCCACCTGCTCAACGACCAAGGCGAATCGCCCACGCTGCGCGGCATCGACGACGTGCACCAGTACTTCGCCCTGCCCTTCCTGCGCGGCGTGTTCGGCGAGCGCGTGCTGGGCGCGATCCAGTGGCACGTCGATGCCAAGCGCTACCTGTGCGCGACGCGGCCCGACTATTGGCAGGCGCTTTCCGCCGACTCGAAGCGCAGCCTTGAGCTGCAGGGCGGCACCTTCTCCGCCGCGCAGGCCCGCGAGTTCATCGGCCGTGCGCATGCAGCCGATGCCGTGCAGGTGCGCCTGTGGGACGACCTGGCCAAGTCGCCCGATCTCCAGACCCCGCCGCTCGGGCACTACCTGGCGCGCGCCAGAAGCTGCGTGCTGGCCGCCGCGTGACACTGACCGGCCCGATCGTTCTCGCCGTACTCTTCGGCGCGCTGCTGCACGCGGGCTGGAACGCCTTCATCAAGGCCGGCCGAGACAAGGCGCTGGACACGGCCCTCGTCCACAGCCTCGGCATCTTCGTGGCGATCCCGCTCCTGATGAGCAGCGGCCTGCCGGACCGCGCGGCATGGCCGTACATGGCCGCATCGCTCGCCATCCACCTCGGCTACTACATCGCGCTCGCCGGCGCCTACAAGCATGGCGACCTGGGCCTGACCTACCCGCTGATGCGCGGCTGCGCCCCGCTGCTGGTGGCGCTCGGCAGCATGGCCTTCATCGGCGAACGCATTTCCGCCACGGCCTGGATCGGCGTCGCCGTCCTCTGCATCGGCGTCTTCACGCTGGGCCTGTCCCGCTCGGCGGCGGCTCCCGATGGCACCTCGCATCGCGGCAAGGCGATCGGCTTTGCGCTCGCCAACGCCGCGATCATCGCTGTCTACACCATCGTCGACGGCATCGGCGTGCGCGTCTCCGGCAGCGCGGTGGCCTATGTCGCGGGCCTGTTCGTGTTCGACGGCATTCCGTACTTGCTGCTGGTACTCTGGCGCCGCCCAGGCCAACGTCTTGCGGCGTTGCGCTACATGAAGCGCCGCTGGCCGATCGCATTCCTCGGCACCGCGGCCTCGCTCGGCAGCTACGGCGTCGCCCTGTGGGCGATGACCCGCGCGCCGGTCGCCGTCGTCGCCGCGCTGCGCGAGACCTCGGTGCTGTTCGCCGCGCTGATCGGCACCCTCTTCCTGCGCGAGGCCTTTGGCTGGCAGCGGGCCATCGGCACTCTCGTCATTGCGGCCGGGGTGATGACCTTGCGCCTGGGTTGAAGACGCCCCGAAGGTTCAGCCGGCCCGCACGCAGTCGGCGTAATAGCGCTTCTTGCCCGTCTCGTCGACCTTCGCCACCAGCCCGTGGATGTCCGTCTCGAAGCCTGGGCACTCGGTGTTGAATTCGCGCGCGAACTTCAGGTAGTCGACGATCTTCTTGTTGAACACCTCACCCGGGATCAGCAGCGGAATACCGGGCGGGTATGGCGTGATGAGGCTGGTGGTGATACGGCCTTCGAGCTTGTCGATCTCCACGCGCTCGGTCTTGCGGTGCGCGATGTGCGCGTAGGCGTCGCTGGGCTTCATCGCCGGCGTCAGGTCGCTCAGGTACATCTCGGTGGTGAGCCGCGCCACGTCGTAGCGCGCATAGAGCTTGTGGATGTGATTGCAGAGATCGCGCAGGCCGAGGCGCTCATAGCCCGGATGCTGCTGGCAGAACTCCGGGAGGATCCGCCACATCGGCTGGTTGCGCGCGTAGTCGTCCTTGAACTGCTGCAGCGCCGTCAACAGCGTGTTCCAGCGGCCCTTGGTGATGCCGATGGTGAACATGATGAAGAAGCTGTAGAGCCCGGTCTTCTCGACGATCACACCGTGCTCCGCGAGGAACTTGGTGACCACGCTGGCCGGGATGCCGGTCTCGGCGAACTTGCCCTGCAGGTCCAGGCCCGGGGTGACGATGGTCGACTTGATCGGGTCGAGCATGTTGAAGCCGTCGGCCAGCTTGCCGAAGCCGTGCCAGTTGCGCGCCGAGCTTTTGGTCTTCTTCTCGCTGCTGCCCTCGCCCTTCATGACCCAGTCCTCGGCGCGGCCGATGCCCTCGTCGACGAGCTTCTCGGGGCCCCAGACCTTGAACCACCACTCGTCCTTGCCGAACTCATCTTCGACCTTGCGCATGGCGCGGCGGAAATCGAGCGCCTCCAGGATGGATTCCTCCACCAGCGCGGTACCGCCGGGCGGCTCCATCATGGCGGCGGCCACGTCGCAACTCGCGATGATCGCGTACTGCGGGCTGGTGGACGAGTGCATCAAGTAGGCCTCGTTGAACAGGTCGCGGTCCAGCGCGCGGTTCTGCGAGTCCTGCACCAGCACATGGCTGGCCTGGCTGATGCCGGCCAGCAGCTTGTGGGTGGACTGGGTGGCGAACACCAGCGAGTCCTTCGGGCGCACCCGGCGCTTGCCCATCGCGTGGTAGGCGCCGTAGAACGGATGGAAGGCCGCGTGCGGCAACCAGGCCTCGTCGAAGTGCAGCGTGTCGACGTACCCGTCGAGCATGCCCTTGATGGTCTCGGTGTTGTAGATCACGCCGTCGTAGGTCGACTGCGTGAGCGTCATCACGCGCGGCTTGACCTTGTCGGGATCGACGTGCGCGAGCAGCGGGTTCGCCTTGATCTTGGCCTTGATCGCGCTCTGCTCGAACTCGCTCTTGGGGATCGGGCCGATGATGCCGAAGTGGTTGCGCGTCGGCTTCATAAAGACCGGAATCGCGCCGGTCATGATGATCGCGTGCAGGATCGACTTGTGGCAATTGCGGTCGACCACCACCACGTCGTCGGGCGCCACCGTGTGGTGCCACACCATCTTGTTGCTGGTGCTGGTGCCGTTGGTCACGAAGAAGCAGTGGTCGGCGTTGAAGATGCGCGCCGCGTTGCGTTCGCTGGCAGCCACCGGGCCGGTGTGGTCGAGCAACTGGCCGAGTTCTTCCACCGCATTGCACACGTCGGCACGCAGCATGTTCTCGCCGAAGAACTGGTGGAACATCTGGCCGACCGGGCTCTTCAGGAAGGCCACGCCACCCGAATGGCCCGGGCAATGCCATGAATACGAGCCGTCTTCCGCGTAATCGATCAACGCCTTGAAGAACGGCGGCTGCACGCCTTCGAGGTAGCTCTTGGCCTCGCGGATGATGTGGCGCGCCACGAACTCCGGTGTGTCCTCGAACATGTGGATGAAGCCATGCAGCTCGCGCAGGATGTCGTTGGGCAGGTGGCGTGAGGTACGGGTTTCGCCATAGATGTAGATCGGCACCTCGGCATTCTTGCGGCGCACCTGTTCGATGAAGGTGCGCAGGTTGAGTACGGCGGGGTCAAGGTCCGGGCCGGGCGTGAACTCCTCGTCGTCGATCGACAGGATGAAGGCGCTGGCACGGCTTTGCTGCTGGGCGAACTGGCTCAGGTCGCCATAGCTTGTCACGCCCAGAACCTCGAATCCTTCAGTCTCGATGGCTTGCGCGAGCGCGCGGATGCCGAGGCCCGAGGTGTTCTCGGCGCGGAAGTCCTCGTCGATGATGACGATGGGAAAACGGAATTTCATGGGCGTGCCCGGATGGGGAAAAGAGGCGCGAAGTGTAAGGAATTCCAATGTCCACCATCTGACCGTATGTCAGAGAATGCAGCCGGATTCACATGCAGGAGCAAATTCATGGAGCTTTCCACCATCTGGTGGTTGATCGCGGGGGCCGCCATCGTGCTGGAACTGATGTCCGGCACGGTCTACCTGCTGCTGCTGAGCGGGGGCTTTGCGGCGGCCGCCGTCTCGGCGCATCTGGGGGCGGGTTTCACCACGCAGCTGGTCGTGGCTGCCGTGGTCGGCGTGGGCGCGGTGCTGGGCTGGTACGTCATCCGCAAGCGCCGGCCGCCCGACTTGCCCTCGCAGTCCAACCCCAATGTCAACCTCGACGTCGGCGGCAGCGTGCAGGTCGACGCCTGGAACAGCGACGGCACCGCCAGCGTGCGCTATCGCGGCGCCCAATGGACGGCCATCCATCGCCCCGGCGTCATGCCGGCGACCGGCATGCACCGCGTGACGGAGGTGGTCGGCAGCCGCCTGGTCGTCGACAAGATCTGAAATCGAAAAGCCAAAGGAACCGCACCATGGAAGTCGCAGCCGTCATCCTCGTCATCGCCATCATCTTCATCAGCCAGTCGGTCAAGTTCGTGCCTCAGCAGAACGCCTGGGTGCGCGAGCGGCTGGGCAAATACAACGGGACGATGGCGCCAGGGCCGAACTTCCTGATCCCCTTCATCGACAAGGTGGCCTACAAGCACAGCCTGAAGGAGATTCCGCTCGACGTGCCCAGCCAGATCTGCATCACGCGCGACAACACGCAACTGCAGGTGGACGGCATCCTCTACTTCCAGGTGACCGACCCGATGCGTGCGAGCTACGGATCGTCGAACTACATCGTGGCCGTGACGCAGCTTGCGCAAACCTCGTTGCGCAGCGTGATCGGCAAGCTGGAGCTCGACAAGACTTTCGAGGAGCGTGACATCATCAACGCGCAGGTGGTTGCCGCGATCGACGAGGCGGCGCTGAACTGGGGGGTGAAGGTGCTGCGCTACGAGATCAAGGACCTGACGCCGCCGAAGGAGATCTTGCAAGCCATGCAGCGCCAGATCACGGCCGAGCGCGAGAAGCGCGCGCTGATCGCCGCATCGGAAGGCCGCCGCCAGGAGCAGATCAACATCGCCACCGGCGAGCGCGAGGCTTTCATCGCGCGCTCCGAGGGCGAGAAGCAGGCGCAGATCAACAACGCGCAGGGTGAGGCAGCGGCCATCACCGCGGTGGCCGAGGCGACCGCCGGCGCCATCTCGCGCGTGGCGGCCGCCATCCGCGAGCCGGGCGGCGAGCAGGCGGTGCAGCTCAAAGTGGCAGAGCGCGCCGTGGATGCCTACAGCAAGGTCGCTGCGGACTCCAAGACCACGCTGATCGTGCCCAGCAACATGACCGAGACGGCCGCATTGATCGCATCGGCGATGCGAATGGTGCAAGCCGGAAAAACGACCCCTTCTGCGGGTTAGAATCGAAGGCTCGGAGCGGTGGATGAGCGGTTTAAGTCGCACGCCTGGAAAGCGTGTGAGGGTTAATAGCCCTCCGCGGGTTCGAATCCCGCCTGCTCCGCCAAGATGAACAAAGCCCTTGATTTCAAGGGCTTTTTTCTTTTCTGGGCCTCACGGGTTGGAAGTTGTCCGCATGCCAATTGGCCCTGCCTCGACCCATCGAGTTGTGCGGTGGCGGCACGGTTTCGTCGCTGCCAACCCGCACCAAGCCCGCTTCAGTTGACCGCCACACCCTTGTCCCGGATCACCTTCCCCCACTTGTCGAAGTCAGTGCGAATGCGCAAGGACATCTGCGCCGGATCGCCATAGGCAGCCGCCGCCCCCGCCTTCACCAGGCGTTCCTGCACGTCCTTGTCCGCCAGGATCTTCTTCACCTCGCCGCTCACACGGTCCACTACCGGCTTGGGCGTGCCGGCCGGCGCCAGCAGACCACCCCACGAGACGGCGTCGAACCCCTTGAATCCTTGCTCCGCAATCGTCTTCACATCCGGCAGTTGCACGATGCGCTGCGGCGAACCGACGGCGATGGCGCGCAGCTTGCCGGACTGGATGTGCGGCAACGCAGCCACCAGGTCGGCATACATCACCGGCACCTGGCCGCCCAGCAGGTCGGTCACGGCGGGCGTGCCGCCCTTGTAGGCGATGTGCTGCATGTCGAAGCCGCCCAGGTCCTTGAGCATCTCCATCGTGAGGTGGCCGAAGCTGCCCGGGCCGGAGCTGGTGTAGTTGAGCTGGCCTTTCTCGGCCTTCGCCTTGGCGATCAGGTCGGCCAAGGTCTTCACGTCGGGCAGCACGGCGGGATTGACCACCACGACGATCGGCAGGTCGTACACGCTGGCAACGGGTGCGAAGTCCTTGGCCATGTCGTAGCCTGCCGACTTGTACAGGTGGGGCGCCAGCAGCGTGGGCGTGGCGAGCATCATCAGCGTGTAGCCGTCGGGCGCGCTCTTGGCCACGAACTGTGCGGCGATGGTGCCTGACGCGCCGGCGCGGTTCTCCACCACCACTGGCTGCTTGAGCCGCTCGGCGAGCTTCTGGCCGACCACGCGCGAGGCGGTGTCGGTCGGGCCGCCGGGCGGGAAAGGAACGATCAGCTTGATCGGGCGGGCTGGCCAATCCTGCGCGGAGGCAGGCGCAGCCGCAACGACGGCCAGCGAGGCCAGGGCGATCGCCAGGGTGCGGCGGGTGAAGGTATCGAATCTCATCAGGAAGTCTCGTTTCAGGAAATCAGAAGTGAAGCTACAGGACGCCGCCCTGCCGGAGCGCGGCAATGGCTTGCGCGTCCATGCCCAGCAGTTGGCCGAGCACGCGATCCGTGTCCTGCGCGAGCAGCGGCGGGGCGGCGCGCACGGGCATGCGCTGGCCGTCGATGCGGTAAGGCGGCGCCATCACTTGCACCGTGCCGGTCTCGGGGTTGGGAAGCTCGGCCAGCAGGCCCGCCTCGGTGCTGCGCGGGGACTGCAGGGCCTCCAGCAGGCCCAGCACTTCGCCGCAGGGAATGCCGGCCGCCGTCATGCGCGTCAGCAGCAGCTCGCGCGGGCGGCGGGCCAGTTCGGCGCGCAGCGCGGGCAGCAGCTCGTGACGGTTGCTGGAACGGGCCAGGTTCGTGGCGAAGCGCTCGTCGGTCGCCAGGTCCGGCCGCTCCAGCACCTCGCTGCAGAAGCGCTGGTACTGCGCGTTGTTGCCCACGGTGATGACCACCGGGCCGTCTGCCGCGTCGAAAACGCCGTAAGGCACGATGGAAGGATGCGCGTTGCCGTACTTGGGCGGGTCGTTGCCCATCAGCAGCGCCTCCATGCCGTAGTAGGCGGTGATCATCAGGCCGCAGTCGTACAGCGCCATCTCGACATGCCTGCCCTGCCCCGTGCGCTCGCGATCGAACAGGGCCGCCAGGATTGCCTGCGCCGAGTACATGCCGGTGAACATGTCCACCGCCGCCACGCCGAACTTGAGGGGACCCTGCCCTTCCTCGCCGTTGAGCGCCATCAGGCCGGCCTCGCCCTGCACCACGAGGTCGTAGCCGGGGCGCGCGGCCTCGGGGCCGTCGGTGCGGTAGCCGGTGATGGAGCAGTAGACGACGGCCGGGTTGATGGCCTTCACCGACTCGTAGTCCAGCCCCATCTTCGCGATGCCGCCGAACTTGAAGTTCTGGATGACCACGTCGCTCTTCGCGGCCAGTTCGCGCACCAGGCGCTGGCCCTCGGGCTTCTGCAGGTCCACGCCCACCGACTGCTTGTTGCGGTTGGCGCTGTTGAAGTAGGCGGTGTTACGCGAGCCCACACGCAGGCCCCAGTCGCGCGTGTCGTCGCCACGGCCAGGGTGCTCGATCTTGATGACCTCCGCACCCAGGTCGCCCAGCGCCTGGGCGCACATGGGGCCGGCCAGCACGCGCGACAGGTCCAGCACCCGCACGCCTGCGAGCGGCAGGCGGGCTTCCGCGGTCGCGCCTGCGAGCGGCAGGCGGGCTTCCGCGGTCGCGCCCGCGAGCGGCAGGCGGGCTTCGCCGGCCACGCTCATCGCTTGCTCCGCAGCGGCACGAAATCGGGCGTCTGCTTGGCCAGGAAGGCATCGATGCCCGCTGCTGATTCCGCGCTGCCCTGAGCCTCGACCATGAACCCGGCCTCGCGGTCGAGTTGCGCGTCCAGCGTGCTCGACACCGCCTCGCGGCACAGCGTCTTGATGCGCGCCATCGCCTGCTCGGGGCCGCCCGCCAGGCGCGTGGCCAGCGCGATGGCCTCGGCGTCGGCGCCGCCGGGTTCGGTGAGCCGGTTGACCACGCCCAGGGCGTGCAGACGCTCGGCACCGATGCGGTCGCCGGTCAGGCACATCTCGGTCAGCAACTGGCGCGGCAGCACCTGCGCCAGGAAGGCGGTGGCGCCGCCATCGGGCGTCAGGCCCACCTTCACATAGGCCACCGAGAAGCTCGCATCGCGCGCGGCCACGAGCAGGTCGCAGCCCAACGCCATCGACAACCCGGCGCCGGCCGCGCCACCCTCCACCGCCGCGACGACGGGCTTGGGAAAGTCGCGCAGCAGGCGCACCAGGCCGTGCAGGCCTTCGAGCTTTTCGAGACGTTGCTCGATCGTGAGCAGGCGGCGGGTGGCGAGCGTGTTCAGGTCGCCGCCGGAGCAGAAGTAGCCGTCGGCGCCGGTCAGCACCACGGCGCCCACGGTGGCATCGGTGCTGGCAGATGCAAGCGCCTCGGCCAGCGCGGCGTAAAGGCCGGGGCTGATCGCGTTGCGCTTGCCGGGCGTGTGGATGGCCAGCACCAGCACCGGGCCTTCGCGGCGCACGAGGATGGGGGGAACGGTGGTGGTCCCGGTCATTGCAGGGTCTCCTGGCCCAGCGCGATGTAGCGCGCCAGATGATGGTCTTCGTCGCCGAGCTGGTGGTCGATCATCACCAGTCGCTTGGCGTAGTGCGACAGCGGCAGCTCCCAGGTCATGCCGATGCCGCCGTGAAGCTGGATGCATTCCTCCGCGACGCGGGTGCCGATGCGGCCGATGCTGTACTTGGCGGCAGACAGCGCCTTCTCGCGGCCGATGCGCTCGCCACCGTCGATCGCGGCGGCGGCGTTGATGACGGCCGAGCGCGCCTGCTCGATCTCCAGCAGCAGGTCGGCCATGCGGTGCTGCAGTGCCTGGAAGCTGCCGATGGGCACGCCGAACTGCTTGCGGATGCGCAGGTATTCCAGCGTGTCGCGCTTGGCGACTTCCATCGCACCCAGCGATTCCGCGGCCAGCGCCAGCAGGCCCCAGCCGACCGCGTGCTCGAGCACCGGCGCGCCTGCCCCCTCGGTGCCCAGCAGCGCATCGGCACCCACGCGCGCGCCTTGCAGCGTCAACTCGGCGGCGCGCCCGCCGTCGATCTTCGTGTAGTCACGCCAGGCCAGGCCCGGCGCATCTGACGGCACCAGGAACAGCGAGATGCCGTCCGCATCGTCGTCGGCGCCACGCGTGCGCGCCGACACCAGCAACAAGCCGGCCTGCGCGCCCTGTTGCACCACCGCCTTCGCGCCGTCCAGCACCCAGCCATCGCCGGAGCGCTCGGCCTTCGTGGCGACCAACGTGGCCTCGTAATGCGAGCCCGGTTCCTCGTGCGCCAGCGCGGCCAAGGTGCTGCCGTCGATCAGCGAAGCGATGCGCTCCTTCTGCCCTGCGCTGCCGGCCTGCGCGATGGCGCGGCCGACAACTAGCGCGCCGAGGAATGGCTCCACCACCAGACCCTTGCCAAGGCTCTCGAAGACAACGGCCACGTCGAAGCCGGCCCCGCCGAAGCCGCCCACCTCCTCGGGAAACAGCGCGCCCAGGGCCCCAATTTCTGCCAGCTGCGACCAGTGTTCGCGGCTGTAGCCCTCGTCGCTTTTCGCAATGCGGTCTCGCGTGCCGAATGCGTATTGCTCCGCAATGAAGCGGTCCAGCGAATCCGCCAGCATGCGGCGGTCGTCGGTGTGTTCGAAGTTCATGGTGTCGCTTCCCTCACAGGCCCAGGATCATCTTGGAGATGATGTTCTTCTGGATTTCGTTGGAGCCGCCGAAGATCGACAGCTTGCGGTTGTTGAAGTACAGCGAGGCCGCCGGCGCCGCCTCGGCCGGGCCGACCGGCGCTTCGTCATGGCCTTCGTGCAACGCGGCCTCGATGAAGGGCTGCGCATACGGCCCCATCGCCCGGCGCGCCAGAGAGGAGATTTCCTGCCGGATCTCGGTGCCGCGGATCTTGAGCATGGAGCTTTCCGCGCCCGGCACGCCGCCACCGGCGACGGCGGCGATCACGCGCAGGTTGGTCGTCTTCATGTTCTCCAGGTCGATCTCGACCTTGGCAAGGCGGGCCGCGAACTGCGGGTCCTGCGCCAGCGGGCGGCCGTTGCGCCGGACCTTGCCGGCGATGCGCTTGAGCTTTTCCAGCGCCGCGACGGAGAAGCCCACGCCCGCGATGTTGGTGCGTTCGTAGGTCAGCAGGAACTTGGCATAGGTCCAGCCCTTGTCCTGCTCGCCGACCAGGTTCTCGGCGGGCACCCGCACGTCGTTGAAGAACACTTCGTTGACCTCGTGCTCGCCCTCCAGCGTGATGATGGGCCGCACCTCGACGCCGGGCGAATTCATGTCGACCAGCAGGAAGCTGATGCCCGACTGCGCCTTGGCTTCCCTGTTGGTGCGCACCAGGCAGAAGATCATGTTGGCGTAGTGGCCCAGCGTGGTCCAGGTCTTCTGGCCGTTGACGATGTAGTGGTCGCCGTCCCGAACCGCCGTGGTCTTGACGGACGCCAGGTCCGAGCCAGAGCCCGGCTCGGAGTAGCCCTGGCACCACCAGTCCTCGCCATTCAGGATGCGGGGCAGCCAATGCTGCTTCTGCGCCTCGCTGCCGTACTTGATGAGCACCGGCCCCAGCATGTTCAGGCCGAAGGGCACGATGCGCGGCGCGCCGGCCAGCGCGCACTCGTTCTCGAAGATGAACTTCTGCACCGGGCTCCAGCCCGGCCCGCCGTACTGCTCGGGCCAGTGGTTGGCCAGCCAGCCGCGCGCATGCAGGATGGCATGCCACTGCAGCATGTCGTCACGCGTCAGGCGCAGCCCGTTCTTCACCTTGTGCGAAAGCCGCTCGGGCAACTTGTCGCGCAGGAAGTGCAGCACCTCGCCGCGGAACGCTTCTTCTTCGGGAGTGAACTTCAGGTCCATGCCGTGGCCTTTTGCTTCAGAAGATCTCGAACAGGCCCGCCGCGCCCATGCCGCCGGCGATGCACATCGTCACCACGCCCCACTTGGCCTTGCGGCGGCGCCCTTCAAGCAGGATGTGGCCGGCCAGCCGCGCACCGGTCATGCCGAAGGGGTGGCCGATGGAGATGGCGCCCCCGTCCACGTTCAGGCGCCCGGCCGGAATGCCCAGCGTCTGCTGGCAGTAGATGGACTGCGAGGCGAAGGCTTCGTTGAGTTCCCACAGGTCGATGTCCTGCACCGTGAGGCCGAAGCGCTGCAGCAGCTTGGGCACCGCGAACACCGGGCCGATGCCCATCTCATCGGGCTCGCAGCCGGCCACCGCCATGCCGCGGAAGGCGCCGAGTGGCTGCAGGCCGAGGCGCTCGGCTTCCTTCGCTTCCATCATCACGCAGGCGCTGGCGCCATCGGACAGTTGCGAGGCGTTGCCCGCGGTGATGAACTTGTCGGCGCCCTTCACCGGCGCCAGCTTGGCCAGCGACTCGTAGGTGGTGCCGGCGCGGTTGCAGGTGTCGTGGTCGATCGTCACCTGCTTCTTGGCGACTTCGCCGGTCTCCTTGTTCGCCACCGCCATGGTGGTGGTGACGGGGACGATCTCCTCGCTGTAGCGGCCGGCTTCCTGCGCCTCGGCGGTCTTGCGCTGGCTGTCCACGGAGAAGCGGTCCTGCGCCTCGCGGCTGATGCCGTAGCGCTGCGCCACCACGTCGGCGGTGTCGATCATCTCCATGTACAGCTGCGGCTTGTGCTCGACGATCCACGGGTCCAGCCCGGAGTTGCCGTCGTCGCGGGTGCGGATGCCGGAGATGCTTTCCACCCCGCCCGCGATCATGGCCGGCGCCCCGTCCACCACGATGCGCCCGGCGGCGATGGCGATGGCCTGCAGGCCCGAGGCGCAGAAGCGGTTGACGGTGGTGCCGGCGATGCTCAGGGGCAGTTCAGAGCGGATGATGGCCTGCCGCGCGACGTTGCGGCCAGTGATCCCTTCCGGATAGCCGCAGCCGAGGATGGCGTCCTCGATCAGCGCCGGATCGATGCCCGAACGCTCGACAGCGGCACGCACCGCGAAGCTGGCCAGCGTCGGGCCGGCCGTGATGTTGAGTTCGCCGCGGTGCGACTTGGTGAGCGGCGTGCGGGCGGTGGAAACGATGACGGCCTGGCGCATGGGATTTCTCCTGGGAGGTTTCGAGGTGAAAGCCGCCCTCCTCCACTTTAGGAGGATGCGGCAGGGGGATGGGGTTCAGCCTTGCGGCTGGTTGAGGCTGGCGAAGTCCTTGCCCTCGGCCACGAGCTTTTCGAGCAGCGGCGCGGGTTGCCAGAACAGCGGGTCTTCCTTGGCGAAGGCGCGGATGTCTTCGAGGATCTTCGGCAGGCCCACCATGTCGGCGTACTTCATCGGGCCGCCGCGGTAGCGCGGGAAGCCGTAGCCGGAGAGGAAGGTCACGTCCACGTCCAGCGGGCGCAGCGCGATGCCCTCGGCCACCACCTTGGCGCCTTCGTTGACCATCGCGGCCATGTAGCGGCGCATGATTTCTTCGGCCGTGAACTTGCGCGGCACGATGCCCTTCTTCTGCCGCTCGGCGTCGACGATGGCCAGCACTTCGGCGTCTTCCTGGCCGGCGCGCGCACCTTGGGGATACACGTACCAGCCGCGCTGCGTCTTCTGGCCGAACCAGCCGCGCTCGCAGATGCGGTCGGCCACCTCGACGTAGCGCGCCTTCGGGTCGCGCGTGGCGGCCTTGCGCTTGCGCGTGGCCCAGCCGATGTCGCCGCCGGCCAGGTCCGAGACCTGGAAGGGACCCATCGGGTAGCCGAAGCCGCGCACCGCGGCATCGATCTCGTAAGGGCTGGCGCCGTCCTCGAGGATGTGATCGGCGGCCTGCCGGTACACCGCCAGGATGCGGTTGCCGATGAAGCCGTCGCACACGCCCGCGCGCACCGGCACCTTCTTCATGCGCTTGGCCAGCGCAAAGGCGGTGGCAACCACGTCCGCGCTCACCTTGGCGGGCACCACGATCTCCAGCAGCTTCATGATGTTGGCCGGGCTGAAGAAGTGCAGGCCGACCACGTCCTGCGGGCGCGAGGTGCTCGCGGCGATGGCGTCGATGTCCAGGTAGGAGGTGTTGGTGGCCAGCACGGCGCCGGCCTTGCACACGCGGTCCAGTTCCTTGAACACGGCCTTCTTGACCTCGATGTCCTCGAACACCGCCTCGATGACCAGATCGACGTCCTTGAACGCGGCGTAGTCGGTGCTGCCGGTGTAGCGGGCCATGACGGCGGCCTTGGCCTCGGGCGTCATGCGGCCCTTGGCGACCAGGCCATCGTAGACCTTCTCGACGTTGGCGCGGCCGCGATCGATGGACGCCTGGTCGCGCTCCACCATCACCACCGGCAAGCCCGCGTCCATCGCGGCGACGGCGATGCCGGCGCCCATGGTGCCGCCGCCGACGATGCCCACGCTTTCCAGCTTGCGCGGCTGCGCGGCCTTGGCTTCAGGGACCTTGGCCACTTCGCGCTCGGCGAAGAAGGCATGGATGAGTCCGGCGCGCTGCGGGCTCTCGATGCAGGCGAGGAAGGCCTCGCGCTCCGCCTTGACTGCCTCGTCGAAGGACTTGTCGAGCGCAGTCTGGACCGCCTCGACGATCTTCATCGGGGAGAAAAGACCGCGCGACTTCTTCGCGGCGTCGGCCTTGGCGGCGTCGATGGCAGCTTGCGCGGCAGCGCGGTCGGCCAAGCCCTGCGCGTCACGGCTGCGGCGCACGCCGGCGCCCTGTGCCAGCAGTTCATTGGCATAGGTCAGGCCCGCGACTTGCGCGTCCTCGCCTTCCGCGAGGCGGTCCAACAGGCCGAGCGACAGAGATTCCTTGGCCTTCACGTGGCGGCCGCTGAGCATCAGGTCCAGCGCGGCCTGCGCGCCGACCAGGCGCGGCGTGCGTACCGTGCCGCCTGCGCCGGGCATGAGGCCCAGTTGCACCTCGGGCAGGCCCAGCTTTGCGTCCTGCAGGGCAACGCGGTAGTGCGCAGCCAGCGCGATCTCCAGCCCGCCGCCCAGCGCCGCGCCCCGGATCGCGGCGATCACCGGCTTGCCGCACGCCTCGATGCGGTTGCACACCTCGGGCAGCGAGGGCGGCTGCGGCGCCTGGCCGAATTCGCGGATGTCCGCGCCGGCCACGAAGGTGGCGCCCTCGCCCACGATGAGGATCGCCTTCACGGCGGCGTCGGCGTCGGCCGCCTCGACGGCTTCCTTCAGCCCGCGGCGCACGGCCGACGAGATGGCGTTGACGGGCGCGTTGTCGATGGTGATGCACAGCACGCCGCCATGGCGGGCGCTGCGAACGACGGGGGTGGTGATGGAAGCAGTCGTCATGGGTGTGTCTCCGAAAGCAAGCACATGCGCCCCGGGCGGGGCCTGACGCGGATTCTGATATGGCAATCCGATATCTACAATTCCCCCAGTGATTGACACACTGTCAACTTTTAATTGACAGCGGAGCCACCCGCCCATGGACCAGAACGCCCTCGCCCTGTTCGTAGAAATTGTCGAAGCCGGCAACCTCAGCGAGGCGGCGCGGCGCCTGCGCATGAGCCGCGCCAACGTGAGCAACCGGCTCGGCCAGTTCGAGCGCGGCCTGGGCCAGCAACTGCTGCGCCGCACCACCCGCCGCATCGAGCCCACCGAGATCGGCCTGCGCCTGTACGCGCACGGCTGCGCCATCCGCGACGAACTGCAGGCCGCGCGCGAGTCGGTCACTTCCCTCGGCCAGAGCCTGCAGGGCCGCGTACGGCTGTCGGTGCCCAGCGGCTACGGGCAGCTCGTCATGTCCGACTGGCTTGTGGAATTCAAGCGCCTCTACCCCGGCATCGTGCTGGACGTGATGTTCGAGAACCGGGTGGAAGACCTGATGCGCGAGGAGGTCGACATCGCGATCCGCGTGATGTCCGAGCCGCCGCAGAACCTGGTGGCACGCGACATGGGGCCGGTGAACTACGTGGCCTGCGCCAGCAGCGCCTGGGCACGCGAGCATGGCCTGCCGGTGCAGTTGGACGACCTGCGCCACGTGCCGCTGATCACCTCGGCCGTGATGGGGCGGCAGCTGCGTGTGTCGGCCTACCTGGCCCAGGAGCGGCACGAGGTGCTGCTGGAGCCGACCCTCATCTCCGAGAACTTCCTCTTCCTGCGCAAGGCGATCCTCGCCAGCCTGGGCGTGGGCATCGTGCCGGACTATGTGTTCGAGGCGGAACTGGCCGACGGCGAAGTGGTCGCCGCGCTGAGCGAGTGGCGCCTCTCGATCTTCGGCACCCACATGTACATGCTGTACATGCAAGGCCGCCACCGCACCCGCGCAGCCGCCACCTTCATCGAGTTCATGCTGGACAAGGCAAGGCAGCCGCGGGACGGCTCGACGTGAATGCGCAGCAGCCCGGCGCTGCCGGTCTTCACGACTTGTTGGTCGTCACATGGCTGATCGCGCCTTGCCGGTCCAGCAGATCGGCCTTGGCGCAGGCGTCCATCCACTGCTCGGGCGGCATCTGCATCGTGGCCGCGCGCATGCCTGACTTAATGGCCTGAACCGAGTGCGCGGGGAAGGCGGCGATGGCCTTCGCGATAGCCTGCGCACGCGCGACGACCGCGCCGTCTTCCACCACTTCGGTCGCGATGCCCAGCCGAAGCAGGTCGGCCGCGCCGATGCGGTCGCCCATCAGGCATACGCGCGCCGCGACCGCTTCGGAATGGCGCAACGCCAGCCAGGCCGCATTGCGTGGCGCCGCCATGCCGATGCCGATCTCGCCGACCTGCAGGAAAGCCCCCTCGCCGCAGACCATGAGGTCGGCGGCCAATGCGAGCGCGGCGCCGCCGTTGATGGCATAGCGCTCCAGCGCGACGACCAGCACCTTGCGGCTTGCGAGCAGTTGGTTGTGCACCGCCGCCCACAACACAGGGAAGCCGGCCTTCCATTCAGGCGCCGGCTCCGCGCCGAAGGCTTTCACGTCGAGGCCCGAGCAGAAGGCGCCGCCTTCGCCACGCAGCACCACGGCGCGCACGGCATCGTCCAGGGCGAGTTGTCGCAGTGCGTCGTGCATGGCCTGTGCGAGCGTGCCTTCGATGGCGTTCTTGCGCTCGGGCCGGTTGAGGATCAGCTCCGCCCATCCATCGTGGATGTCGAGAACAACGGCTGTCATGTGGAAGGCCTTTGTGCAAATAGAGAAGGAGGAACGGCGGGATCGGCGTCCCGGGCGCCAGGTTCCCGCAGGAGGTGAATACCTTCAGGCCGCGAGCGAGCAGGGCGCCGTACCGACCACACCGCCGGCTTGCAGCCGCGAGATGTCGTCCGCGCTGTAGCCGGCCTGCGCCAGCACCTCGGCCGTGTGTTCGCCCAGTCGCGGCACGACGGGCATCGGGCCATCGGCCAGCGCTTCGCCGAGCAGGAAAGGCAGGCCCGGCAGCTTCAGTTCGCCACCATGCCCATCCCCGACCGCCTGGAACACCCCGCTCGCCTGCACGTCCGCACTGGCCAGCACCTGCGTGTAGTCGCGAACCACGCCGACGACCACCTCATGCCGTTCAAGCAGCGCGCGCGCTTCCTCGCCGGTGTAGCGGCCGAGCTCGCGCCCCAGCACCTCCATCAAGCCCGGGCGGTTGCGCACGCGATCGTTATTGGTTGCGTAGAGGGGATCCATGGCGAGCGCAGGCAGGCCGATGGCCTTGCACAAGCGACGCCAGTGGTCGTCCATATAGGCAGAGATGACGATGTGGCCGTCCTGCACCGCAATCACGTCAGCGGCCGGAGCGACCAGCGGCTGGGCGTTGCCAAAGCGCACGGGTAGCTTGCCGGTGCACTGGTACTCGGCCCAGATCTGCGCCTGCATCGAGATGGCGACCGCGAGCAGCGAAGTCTCGATGGTCTCGCCCTGCCCGGTGCGCGCTTGGCGAAACAGCGCAGCGAGGATCGCGCTGGCTGTGGCATTGGCCGTTGACACATCGGCCACCGGGAAGCCGGCCTTCAAGGGTGAACCGCCGCGTTCGCCGGTGATCGACATCATCCCGCTCTCGGCCTGCGCCGCGATGTCCAATCCGGGCCGCTTGCGCGACGGGCCGAAGGAGCCAAAGCCCGAGATCGACGCATGGACCAGCCCCGGCTTCTCCTTGCGCAGCGCGCCGGCGTCGAGCCCGAGCGACTCCATGACCCCCGCGCGCGTGTTCTGCACGACCACATCCGCCTTCAAGGCCAGGTCGCGCGCAATCGCCAGGCCTTCCGCTTGCCGCATGTCGACCACGATGGAACGCTTGCCGCGGTTGTAGGCCATGAAGAGCCCGCTACGCCCCTTCGTGGCTTCACTGACGCCAAAGCGCCGGCCGTTGTCGCCGTTCGGGCTTTCGATCTTGATGACATCGGCGCCAAGGTCCGCGAGGATCTGCGTCGCGCCCGGCCCGGCGATGAACTGGCCGAACTCGACGACGCGCACTCCGGCGAGCGGCCGCTGGTCTGCTGTTTCTTGCATGGTCAGTTGCTGGCCTTGATGCCGGCGACGCGTCCCACTTCTGTCCAGCGCTTGAGTTCGGACGCGAGCAGCTTGCCGAACTCGTCGGGCGTGCCGCCCGCTGGCGTCAGGCCGAGGCCGCTGACGGCTGCGACCACTTCGGGATCCTTGAGCGCACGGTTGACGGCGGCATTGAGCTTGTCGCGCACGGCCACCGGCAGGTTGGCCGGGCCCATGAGGCCCAGAAAGCTGTTGGCCTCCATGTCGGGCACGCCGGCTTCGCGGGCGGTCTGCAGGTTCGGCAGGCCGGGTGCGCGCTGGCTGCCGGGCGTGACGATGCCGGTGAGCTTGCCCTGCGCGATCATGGTGGCGGTGATGCCGGCCACGTCGAACAGCAGCGGCACGTCGCCGCCGACCGCTGCGCGCGCTGCTTCGGCCGAGCCCTTGTAAGGCACATGCTGCAGGCTCAGCTTGTTGCGCTGCGCAAACATCTCGCCCCAGAACTGCGTCATCGTGCCTTCGCCGGGGCTGGCGTACTGCACCGGCTTGTCCTGCTTGCGGATCCAGTCGATCAGCGACTTGAGATCCTTTGCAGGCACGCTCGGGTTGGCGGCCACCAGGATGGGCATCCAGGTCAGCGCGCCGATGGGCGTGAGGTCCTTGAGCGGGTCGTAAGGCATCTGCATGCCCATCGCCGAGTTGGTGACGACGTGCGCCGCCACCAGCACCAGCGTGTAGCCGTCGGCCGGCTGGTGCACCACGTAGTTGGTGCCGATGGTGCTTGCGGCGCCGGGCTTGTTCTCGACGATGACCGGCTGCCCGAACTGGGTCGAGACCGAGCGGCCCACCACGCGCGCCACTGTATCGGTCGGACCACCCGGCGTGTACGGCACCACGATGCGAATGGGCTTGCCGGGGAAGGCCTCTTGCGCCGCAACCGGTTGCGCGAAGGCCGTGAAGCACGCGAGCAGCATGCCGATTACCTTGATCATCGTTGTCTCCTGATTGTTCGAAAGGCGGTAATAAAAGCCCGCCGGGCCCGACGCTTCTACGGCGTCGCTTTGGCCCTGGCGGAAAAGGGTTTGGGTGGGTCGTGCTCGGCCACGCGCTGCGCGACCTGCGGCGAGACCGGCGCCGAGATGGCCCCGCACAGCATGTCGATGAGGTTCTCGACGGCGCGCTGCAGGTCGAAGCCGCGGTTGTTCTTGCCGCGCCGCGTCTTGAGACGCTCGAAGTCGGCCAGGCTGAAGATCACGAAGGCCACGGCGGCAAGAAAGCGCTGGCGCAACAGCAGCGGCGGCACGGCGGGCAGCAAGGGCTCGAGCATATCCTGGATGCGGCGAAAACCTCGCTCACCATCCTCGCGCGTCGATCCTGCGAGGTCGACTTCCGGATGCATTTGCGCCGCCGCGAGGAAGCGGTTGTACGAGTTCACTTGCGTGGTCGCGAGGCCCGTTGCCAGCGGCCACACGATGGCCTCGACCAGCGCGCGCAAGTCGGTGTATCGCTGCTCGACGAACACGCGGTCGAGGTAGTCGTTGCGCAAGCCGTCGATCTTCACCATGCCCCGCTGCAGGATCGCCTGGATCAGCGCTTCCTTGGAGCCGAAGTGGTAGTGCAGCGCCGAGTTGTTGCGCTGGCCGGATTCGCGGGCGATCTCGCGCATCGACACCGCATCGATGCCTTTCTCGGCAAAGAGCTGCTGCGCCGTGACGAGCAGCACGTCGGCGCTGTCGAGGCTGGGGGCCGGCGCGGCGCCGCTTTTGCGCCTTGCCTTGCCGGCGGAGGGATTCGTCGTCGTGACCATGGAGCCGATTCTGGAATCAGCCAATCTTTAAGTCAAGTGCTTTACACCGAATAAATCATTTGATTTAATCCGATCCGTTCCGAACAAACCCTGAATGAGGCAAGCCCCGATGACCGAAGCCACCGCTCTCGCCGCCGAACCCGCACCGCGGGCCGCCGCGCGCCATGCTGCCCACGGCACGCATGAAGTCTTCAACCAGCCGACGCCCTACGGCGGCTACAACCTGCTGGCCCGCGACCACGCGTTGCGCGAAGGGCTGGCGCGCGAAGGCGCCGCCTGGGCCGCACCGCGACTCGACGCCTTCGCCAGGGACCTGTCCGACCCGGAGGCGATCCGCCACGGCTACATGGCCAACCGCTACGTGCCCGAACTGCACACGCACGACAACTACGGCCATCGCATCAACGAAGTGCAGTTGCATCACTCGTGGCACGAACTGATGCGCCTCGCGCGCCGCCATGAGGTGCATTCACTGCCCTGGCGCAATCCGCAGGCCGGCAGCCATGTCGCGCGAGCCGCGTCGAGCATGCTGATGGCGCAGGTGGAAAGCGGCTCGCTCTGCCCGCTGCACATGACCTATGCCGGCGTGCCGGTGCTGCGCAACAACCCCGCCCTCAGTGCGCAGTGGGAGCCGCTGCTCACTTCCACCAGCTACGATCCGCGCTATCGCCCTTCATCGGAAAAGACTGCAGCCCTGATCGGTATGGCCATGACGGAGAAGCAAGGCGGCTCCGACCTGCGCGCCAACACTACCGTGGCGCGGCCGACGCAGGAGGCCGGCGTCTACGAACTCACCGGCCACAAGTGGTTCTTTTCGGCGCCCATGGTGGATTGCTTCCTCACGGTGGCCCAGATCGAAGGCTCGCCGGGCCAGATCTCATGCTTCCTCGTGCCCTTCTGGCTACCCGACGGCACGCGCAACCGCTTCTCGATCATGCGGCTCAAGGACAAGTTGGGCAACCGCTCCAACCCGTCCAGCGAGATCGAATACAACGGCACGCTGGCCTGGCGTGTCGGCGACGAAGGCAAGGGAATCCGCACCATCATCGAGATGGTCAGCCTCACGCGGCTGGGTTGCGCCTCGATCTCCGCGGGCATCATGCGGCAGACCCTGTTCCGCGCGCTGCATCACACGCAGCAACGCTCGGCCTTCGGCGCCAAGCTGGTGGACAAGCCGTTGATGAGCAACGTGCTGGCCGACCTCGCGCTCGAATCCGAAGCCGCGACGGCCCTGCTGATGCGCCTGGCCGGCAGCATCGACCGCGCCGCCACCGATGACAACGAGGCCCGCTTCTCGCGCGTCGTCACCGCCATCGCCAAGTACTGGCTGGCCAAGCGCGCCAGCGCCAACGCCTTCGAGGCGCTGGAGTGCCACGGCGGCTTCGGCTACATCGAGGATTCGATGATGCCGCGCTTCTACCGCGAGGCGCCGGTGCAGAGCGTGTGGGAAGGCAGCGGCAACGTGATCTGCCTCGACGTGCTGCGCGCCGTCGACCGCGATCCGGACGCGCTGTTGCCCGTGCTGCAGGAGATCGAACTGGCCAGGGGCATGGACGCGCACCTCGACCGCACCACGGCCTGGCTGCGCACCGCCATCGGACGCCGCGACCAGATGGAAGGCATCGCGCGCCGCCTCGTCGAGAAGACGGCGCTGGCGCTGCAGGCCTCGCTGCTGCTGCGCTTCAGCCCGTCATATGTGTCGCAGGCGTTCTGCGCCTCGCGGCTCGGCGGCGACTGGGGCCTTGCCTTCGGCACGCTCGGGACGGAGGTCGAATTCAGGAAGGTGATCGAGCGCTCCTGGGGCGAGCGGGGCTGAAGATGCGCGCCCTACCCGGCGACTTCGGCTTCGTCTGGCTCATCGGCGGCTGGTGATCCCGCATGGCAGCAACTCGATACATTTACGACCGTCGATCGCCCTGTCCTGACAGTTGTCGCCGCGCCATTGCAAGGACTGACGGTCACGCCGGCCGAGTGCTGAACCGGTCCCTTGCATCGCCACGTGTCCCTCTGGCAAGTGGAAAAAAAGAGGCCCGCACGATGCGGGCCTAAGGATCTGTGGTTAGGAGACCCATGGAGAAACCACTAGCCGTGCCCACAATGAGCCCGAAATTGTGAATTTGCAAGTTCCAAATGTAAAAAAAGGGGCCCGAAGGGGCCCCTTTTTCACGTTTTGACGAGCAACTCAACTCAACGCACAACGGCGATTTGCGTGCGCACACCGCCCTTGTAGGTGTAAAGCGTGAGGGCGCCGTTCTTGATGTCGCCCTTCTCGTCGAAAGCGATCGGCCCGGTCAGGCCGTTGTACTGGACCTTGCCGACTTCAGGCAGGTAAACGGCCGGGTCCGAAGACTTGGCGTTGACCATGGCGGTTGCCATCACGTTCACGGCGTCATAGACGTACGGCGCATAGATCTGCACTTCGACGCCGTTCTTTTCCTTGAACTTGGCCTTCCAGGCATCCAGCGGCGCCTTGAAATCGCCGTCCACACCGCCGGCTTCGGCGCAATAGACCATTTCTTCGCCGACGGCATCGCCAGCCAGCTTGGGCAACTCGTTGGTGCACATGCCGTCGCCGCCCATGAACTTGACGGTCATGCCGAGTTGCTTGACTTGCTTGAGCATCGGGCCGGCAACGGCGTCCATGCCGCCGAAGAACAAGACGTCGGGCTTGGCGCCCTTGAGCTTGGTCAGGATGGCGTTGAAGTCGGTCGAGTTGGCAGTGGTGAACTCGTGGCCGACGATGGTCGCGCCCGAGGCCTTGGCCGACTTCTCGAACTCTTCGGCCACGCCCTGGCCGTAGGCCGTGCGGTCGTCGATCACGGCAATGTTCTTGCCCTTGAGCGTTTCGACGGAGTACTTGCCCAGCGTACCGCCGAGTTGCGTGTCGTCAGCCACCACGCGGAACGTGGTCTTGAAGCCTTGACGCGTGTACTTCGGGTTGGTTGCCGACGGCGAGATTTGCGGGATGCCGGCGTCGCTGTACAGCTTGGACGCGGGGATGGTGGTGCCCGAATTCAAGTGACCCACGATGCCGTTGACCTTGCTGTCGATCAGCTTCTGGGCCACTGCCGTGCCTTGCTTCGGATCGCCGGCGTCGTCTTCGGCCAGCAGTTCGAACTTGGCAACCTTGTCGCCGATCTTGATGCCCTTGGCGTTCAGGTCTTCGATGGCCATCTTGGCGCCGAGTTCGTTGTCCTTGCCGAGGTGGGCAATGGGGCCGCTGGTGGGGCCAACGTGACCGATCTTGACGACGATCGATTCACCGGCAGGAGGTGCGGCGGGCGCGGGAGCAGATGCGGTGGGCGCCGGCGTCGCTGCGGGAGCGGCAGCTTCTTCCTTCTTGCCGCAAGCCACTAGCGTAAGAGCAGCCAGGGCGACCGCAGTCCATTTCAATTGCATGGGAACCTCCAGAACATGGATGAAAAAACACAAAAAAACCGGTCGATTGAACCGGGCAAGACACAGAGCAAAATCCGCGCCTTGTCCGCCTCACGGCGCCCTCGCGCCCTCGACCCGGCGCGGAGTGTATCTGAATGGTTAAGTGCGCTGACCTGTAGTAGACCCTGTGTTTTCCGCAAGTTCCCGGGCCAGCGCCTCGACCACCAATTCGCGCAAAACGCCTTCGATTTCATCGCGCAAGCGCGGCAACATCGCGTCCAGTTGCTGCTGCACCGCCGCCGACACGGTGTCGGTCAGGCGCGCTTCCAGGGAGAGGTCGATGCGCTGCAGCACGCGGTGCAACAACCCCTCTTCGAACCGGAAAGCGTCGGCGTCCGACACCATCGCGGTGGGCATGAGAGCGGCCCGCTCCTCCGAGGCGCTGTGGAATGCCAGCGGCGATTCAGGGAGCCGGGCGGGCGGCATCTCGGGCGCGGCCGGTGTCGCATCGGCCGCCACGGCCGAAAGGAGCGACGATGGCTCCACGACGGTCGTGAGCGTCGGCACGAAACGCGGTGGGGTTCGTGTCGGCCCGGCCATCAGGCGGCGCCTCCGGCCAGGTCGTGGCGCTTGAGCGCGTAGCCGCGTTCCGCGTAATGGCGCCAGCGCGCGCGGCTTGCGACCCGATCGGCCTCGTCTCCCGTCACCACTTCGATCAGGCGCTCGAAGCGCTCGAAGCCGGCCGGCACCCCGTCGCCGAGGTTCACCATCACCTGCTGGTGCGGCAAGCCGGTCGCATCCGCGGCGGCAAGGACGACGGCGGAACGGGCGACGATGTGCGCTTCACTGTCGCTGCGGCAATGACCGATGAAGTCGACCGCCGAGAACTGCCACAGCGCCGCATCGACCGCATCGAGCATGGCGTCGTCGGCCACGAGCACGACTTTCGCCCCGCCCGCGACGACCGCCTTGCGCAGCAGCCTGCAGGCATGGCTGACCTTGTCGACGGCATTGAAATGAAAGTCGATCTCGGTCACGCGCGAAGCTTCCTCACCGGGTCTTGCGCTTGCGTGGCACGGCTGGCGCGGCTAGAGCAACCGGCGCCTCAGCTGCGGCCCGGTCGAGCAGGTAGGCCATCAGCAAGCCGACCGGACGGCCCGTCGAACCCTTGGCCGCCCCGCTCTTCCACGCCGTGCCCGCGATGTCCAGGTGCGCCCAGGCGAAGTCACCGGCAAAGCGTTGCAGGAACTTGGCGGCGGTGATCGCCCCGCCGGCCCGCCCGGCGATATTGGCCACGTCGGCAAAATTGCTCTTGAGACCCTCCGCATAGTCCTCGTCGAGCGGCAGGCGCCAGCAGCGATCCAGCGATTGCTCGCCCGCCGCTTCGAGCGCCGCGGCCAGTTTGTCATCCGTGGAGAACAAGCCGCTGCGCACACCGCCGAGCGCGACCACGCAGGCGCCGGTCAGGGTGGCAATGTCGATCACTGCGGCGGGTTCGAAGCGCTTGGCATAGCTCAGCGCGTCGCAGAGGATCAGCCGGCCTTCGGCGTCGGTGTTGAGCACCTCGATGGTCTGGCCGCTCATGCTGGTCACGACGTCGCCGGGCTTCAGCGCCGCACCGTCGTTCATGTTCTCGCACGAGGGGATCAGCCCGACCACGTTGATGGCCGGCTTGCATTCGGCCAACGCACGGAACACGCCCAGCACGCTGGCCGCGCCGCACATGTCGAACTTCATCTCGTCCATCTCGGCCGCGGGCTTGAGCGAGACACCGCCCGTGTCGAAGGTGATGCCCTTGCCCACCAGCACCACCGGCGCATCGGACTTGCCCGCGCCGTGGTACTCCAACACGATGAAGCGAAGCGGCTGCGTCGAACCCTGCGCCACCGCAGCAAAGGAGCCCATGCCCAGCTTGGCAACCTCCTTGGGGCCGAGCACTTCGCACTTGATGCGCGGAAACTCCGTCAGCGCCTTCGCGGCCTCGCCCAGCAAGGCCGGCGTGCAATGGTTGGCCGGGCGGTTGCCCCACTCCTTGGCGAATTCGATGCCTGCCACCGTGGCAGACGACGCCCGGAAGGCCGCTTCCAGCGAGGCCGCGTCGGGCACGCCCAGCACCAGTTGCCGCACGGTGCGTGCATCGGCCTTGGGCTTGGTCGTCGTGTAGACATAGGTGGCATCGGCAGCGGCCTGCATTGCCTGCTGGAGTCCGGCGGCGTCAAGGGGCTGCGCGAACACCACTACAACCCGCTTGGGGTTGGCGGCCTTGACCGCCTGCACGCCAGCGCTGACCGCGCTGCGCACCGACGCGGCCGCGCCGTCGCCGACCGATACCAGCACCACGCGCGGCGCCGTGACGCCCTCGGGCCGGTAGAGTTGCAGCAGCTTGCCGGCCTTGGCGGGAAGGTCTTCCGATTCGCGCGCTTGCGCGAGCAGGCTTGCCAGGGGCCCCGTGGCCTCGTCGCCAGGGGATGCCGCGAGCACGATCAGCGCATCGGCCTTTTCGGTGGCGGCCTGGGCAATGGAGAGTGTCTTGAGTTGAAAGTCCATAATCCTTCTTTTCCTGAACGATGTTATTCCATTCCTCCCTACGCAAGGAGCTGTCGCGCAGCTTCGGGGCCACGCTGGTGGTCCTTGTCACCATCGTGATGACGATGATGCTGATCCGCACCCTGGGCCTGGCGTCCAAGGGCAGCGTCGATCCGGCGGAAGTGTTCCTGGTGATGACCTACACGGTGCTCGGCTACCTGCCGACCATCCTGAGCCTCAGCCTGTTCATCTCCATCGTCGGCACGCTGTCGCGCATGTACGGCGACAGCGAAATGATCATCTGGTTCTCCAGCGGCCGCGGCCTGGCCAACTTCACCTGGCCGATCCTGCGCTTTGCCTGGCCGATCCTGGTGTTGATCGCCATGCTGGCCTTCGTCGCCTGGCCGTGGGCCAACTCGCAGACCCAGGGCATGCGCGACCAGTACGAGCGCCGCAGCGACATCGACCGCATCGCGCCCGGTGAGTTCCAGGAGTCCTCCGGCCGCAACCGGGTGTTCTTCATCGACAAGGACACCGCCGACGACAGCACGGCATCGAACGTGTTCATCTCGTCGATCGAACGCAATCGCCAGTTGATCACTTCCGCGCGAAGCGGCCGGATCGAGACGATCGACAACGCGCGCTTCCTGATGCTGAGCAACGGCCAGCGACTGGAGCGGCCCTTCGACAAGTCAGCAGGCCTGAAGATCAGCGAATTCAAGACCTATGGCGCCCGGGTCGGCTCCAACGCGGCGACCTCGCCCGATGCCCTGCCGCCGCGCGCCCAGACCACGGTGGCCCTGCTGGCCAGCAGCGCGCTGCCCGGCCGCGCGGAACTGTCATGGCGATTGGGCATGTTGCTGGCCGCGTGCAATTTCGTGCTGCTGGCGCTGGCGGTGGCGAGCGTGAACCCGCGGGTCGGACGCAGCGGCAACCTGTTGTTCGCGCTGTTCGCATTCGTCATCTACTACAACATGCTGAACCTTGGCCAGGGATGGGTGGGCACCGGCCGCATCGCACCCGGGCCTTTCCTGCTGGCATTGCATGGAGGCGTCTTCGTGGTCGCCGTCGCATGGCTGGCCAAGCGCCACAACAACTGGAGCTTCAGCCTGCGCCGCCGCTCCTCCATTGCTTCGTCCACTGCGTGAAAACCATACGCCGACTCATCTATGGCGAGGTGCTGAAGTCCGTCGCCTTCGTCGCACTGGGCTTTCTTTGCCTGTTCTTCTTCTTCGATTTCATCGACGAGCTGCAGGCGGTCACCAAGTCGTCGAACACGCTTGGCTACGGCTTGCCCCAGGCCATCCTCTACGTCTCGCTGCTGGTGCCGAGCCATCTCTACGAGTTGCTGCCGATCGCAGTGCTCATCGGCACCATCTTCGTGATGGCGCGCCTGGCGCAAAGCTCCGAATACACCATCCTGCGCACCAGCGGACTCGGGCCATGGCGGGCGCTGCGCACGCTGTTGGTGCTCGGGCTCGGGTTCGTGGTGCTGACATTCGCGGTGGGCGACTACGTGGCGCCTTTCAGCGACCGCACCGCCACGCTGGTCAAGGCCCGCTACCAGGGGCTCTTCACCACCAGCGGGCTCACGGGCGCCTGGCTGCGCGAAAAGGGCGACGACAAGTCCTATGCGGTCAATGTCCTGTCCATGGGGCGCGACGGCTCGCTGACGAGCCCGCGGATCTTCGAGTTCGATGCCAAGGGCTTCCTGACCGCCCAGACCTCCGCCGACTCCGCCCGCATCGAGCCGGACGGCACCTGGCTGCTCACGAGCGTGGAGCGCCAAGCCTACGATGCCAACGGCGCCGACACGAAGGCGCAGATTCGCACCACGGCTGAACCACTGCTGCGCTGGCCCAGCACCATCACGCACGAGATGGTCTCCGTGGCCTTGCTCAAGCCCGATCGCATGGCAACGATCGACCTGTTCGCCTACATCCGGCACTTGAACGCCAACGGCCAGAAGACGCAACGCTATGAAATCGACTTCTGGCGCAAGGTGTTCTATCCGCTGTCCTGCCTGGTGATGGTGGTGCTGGCCTTGCCCTTTGCCTACCTGCACTTTCGCCAGGCCGGCATCACGACCTATGTCTTTGGCGGCGTGCTGATCGGCATCAGTTTCTTCCTGCTGAACAACGTGTTCGGCTACATCGGCAACCTGCGGACCTGGTCGCCCTGGTTCACGGCCGCCGCGCCGGGCATGATCTATTCGGTGATGTCCCTGGGCGCCTTCGGCTGGCTGGTGCTGCGGCGCTGAAGCGATGCAGGCCAGGCGCGGCATCGTGTTGTTCGCGCATGGGTCGCGCGATGCGCGCTGGCGCGAGCCGATCGAGGCCGTCGCCCTTCGCGTCGCCGAGCGCCACCCGGAGGCCCTCGTGCGTTGCGCCTACCTTGAACTGGTCGCGCCCGACCTGACGACCGCCGTGGCCCAGCTGGTGGGCCTGGGAGCAACGAGCGTGCGCGTGGTGCCGCTGTTCCTCGGCATCGGGAAGCATCTGCGCGAAGACCTGCCCAAGCTGATGGCGCAATGTGCCGACACCCACCGGGAAGTCATCTTCACGCTGCAAAAGGCCATTGGCGAGGAGTCGGAGGTGATTGACCTCCTGGCCAGGATTGCGTGTCCGGATGGCTAAGACGCAACACTTTCCATAGACGCAGGCGGCATAATGAAATCCATATAAGGACACCATTCGTTATGAACCTGCACCAATTCAAGTTTGTCCAGGAAGCGGTGCGCCGCAATCTCAACCTGACCGAGGCGGCCAAGGCGCTGCATACCTCGCAGCCAGGCGTCTCCAAGGCGATCATCGAACTCGAGGAAGAACTCGGCGTCGAGATCTTCGCGCGGCACGGCAAGCGCCTGAAGCGCGTGACCGAGCCCGGCCAGCACGTCATCGCCAGCATCGAACTCATCATGCGCGAGGTAGGCAACCTCAAGCGCATCGGCGAGCAGTTCAGCGCGCAGGACAGCGGCACGCTGTCCATCGCGACCACCCACACGCAGGCGCGCTACGTGCTGCCGGTGCCGGTGGCGAAGTTGCGCGAGGCCTACCCCAAGGTCAACGTCAGCCTGCACCAGGGCTCGCCCGACCAGGTGGCGCGCATGGTGATCGACGAGGTGGCCGAGATCGGCATCGCGACCGAGTCGCTGGATGCCTATGCCGAACTCGTGACCCTGCCCTGCTACGAATGGCAGCACGTGCTGGTGCTGCCGAAAGACCATCCGCTGGCGGGCAAGGAGCGCGTATCGCTCGAAGACCTGGCCCACGAACCGATCATCACCTACCACCCATCCTTCACCGGGCGCACCCGCATCGACCACGCCTTTGCGGCAAAGAAGCTTTCGCCGCGCATCGCGCTCGAGGCCATCGATTCGGACGTGATCAAGACCTATGTGCGCCTGGGGCTGGGCGTGGGCATCGTGGCCGAGATGGCGGTGCGCGACGACACCAATGCCGACCTGGTGGTGAAGCCGATGGGGCACATCTTTGGCCAGAACATTGCGCGCGTGGCTTTCAAGCGCAGCGCCTATCTGCGCAACTTCGTCTTCAAGTTCGCGGAACTGCTGAGCGACCGGCTCGACCGCAACCTGATCGCCAAGGCCCTGAGCGGCCACAACGAGGACTTCGGGATGTGAACTGCACAATGTCGAAGAACCACCCAAGCCACGACACCATGAGAACCGTCATCGCCGCCCCACGCACCCCCGATATCACCACCAAGCTGCCGTCCGTCGGCACGACCATCTTCACCGTGATGTCGGCGCTGGCCGCGGAGAAGAATGCGGTGAACCTGGGCCAGGGCTTTCCGGATTTCGGCTGCGACCCGAAGCTGCTGCAGGCCGTGACCGACGCCATGGCCGCCGGCCACAACCAGTATCCGCCGATGCCCGGCGTGCTGCCCTTGCGCAACGCCATCGCCAGCAAGGTCGAGGCGCTCTACGGACACCGCTACAGCGCGGCGGACGAGATCACGATCACGGCCGGGGCGACGCAGGCCATCATCACGGCGATCCTCGCGGTGGTACGGGCGGGCGACGAAGTGATCGTGCTGGAACCCTGCTACGACAGCTACGTGCCCAACATCGAACTGGCCGGCGGCATCGTCGTGCGCGTGCCGCTGACGCCGGGCACCTTCCGGCCCGACTTCGACAAGATCGCGGCCGCCCTGTCGCCCCGAACGCGCGCGATCATCGTCAACACGCCGCACAACCCGAGCGCGACTGTGTGGACCGATGCCGAGATGCGCCGCCTCGAGGCGTTGCTCGCGCCCACCGAGGTGCTGGTGATCGCCGACGAGGTGTACGAGCACATGGTCTATGCGCCGCTGCGGCATGAGAGCGTGGCGCGCTACCCGGGCCTGGCGGCACGCAGCTTCATCGTGAGCAGCTTTGGCAAGACTTATCACGTGACGGGCTGGAAGGTCGGCTATGTGGCCGCGCCGGCGCCGCTCACGGCCGAGTTCCGCAAGGTGCACCAGTTCAACGTCTTCACGGTCAACACGCCGATGCAGCATGCACTGGCGCAGTTCATGGCCGATCCGGCGCCCTACCTGGAACTGCCGGCCTTCTACCAGCGCAAACGCGACTTGTTCGCCGCGGGCCTGGCGAAGACACGGCTGCGCTTGCTGCCGAGCCAGGGCACCTACTTCCAATGCGTCGACATTTCCGGGGTGAGCGACCTGTCCGAGTCGGAGTTCTGCCTCTGGCTGACCGGCGAGATCGGCGTGGCTGCGATACCGCTGTCGGCCTTCTATGGCGATGGCTTCGACCAGCGCGTGGTGCGTTTCTGCTTCGCCAAGAAGGATGAGACGCTGCTTTCGGCGCTGGAGCGACTCGCCCGGCTCTGACACGCTGCGGCGACTTCGCCTGACCTCCGAAGGGCCGTCTGTCCCCGGCGCGGACGGACGGCGCGAGCTGACCATGGACTCCTTCGCAAAGCTCTTAGGAGAAGGTCATGTCGCTCTCGTTGATCCTGCTGATCGTGGTGGTCCTGTTGCTGGTCGGCGCGCTGCCAAGCTGGGGCTACAGCCGCAACTGGGGCTACGGCCCGAGCGGCGGCCTGGGCCTGGTGCTGGTGGTCGTGGTCATCCTGGCGGTGCTCGGCCACATATAGCGCGCGGCGAACGGGCCAGCACCCGGTTGGCCCTCTTTTCCCCGCTGTGTCGGTGCGCTCTCGGGCATCCAGTACGGCTTGGGCACGGTGGGTTGCCTGCGACAAGCGCGCAAGCGGCCTTCATGTATTGAGCTGCGCCCAGGCCTTGTCCAGACGCTTCACGCTCACCGGCTGCGGCGTGCGCAGTTCCTGCGCAAAGAAGCTCACGCGCAACTCTTCCAGCAGCCAGCGGAACTCCAGCATGCGGTCGTCGACCGCGCCCTTGCGCTCCGCCACCAGACGCCAATACCTTTGCTCCTGCGGCCTCAGTTCGACGAGCCGGGCGGTGTCGCGCGCGGGGTCGGCGCGGAGCTTGTCCAGCCGTGCGGTGATCGCCTTCAGGTAGCGTGCGAAATGCTGCAGCTGCGGCCAAGGCGTGTCGGCGACGAAGCGCTTGCCGACCAGGCGTTGCAGTTGCTGCGCGGCGTCCTGCACCGAATCGGGCTGCACCTTGGTGTCCTTGATCTTGCGAGCCGCCGTCGCGTACTCGACGAGGATCGTGCCCGCCAGCCGCGCGACCTCGTTGGCTATCAGGGTCAGCCGGCCGCGACCTTCCTCGATGCGGCGCCTGAAGGCAAATTCATCGGTGGGCAATGGCTCCTGCAGGAAGGCGCGGTCCAGCGCGACATCGATGATCTGTGCGCGCAACTCCTCGACCGTGCCGAGGGGCATGAACTGCACGGCCATCTTCTGCAGGTCGGGGATGTTCTTCTCCAGGTACTTGAGCGCATCCTTGAGTTGCAGGGCGACGAGCCGGCGCAGCCCGGCGCGGTGCCTGGCAGCCGCAACGGCGGGCTCGTCGAACACCTCGATGGTGACGCCGTCCGCATGCCCGTCATTGACCAGGGCCGGAAAACCGACCAGCGACTGTGCGCCGCGCCGCACTTCCATCAACTCCGGCAGTTCGCCGAAGGTCCAGGTGGTGTAGCGCTGGCCGGCTGGCAGCGCGGGCTCCGGCGCCCTTGCGCCTTGCGCCGCCGGGGTCTGGCCACCCGGGGCGGGTGAGGGCTTCGTGTCCGGCGCCTTCTTGACGTTGAGCCCGGCCAGCGCCTGGAACGCACCGCGCGCCTGCGCCCCCAGCTCCGCCTTGAGAGCGCCCAGATTGCGCCCCATGCCGAGCTGGCGCCCATGCTCGTCGACGACGCGCAGGTTCATGAACAGGTGTGGCGGCAGCATGTCGAGCTTGAAGTCGGCGCGCTTCACGTCGAGGCTGGTGATGTCGCGCACCTTCTTCAGCAGCGCATCGGTCAACGAGCCGGCGCCGAAGGCCTCGGGCATCGCCATTTCCTCGGCCAGCCGCGATGCCGATTCAGGCAAGGGCACCAGCCGGGAACGCGGGCGTTGCGGCAGGCTCTTGAGCAGCGCCTGGATCTTGTCCTTGAGCATGCCGGTGACCAGCCATTCGCTGCGCTCCTCGCTGACCTGGTTGAGCACGAACAGCGGCACCGTGACGGTGAGGCCATCGCGTGCATCGCCCGGTTCGTGCAGGTAGGTGGCCGCGCAATCGACGCCGCCGAGCCGGATCGTCGGCGGGAAGGATTGCGTCGTGATGCCGGCCGCCTGGTGACGCATGAGTTCGTCGCGCGTGAGGAACAGCAGGCGCGGTTGCGTGACCGATGCCTGGCGGTACCAGTTCTCGAAGTTGATGCCGCTGGCCACGTCGGGCGGCAGTTGCGCGTCATAGAAGGCGAAGATGAGTTCGTCGTCGACCAAGACGTCCTGCCGGCGAGCCTTGTGCTCCAGGCCCTCGACCTCGCGCACCAGCTTGCGGTTGGCGGCAAGAAAAGGGAACTTGCTGTCCCACTGGCCACCGACCAGCGCTTCCCGTATGAAGATCTCGCGCGCCGCGACTGGATCGACGCGGGTGAAGTCGACGCGACGGCCGCTGTAGATGACCAGCCCATACAGGGTGGCGCGCTCCAGCGCGGTGACCTGCGCGCCCTTCTTCTCCCAATGCGGATCGAGCAGTTGCTTCTTCAGCAGATGCCCTGCGACCTGCTCCAGCCACTGCGGCTCGATGTTGGCGATCCCGCGGCCGAACAGCCGCGTGGTCTCGACCAGCTCGGCGACCACGATCCAGCGGCCCGGCTTCTTCTTCAGGTGCGCGCCCGGATGGCGATAGAACTTGATGCCGCGCGCGCCGAGGTAGGTCTCGTCGTCCTCGACCTTCCAGCCGACGTTGCCGAGCAGGCCGGCCAGCATCGACAGGTGCAGATGCTCGTAGCTGGCCGGCTGCGTGTTGATCTTCCACTTGTGCTCGGTGACGACGGTGAGCAACTGCGAATGGGTGTCGCGCCATTCGCGCACGCGGCGGACGTTGATGAAGTTCTGGCGCAGGAGTTGTTCGTATTGGCGGTTGGTGAGCTTGTGAGTCGGGTGACCCTCACCCCCGCCTGCCGGAGAGGGCCGGGCCGAGGGCTGCCCCCCCCGCGCCGCATGAATCCACGTCCAAAGCTGCAAGTACCCACTGAACTCGCTGCGCTCATCATCGAACTTCGCATGCGCCTGATCCGCCTGTTGCTGCGCCTCCATTGGCCGGTCCCGCACGTCCTGCACGCTCAACGCAGACGCGATCACCAGCACCTCTTCCAGCGCCCCGCGCGAACGCGCCTCCAGGATCATCCGGCCCACGCGCGGATCGAGCGGCAGCCGGGCCAGTTCGCCCCCGATCGCGGTCAGTTCGTTGGAATCGTCGACCGCGCCAAGCTCGTTGAGCAACTGGTAGCCATCCGCGATCGCCCGCGGCGACGGCGATTCAAGAAAAGGAAAGCGCGACACGTCGCCCAGCCGCAGCGACTTCATCCGCAGGATCACGCCGGCCAGCGAGGAGCGCAGGATTTCCGGATCGGTGAAGCGCGGCCGTCCCGCGAAGTCCTTCTCGTCATAGAGGCGGATGCAGATGCCGTTTGCGACCCGCCCGCAACGCCCCGCACGCTGGTTGGCGGCCGCTTGGCTGATCGGCTCGACCAGCAACTGCTCGACCTTGCTGCGGAAGCTGTAGCGCTTGACGCGCGCGGTTCCCGTATCGATCACGTAGCGGATGCCCGGCACGGTCAGCGAGGTCTCGGCCACGTTGGTGGCAAGCACCACGCGGCGACCGCTGTGGCCTTCGAAGATGCGGTCCTGCTCGGCCTGCGAGAGGCGCGCGAACAAGGGCAGCACCTCGGCGCCGCGGTACAGCGGCAGGTGCGCCAGGTGCTTGCGCAGATGCTCGGCCGCCTCGCGGATCTCGCGTTCGCCGGGCAGGAAGATCAGGATGTCGCCGGCGTTGTGCGGGTCGCGCCACAACTCGTCGACGCCATCGGCAATGGCGTTGTTCAGGTCGTACTCGCGGGATTCCTCGAAGGGGCGCCAGCGCTGCTCGACCGGAAAGGTGCGGCCCGAGACGTAGATGATCGGCGCTGGCCCTTTTTTGGAGGCGAAGTGCGTGGCAAACCGGTCCGCATCGATGGTCGCCGAGGTCACGATGACTTTCAGGTCAGGCCGGCGCGGCAGGATCTCGCGCAGGTAGCCCAGCAGGAAGTCGATGTTCAGCGAGCGCTCGTGGGCCTCGTCGATGATCAGCGTGTCGTAGGCTTTCAGCAGCGGGTCGGACTGCGTTTCCGCCAGCAGGATGCCATCGGTCATCAGCTTGACGGAGGCGTCGCGGCTCAGCCGGTCCTGGAAGCGCACCTTGAAGCCGACCACTTCGCCGAGCGGTGTCTTCAACTCCTCGGCGATGCGCTTGGCGACCGAGCTCGCAGCGATGCGCCGCGGCTGCGTGTGGCCGATCAGCCGGCCCTGCACCGCAGGCGCGTTGCCGTTCGCCGGCGCGGCGTTGATCTTGCCGCGGCCCAGTTGCAGGGCGATCTTGGGCAACTGCGTCGTCTTGCCCGACCCTGTCTCGCCACAGACGATCACCACCTGGTTGGCCTGGATGGCCGCGGCGATCTCGTCGCGCCGCGCGGAGACCGGCAGCGATTCGGGGAACTCGATGACGAGAGGTGCGCGCGGGCGAACGGCTTCGGGGGGAATGGTGCTCATGAACCCGTCAATTATCGCACTGCACAGGTTCACGTGCTACACTGGTTTTCGTGTGACTTTGGAAGAGTTCCAATGACTAACCTGACCATCTCAGTCGACGAGAAGCTGATTCGCAAGGCCCGCATCCGTGCCATCCACGAAGGCACTTCGGTCAGCGCGCGCATCCGCGAGTTCCTCGCCGAGTACGCCCAGGGCAACGACCGCCAGCAGACGGCAGGACAAGCCTTCATCGCGGCCGCCCGCCGCAGCAAGGCCAACAGCGAGGGCGCAAGCTGGACGCGCGACGACGCGCACGACCGCCCCTATCCCTCCGCTTGATGAGTACCTTCTTCGACACCAACGTGCTGGTGTATGCCGTCGATGCCGGCGACCCCGCACGCCGTGAAATCGCGCTCGCACGCTTCGAGCGGGCCTTCAAGGAAGACTCCATTGTGCTCAGCACGCAGGTGCTGCAGGAGTTCTACAACGTCACCACGCGCAAGCTGCGCCCGCCCTTGAGCGCCCGCGAAGCCGCCAGCCAGGTGGCCCAGTTGTGCGCATTCGAAGTGGTCAGTGCCACCGCCGACAGCGTGTTGGCTGCCGCCGAACTCGCGCAGAAGCACCGCCTTCAATGGTGGGACGCGCTGATCCTCGAAGCCGCGTTGCGGTCCAACGCCGACGTCCTCGTTTCGCAGGACGGGCAGCACGGCCAGCGTTTCGGCAAGCTTGTCGTCGAGAATCCATTCATTCAGGATTGATTCCCGCCGATCCGACAACCCTCCGCCCTTCATGTCGACCGTCTTCAATTTCACCTTCGTTCCGTGGTTTCGCTCGGTGGCGCCTTATATCCACACGCATCGCGGCAAGACTTTCGTGGTTGGCCTCGCGGGCGAAGCCATTGCCGCCGGCAAGCTGCAGAGCATCGCGCAGGACTTGGCCCTGATCCAGTCGATGGGCGTGAAGGTGGTGCTGGTGCACGGCTTTCGCCCGCAGGTCAACGAACAATTGCGCGCCAAGGGCCATGAGGCGCGCTATTCCCACGGGATGCGCATCACCGATGAGGTGGCGCTGGACTCGGCCCAGGAAGCGGCCGGCCAGTTGCGCTACGAGATCGAGGCCGCGTTCAGCCAGGGCCTGCCCAACACGCCGATGGCCGGGGCCACGGTGCGCGTCATTTCGGGCAACTTCATCACCGCGCGTCCGGTGGGCGTGCTGGACGGCGTGGACTTCAAGCACTCAGGCCTGGTGCGCAAGGTCGACGCCTCGGGCATTCGCCGCACCCTGGACTTCGGCGCGATGGTGCTGATCTCGCCCTTCGGTTTCTCGCCCACCGGCGAAGCCTTCAACCTCACGATGGAAGAGGTCGCGACCAGTGTCGCCATCTCGATCCAGGCCGACAAGCTCATCTTCCTGACCGAGGTGCCCGGCATACCGCTGGACCCCACGCTGCCGGTCAGCGAAGACAACCCGATCGACACCGAACTACCGCTCGACGCCGCCGAAAAACTGCTGGCCAACCTGCCACCGGCCCAACGCCCGACCGACTCCGCCTTCTACCTGCAGCACTGCGTGAAGGCCTGCAAGGCCGGCGTGGAGCGCAACCACATCCTGCCTTTCTCGGTGGATGGCTCGCTGCTGCTGGAGGTATACGTTCACGACGGCATCGGCACCATGGTCATCGACGAAAAGCTGGAGTCGCTGCGCGAAGCCACCGCCGACGACATCGGCGGCATCCTGCAGTTGATCGAGCCCTTCGAGCGCGATGGCACGCTGGTCAAGCGCGACCGCACCGAGATCGAGCGCGACATCGGGCACTACACGGTCATCGAGCATGACGGCGTGATCTTCGGCTGCGCCGCGCTCTACCCCTACCCCGAGGCCCGCACCGCCGAGATGGCCGCGCTGACCGTCTCGCCCAACGTGCAGGCGCAGGGCGACGGCGAGAAGATCCTCAAGCGCGTGGAGCAACGCGCCAAGGCGGCCGGCCTCGAAAGCATCTTCGTGCTCACCACGCGCACGATGCACTGGTTCATCAAGCGCGGCTTCGTGCAGGTCGATCCCGACTGGCTGCCCGAGGCCCGCAAGCGCAAGTACAACTGGGACCGCAAGAGCCAGGTGCTCGTGAAGAAGCTCTGACCCTCGACATGAATCCGTTACTGAACAAACTCCAACCGTATCCCTTCGAGCGCCTGCGCCAGCTGTTCGCCGGCGTGACGCCCGACCCGGCGCTCGCGCCCATCAGCCTCGGCATCGGCGAGCCGAAGCATCCGACGCCGGACTTCATCAAGCACGCGCTGACCGCGGGGCTGGGCGCCTTGGCCGCCTATCCCGCCACCGCGGGCGAGCCGAAGCTGCGCAAGTCCTTCACCGACTGGCTGCAGACCCGCTACGGCCTCGCGCTCGATCCGGCCACGCAGGTGCTGCCGGTGAACGGCTCGCGCGAGGCGCTGTTCGCGCTGGCGCAGACCGTCGTCGATGCCAGCGCGAAGCCGGCCCCCATCGTGGTCTCGCCCAACCCGTTCTATCAAATCTACGAAGGCGCGGCGCTGCTGGCCGGCGCCGAAACGTACTACGTACCGAGCCGCGCCGACCGCAACTTTGCCGTCGACTGGGACAGCGTGCCGGCGGACGTCTGGGCGCGCGCGCAACTCGTGTTCGTGTGCTCGCCGGGCAACCCGACCGGGGCCGTGATGCCGCTCGACGAGTGGAAAAAGCTGTTCGCGCTCTCGGACGCGCACGGCTTCGTCATCGCCTCCGACGAGTGCTACAGCGAGATCTACTTCCGCGAGGAACCGCCCCTCGGCGGCCTCGAAGCCGCGGCCAGGCTGGGTCGCAGCGACTTCAAGAACCTGATCGCCCTGACCTCGCTGTCCAAGCGCAGCAACGTGCCCGGCCTGCGCAGCGGCTTCGTGGCCGGCGACGCCTCGATCATCAAGAGCTTCCTGCTCTATCGCACCTACCACGGCAGCGCGATGAGCGGCGCCGTCGCCGCCGCCAGCATCGCAGCCTGGGGCGACGAGCATCACGTCGTTGAGAACCGCGCCCAGTACCGTGCCAAGTTCGCCGCCGTCACGCCGCTGCTCGAACCCGTGCTCGACGTGAAGCTGCCCGATGCGAGCTTCTACCTCTGGGCCGGCGTGCCCGCCCGGTGGGAGGGCGACGATGCCGCCTTCGCCCGCGACTTGTACGCTCAATACAATGTCACGGTGTTGCCCGGCAGCTATCTGGCCCGCGACTTCGGCGGCGTCAATCCGGGCCGGGGCCGCATCCGCATGGCGCTTGTGGCAGGCACCGACGAGTGCGTGGCTGCCGCCAACCGCATCGTCCAGTTCATCCAGTCGGGCCAATGACACGGCCCTTTTCTTGCATTCGACTTCCGAGACTTCATCCATGACCCAGCAACTCCAGCAAACCATCGACGCCGCGTGGGAAGACCGCGCCAACATGTCCGCAACCGACGCGCCGGCCGAGGTGCGCAAGGCGGTCGATCATGTGATCTCCGAGCTCAACAACGGCCACCTGCGCGTGGCCACGCGCGAGGGCGTCGGCCAGTGGACGGTGCACCAATGGATCAAGAAGGCCGTGCTGCTGTCGTTCCGCCTGAAGGACAACGAACAGATGCAGGCCGGCTCGCTGGGCTTCTACGACAAGGTGCCGACCAAGTTCTCGCACCTGTCGGCCGGTGAACTCAAGGAAGCCGGCGTGCGCATCGTGCCGCCCGCCGTGGCCCGCCGTGGCAGCTTCGTCGCCAAGGGCGCGATCCTGATGCCGTCGTACGTGAACATCGGCGCATACGTCGGTGAAAACACCATGGTCGACACCTGGGCCACCGTGGGTTCCTGCGCGCAGATCGGCGCCAACGTGCACCTCTCGGGCGGCGTCGGCATCGGCGGCGTGCTCGAGCCGCTGCAGGCCGGCCCGACCATCATCGAGGACAACTGTTTCATCGGCGCCCGCTCGGAAGTGGTGGAAGGCGTGGTCGTGGAAGAGAACTCGGTGCTGTCGATGGGCGTCTACATCGGCCAAAGCACACCCATCTACGACCGCGCAACCGGTGAAATCACCTACGGTCGCGTGCCGGCAGGCTCTGTTGTCATCAGCGGGTCTCTCCCAAAGGACAACGGCCGCTACAGCCTCTATGCTGCAATCATCGTGAAGCGCGTGGACGCACAAACCCGTGCCAAGACCTCGCTGAACGACCTGCTGCGCGACTGATTTTTCTTCTTCCGTTTCTTTGCTGGAAAGAGTGCCGATGAATACGATGGAACGCATCCTGCGATTGATGGCCGAACGAAAGGCCTCCGACATCTACCTCTCGGCCAATTCGCCGGCGCTGATCCGGATCAATGGAAACTGCGTTCCCATCAACGGCCAGGTGCTTCCAGCGGCGGCGCCGCTTTCGCTGCTGTCCGAGGTGGTGCATGAAAGCCGCGTGGCCGAGCTGGAACGCACCGGCGAGCTCAACATGGCGATCGCGCTCGAGGGCCTCGGCAACTTCCGCATCAGCGCCATGCGCCAGCGCGGCAGCTACGCGGTGGTGGTGCGCCACATCGCATCGATCATCCCGACCTTCGCCGACCTGAACCTGCCCGACATCCTCAAGACGCTGATCATGGAGAAGCGCGGGCTGATCCTCATGGTCGGCGCCACGGGTGCGGGCAAGTCGACCACGTTGGCGTCGATGCTGGATTACCGCAACGAACATGCAAGCGGCCACATCCTCACGGTGGAGGAACCGATCGAATTCACCTTCACCAACAAGAAGTCGATGGTCAACCAACGCGACGTGGGCAGCGACACGCAATCGCTCCAGGTCGCGCTGAAGAATGCGCTGCGCCAGGCGCCCGACGTGATCCAGATCGGCGAGATCCGCGACCGCGAGACCATGACGGCCGCCATCGCGTACGCGCAATCGGGCCACCTGTGCGTGGCCACGCTGCATGCCAACAACAGCTACCGTGCGCTGAACCGCATCCTGAGCTTCTACCCGGTGGAAGTGCGCGGCACGCTGCTGTCCGACCTGGGCTCGTCGCTGCGCGCCATCGTGGCGCAACGCCTGATGCGCACGCCGGCCGGTGTGCGCGTGCCCGCCGTGGAGGTGATGCTGAATTCGGCCCTGGTGGCCGAGCTCATCGAGAAGGGCGACTTCTCCAGCGTCAAGGAAGCGATGGAACAGTCGATGGCCGAGGGTTCGCAGACCTTCGAGGAAGATATCGCCCGCCTGATTCTCGAAGAGCGCGTCACGCGCGAGGAAGGCATGCTCCAGGCCGACTCGCCGACCAACCTCATGTGGCGCCTGCAAAACCGCAACAACCCGGCCACCAACACCGACGACCGGGCCCTGCTGGACCAGCTCGACGAACCCACCTTCACCGACATCACGCTCGACGTGAAGTTTTGAGTCGGAGGCGGTCCGGCACAGGCAGGTCGGGCAAAATCCGCCACCTCCCTGACGCACCGCCCCACCGATGTCCCGCACGCTGCACCTTGCCGAACAACTGATCTCGCGCCCCTCTGTCACCCCGGACGACGGAGGGTGCCAGCAGATCCTCGGTGAGCGGCTGGCGAAGCTGGGCTTCACGCTGGAGACCATCGAAAGCGGCCCCGCCGACTTCCGCGTGACCAACCTGTGGGCCAGGCGCACCGCCACTACGCCCGGCGCGAAGACCATCGCCTTCGCCGGCCACACGGACGTGGTGCCCACCGGCCCGCTCGAACAGTGGACCAGCCACCCCTTCACCCCGGCGCACCGCGGCGGCCTGCTCTACGGCCGCGGCGCCTGTGACATGAAGACCTCGTTGGCGGCCTTCGTAGTGGCCATCGAGGAGTTCCTGGCCGCCACGCCCGATCCGCATCTCTCGCTGGCCCTGCTGCTCACGAGCGACGAGGAAGGCCCGGGCGTCGACGGCACCGTCATCGTCTGCAACACGCTGGCCGCGCGCGGCGAGGTCGTCGACTACTGCATCGTCGGCGAGCCCACCTCGGTCGAGCGCTGCGGCGACATGATCAAGAACGGCCGGCGCGGCACCATGAGCGGCAAGCTCACCGTCCACGGCGTGCAGGGCCACATCGCCTACCCGCACCTGGCCAAGAACCCGGTGCATGCCTTCGCGCCGGCCTTGGCGGAACTGGTCGCCATCAACGCCACCGGCGGCTGGGACGCCGGCAATGCGCACTTCCAGCCGACCAGCTGGCAGATCAGCAACTTCCACTCGGGCACCGGCGCGAGCAACGTCATTCCGGGTGCTGCGGTGATCGACTTCAACTTCCGCTTCTCGACCGAGTCGACGCCCGAATCGCTGCAGAAGAAAGTGCATGCGGTGCTCGATGCCCACGGGCTCGACTACAAGCTCGACTGGACCGTCGGCGGCCTGCCCTTCCTCACGCAGCCTGCGGAACTGGTGCAGGCGGTGCAGGACGCGATCCGTGACGAGACCGGCATCGTCACCGAACTCTCGACCAGCGGCGGCACCAGCGATGCGCGCTTCATCGCCAAGATCTGCAGGCAGGTGATCGAGTTGGGGCCGGTCAACGCCAGCATCCACAAGATCGACGAGCACATTGCCGTCGACGCGATCGAACCGTTGAAGAACATCTACCGGCGCACGCTGGAGAAGCTCGAACAGGCAGCGCGCGCATGACAACGGTCATCCAATTGATCGAAGCCGGCGCGAAGCAACTCACCGACGCCGGCGTCGCCTTCGGCCACGGCACCACCAACGCATTCGACGAGGCCGCCTGGCTGGTGCTGTGGCAACTGCGCCTGCCCATCGACGATCTCGATTCGGTGGCCGACAAGCCCGTGGCGCCGGCCGACGCCGAACGCGCGGCAGAGCTGGTCAAGACGCGCATCGGTACGCGCAAGCCAGCCGCCTACCTCACCAGGGAGGCCTGGCTGCAGGGCGTGCCCTTCTTCGTCGACGAGCGCGCCATCGTGCCGCGCAGCTTCATCGCCGAGCTGGTGGCAGACGGCACCATCGACTACTGGCTTGACGAGAAGACCCGGCACGTCCTCGACCTCTGCACCGGCAACGGCAGCCTCGCCGTGCTGGCAGCCATGACCTACCCGGAAGTGCACGTGACCGGGGCTGACATATCGACGGAAGCGCTCGAAGTCGCGGCCATCAACGTGACAAGGCACCAGCTCGACACACGCATCACGCTGGTGCAGTCCGATGGCCTGGGCGCCTTGCCCGGCCCGTACGACCTGATCCTCTGCAACCCGCCCTACGTCAATGCCGGCAGCATGGCTGCGCTGCCCGCGGAGTACGAGGCGGAGCCCGAACTGGCGCTGGCCGGCGGCACGGACGGCATGGACTTCATCCGCACGCTGCTCGCCGCCGCGCCCGCGGTGATGAGCGAGGGGGCTGTGTTGGTGCTCGAGATCGGCAACGAGCGCGAGCACTTCGAAGCTGCTTTTCCCACGCTGGAGACCTTGTGGCTGGAGACCTCGGCCGGCGACGACCAGGTCCTGCTGCTCACCCGCGAAGCGCTGGCCGCCTGAACACCCTGAGCGTCCAGTGACCTCCGCCTCCGTCGCCACCGCTGCGTCGCCGCTCCTGTCCGTGCGCGACCTCGCGGTCGAGTTCGACACCCCGCAGGGCGTGTTCAGGGCGGTGGACGGCCTGAGCTTCGACGTGGCGCCGGGCCGCACGCTGGCCATCGTCGGCGAATCGGGGTCGGGCAAGTCCGTGACCTCGATGGCGATCATGCGACTCACCGACTACACGCAGGGCCGCATCGCCCGGGGCCAGGTGCTGTTCCGGCCGCGCAAGGGAGAAATGATCGACCTGTCGAAGGCTTCGGCGCCCACCTTGCTGGACATCCGCGGCAACGAGATCGCGATGATCTTCCAGGAGCCGATGACCTCGCTGAACCCGGTGTTCACGGTCGGAAACCAGATCGCCGAGGCGCTCGTCCTGCACCAGTCGATGAGCGCCGGCGAGGCGCGCCGGCAGGCGCTGGCATTGCTGAAGAAGGTACGGCTGGCCGACGCCGAACGGCTGCTGGACGCCTACCCGCACCAGCTCTCCGGCGGCATGCGCCAGCGCGTGATGATCGCGATGGCGCTGTCGTGCAAGCCCGCGCTGCTGATCGCCGATGAGCCCACCACCGCGCTCGACGTCACGATCCAGGCGCAGATCCTCAACACCATCCGCGGGCTGCAGCGCGACTTCGGCACCGCGGTCATCTTCATCACGCATGACATGGGCGTGGTGGCCGAGATGGCCGACGACGTGGTGGTGATGTGGCGCGGCCGCAAGGTGGAGCAAGGCACGGTCGAGCAAGTCTTCAACGCGCCGGCCCATCCCTACACGCAGACCCTGCTCGCCGCGGTGCCCCGGCTCGGCAGCCTCACCGGACAGCCGCTGCCGCTGCGCACGCCGCTCGAAATCCTCGATGGCGACACGCGCCGCACCATCGGACAGACCACGGTGCAGGACACCGCCCGCTACGCGTCGCCGCTGCTGCAGGTCGACAGCCTCACCACGCGCTTCGACGTGAAGAAGAACCTGCTGGGCCGCGTCACGCATCGGGTGCATGCCGTCGAAAGCGTGAGCCTCGACATCTACCCCGGCGAGACGCTGGCGCTGGTCGGCGAGTCGGGCAGCGGCAAGTCGACCATCGGCAAGACGCTGCAGCAGATGGTCGAGCCCACGAGCGGCACGATCCGCTTCGATGGCCGGGACGTCGCCAGCCTCGACGCGGCCGGACGACGCAAGCTGCGGCAGGACATCCAGTACATCTTCCAGGACCCGTACGCCTCGCTTGATCCACGCAAGCGCGTGGGCTTCAGCATTGCCGAGCCGATCCGCACCCACCACCTGCAGGCCGACGACAAGGCTATCGACAGGCGCGTGGCCGAGTTGCTCGAAAGCGTGGGCCTCAAGCCCGAGCACGCAAGGCGCTTTCCGCACGAGTTCTCGGGCGGGCAGCGCCAGCGCGTGTGCATCGCACGGGCCTTGTCCTGCAACCCCAGGTTGATCATTGCGGATGAATCCGTTTCGGCGCTGGACGTGTCGATCCAGGCGCAGATCATCGACCTGTTGATGTCGCTGCAGGCCGAGCGTGGGCTGTCGTACCTGTTCATCACGCACGACATGGCGGTGGTCGAGAAGATCGCGCATCGCGTGGCCGTGATGTACCTCGGGCAGATCGTCGAGATGGGCACACGGCAAGCCGTGTTCGAGACGCCGCACCATCCGTACACGCGCAAGCTGCTGTCGGCGGTGCCGGTGGCCGAGCCCGGCCGCCACAAGAACACCGCGCTCATCGAAGGCGAGATTCCGAGCCCGATGCGCAAGGTCGGCGACGAGCCCGCCATTCTTCGCCTCATCCAGGTCGCGGCGGGCCACCAGGCCGCCGAGACCGCATTGCCTGTTACCTGAGCCTTCCTTCTTTCCCCCTTGGAGATACCTCGTGCGCACTTTCAGGAAATCCCTTCTCGCCGCCAGCCTCGCGCTTGCCGCGCTCTGCAGCCCGCTGGCCGTGACCAACGCGCAGGCCGCCGGCACGCTGACCGTGGCCTTGCACCAGGATCCGGGCAACTGGGACCCGATCGCGACCTTCCTGGTCGCATGGGGCGCGGTCGGCGGCCAGGTGTTCGACGGGCTCATCATGCGCACGCCCGACATGAAGCTGGTCCCCGGCCTGGCCACCAAGTGGGAGTTCATGGACAAGAACACGAAGATCCGCTTCACGCTGCGGCCCAACGTCAAGTTCCACAACGGCGAGCCCTTCGATGCAGAGGCCGTCAAGTTCACCTTCGACCGCCTGCTCGGCGAGGACGGCAAGAAGGGTCCGCAGCAATCGAACTACACCTCGATCGACAAGGTCGTGGTGGTCAACCCGATGACGGTCGACATGTACCTCAAGTCGCCTGACCCGGTGCTGCTGACCAAGCTGGCCGGCTATGGGGCGATGATCGTCCCGCCGAAGTACGTCAAGGAAAAGGGCAACGAGTTCTTCGGCAACAACCCGGTCGGCACCGGCCCGTTCAAGTTCACCGAATACAAGCCGAAGGTCAGCCTTTCCTTCGCGCGCAATGCCGACTACTGGGGCGGCGCGCCGAAGGTCGATTCGCTGGTCTACCGCTTCATCGCCGAGCCGGCCACGCAGGCCGCCGAGTTGCAGGCCGGCCGCGTCGACGTCGCCAACCAGGTGCCGCTCGCGATGCTGGAGACGCTCAGGAAGGACCCGAAGCTGGCGGTCGTGAGCATGGACGGCCCGGTGGCGCTGGCCCTGCGCTACAACACCCAGCGCGGCATCATGAAGGACCGCGAGGTGCGCCGCGCGCTGATCATGGCGGTGGACCGCGACGCCATCATCAAGACCATCCTGCTCGGCCAGGCCAAGCCGATCGCGAGCTTCCAGGGCGAACTGTCCTTCGGCTACGACGCGGGCCTCAAGCCCCTGCCCTTCAACCCGACGCAAGCCAAGGCGATGCTGGCCAAGGCCGGCGTAAAGCCCGGTGCACAGGTGCAACTCGACTTCCGCGGCCCGGACAGCAACTTCCGCGAGGTTTCGCAGGCGGTCGCGGCCTACCTGCAGGCGGTGGGCGTGCAGGCGGCGCTCAAGCCCTATGAAACCAACGTGCTGCTCAACGACATCATTCCCAACGGCAAGACCGGTGAGATGTGGCAGAACCAGTGGGGCGGCTGGACCTTCGACTACGACAACACGGCCTACGCGATGTACTACACAAAGCAGCGCTGGAACCCGTACGACGACGACGTCAAGCTCAACGCGCTGCTGCACACCCAGCGCAACACCTGGGACCAGGCCGCGCGCAAGCAGACGCTGCAGGAGATCGGCCGCTACGTGGCCGACCAGGCGCTGGAGATGCCGCTCTACAGCCTGAACACCGTCTACGGCATCAACAAGCGCGCGAAGAACCTCGCGCTGCCGGCGGACGGCCGCTTCCGCTTCGTCGAGGCGACGGTGGAATGACCGAATTCGGGAGCGGACAGCCGAATGCAGGAGCGATAGCCGCGACATGACCGGCTTCCTCGTCAAGCGCATCCTCCAGGCCATCTTCGTGGTGCTGGTGGTGACGCTGTTCGTCTCGTATGCGGTGCGGCTGTCGGGCGACCCGGCGATCATGCTGGCCCAGGGCGCGGGCAGCGTGACGGAAGAAGACCTGAAGAACATCCGCATCGGGCTCGGCCTCGACCGGCCCTTTCCGGTGCAGTACGCGGCCTTTCTCAAGGGCTTGCTGGTGGGCGACTTCGGGCGCAGCTTCCTCGGCGGCACGCCGGTGTCGCGCCTCATCGGCGACGCCTTGCCGGCCACGCTGGCGCTGGCGGGGGCGTCGCTGCTGCTGTCCTTGCTGGTCTCGATCCCGCTCGGCATCCAGGCCGCGGTGCACAAGGGCAAGGGCATCGACCAGGCCATACGCATCGGCTCGCTGGTGGGGCTGTCGTTCCCCAACTTCTGGCTCGCGATCATGCTGGTGCTGCTGCTGTCGATCACCTTCCCGCTGCTGCCGCCTTCGGGCTGGGACGGGCCAGCGAGCCTGGTCATGCCGACGCTGACGATGGCGATCATCTTCTCGGCCACCAACGTGCGGCTGGTGCGCACCTCGATGCTGGAAACACTGTCGGCGCAATACATCATGGTCGCGCGGGCCAAGGGGCTGAAGGACCGCGTGGTGCTCTACAAGCATGCGCTGCGCAACTGCGCGATTCCGCTCATCACCTACGTCGGCCTGCAGTTCGGCAAGATGATCGGCGGCCTGGTGGTGGTGGAGAAGGTCTTCAACTGGCCCGGCATGGGCACGCTGGCCTTCGATGCGATCGCGGCGCGCGACTATCCGGTGCTGCAGGGCACGGTCACGGTGCTCGCCTTGATGGTGGTGGGCGCCAACCTGCTGGTGGACCTGGCCTACGGGTTGATCGATCCGCGCATTCGCAATGGCTGAAGCAGGCATGACCCAAGCCTCCTCCGCCGCGGCTGGCGACGTGCCGGCGCGTGTGCGCTGGCGGCACCTGCGCTCGCTCGAGTTCGTCGCCGGCGTGCTGCTGACAGGCACGATGATCCTGCTCGCCGTGCTGTCGCCGTTGCTGTATCCGGACCTCGGCGCGCGCATGGACCTGGCCGCTCGCCTGGTGCCGCCGCTCACGCAGTGGATGCATCCGCTGGGCACCGACCCGCTCGGGCGCGACGTGCTGGAGCGCGTGCTGCTGGGCGGGCGCATCTCGCTGTTCGTGGGCTTCGTGTCGGTGCTCGGCTCGGTGACGGTCGGCGTCATCGTCGGCCTCGTGGCGGGCTACTACCGCGGCGTATGGGACATGTTCCTGATGCGCTGCGTGGACGTGCAGCTCGCCCTGCCCTTCATCCTGATCGCGCTGACCTTCATCTCGATCCTGGGCGGCGGCATCGACAACATCATCCTGTTCATGATCCTGTCGCAGTGGGTGCAGTACGCGCGCGTGGTACGCGGGCTGGTGCTGTCGCTGCGCGAGCGCGAGTTCGTGCAGGCGGCGCGCGCCTTCGGGGTGCGCGACCTGCCGATGGTGCGGCACCACATCGTGCCGAACGTGCTGGGGCCGGTGGTGATCCTGGTCACGGTCAACGTGGCCGAGAACATCCTGCTCGAAAGCAGCCTGACCTTCCTCGGCCTGGGCGTCGACCCGCAAATCCCGACCTGGGGCGGCATGCTGGCCGACGGCCGCAACTACCTGCAGACCGCATGGTGGGTGAGCGTGATTCCGGGCCTGGCCATCATGCTGACCGTGCTCGGGCTGAACCTGCTGGGCGATTGGCTGCGCGACCGGCTCGATCCACTCGGCAAGGCTTGAGGACGCGTCCGGCGCCCTGGACAATCCTGCACGCGCCGTGCGCGCTTCGGAGACCCTCCCATGAAAGTTCTGCTCGACATCGAGTTGCCCCGCACCCTGGACGAGTGGCAGAAGCTGCTGACAAAAGAACCGCGGCCCGGCATGACTGTCGAGGGTTGGTTGTTCGAGGGCCCGCAAGTCCGGCGCGCGGCGGAACAACGCCTTCGCGCGGCCGGCGTGGAGGCGCACCTCCACAGCGCCTACAAGCCGCTGGTGCATCACTTCCTGGAGCGCCTGGCGCATGAAGACCTCGCGCGCGTGACCGTTCACTATCCGGTGCATCCGAACGCGCCGCCACGCCGCTTTGCCCTCGAGGCCTATCCGCTGGTCGACATGCTGGGCGCTGCCGAACTGCAACTCGTGCCCAAGCCCGAGTCCGATGCCTTGCCGGTCTACGAGGTCGAGCTGGCATGGCGGGACGGTCGCCGCCGCACCGACACCGTGCTGGCACCCAACCGCGTTCACGTCGACCACCTCGGCGAAACCTTGCTGTCGCCCACCGCCTGGCTACGCGAACGGCGCGGCGGGACGGTCGTCGCCGACGGCCCGCGCGAGTCCGAGCACGAAGCCGTTTTCCGCCACGCCATGGACTGCCTGCGCAAGCACCACTGGCCCGAAGCCGAGCCCTATTTCGAACGACTCGACATCCGCGTCGACCTGCCCGGCATCGCATCGGCGCCAGCCCGGGAAACCGGCTGGATCGACACCCTCGAGGCGCTGCACGAAGACCTGTACTTCTCGCTGCTCGAAGTGTTTCAGCGGCGCAGCGGCAGGCCGGCCGGCGATCGTCGGCTGCAGCCGGGCCAGATCGTGCCGGACATCCGGGCCAGCGACGGCGCCGTGCGGCTGCGCATCAGCGTGGGGCCGTGGACGCCGCCAGGCGACGAGACGCCCACAGGCGACAACACGCCGCTGGCCAGGGTGAGCGCGCCGCTGGCGCCGGACCGTGCGATGTCAGAACTCGCACACATCGAAGGCCGGCGTTTCGAAGCCCGCAGCGTGCAGGGCCGCTCCGTGGCCGGCGTCTATCACCCCGGCGCCGGGCCCGCGCTCGTCATCAGCGGCGCGCAACATGCCAACGAAACCTCCGGCGTGGTCGGCGCGCTGCGTGCGGCGCACGAACTCGCCCGCCGCCCCGACGCGCACTTCGCCCTGATACCGCTCGAGAACCCCGACGGCTACGCACTGCACCGCGAACTGTGCGCCCATGCGCCGCGCCACATGCACCACGCCGCGCGCTACACCGCCCTCGGCGACGACCTCGAATACCGCGATGAAGCGCCCTACTTCGAGCGCGAAGCGCGGCACCAGGCATTTGCCTTGTCGGGCGCGCAACTGCACGTCAACCTGCACGGCTATCCGGCCCACGAATGGACGCGCCCGTTCTGCGGCTACATCCCGCGCGGCTTCGAGATGTGGACCGTTCCCAAGGGTTTTTTCCTCATCGTGCGCCACCACGCCGGCTGGGCCCCGCAGGCCCGCGCGCTGACCGAGCACGTGTGCCGCCAACTGGCCGAGCGCCGCGACCTCATGGCCTTCAACGCCGCGCAGCGTGCCAGCTACAATGCCCACGCCGGCGAGCTTCCGTTCGAAGTCATCCACGGCACGGCCTGCATGATCAGCGAGGTCAATCGTCCGGGCCCCGCCCTGACCTTGATCACCGAGTTTCCAGACGAAACGATCTACGGCGAACCCTTCATCCTTGCCCACGACACCCAGACCGCGACCGTGCTCGCAGCGGTCGATGCCCTGGGCGCCCTGACATTGCCATGATCACCCTTAAGAACGTCGTCCTGCGCCGCAGCGCCAAAGTGCTGCTCGACGGCGCGACCGTCACCCTCAACCCGTCGGAGAAGGTGGGCCTTGTCGGGCGCAACGGCGCCGGCAAGTCGACCCTGTTCGCGCTGTTCAACGGCACGCTGCATGAAGACGGCGGCGACTTCTCGATCCCGAAGCAATGGCGCATGGCGCAGGTCGCCCAGGACATGCCCGAGACCGAGGAATCGGCCACCGACTTCGTCGTCGGTGGCGACACCCGGCTGGTGGAGCTTCGCGAAGCGCTCACGGCCGCCGAGCGTGCACACGAAGCCGACCCCGACGACCATGACGCCGGCATGGCCCTGGCCCACGCCTACACCGACCTGGCCGACGCCGGCGAGCACGACGCCGTGCCGCGCGCGCAGGCGCTGATCCTCGGCCTCGGCTTCAAGAGCCACGAGCTCGACGGGCCGGTCAACAGCTTCTCCGGCGGCTGGCGCATGCGCCTGCAACTCGCCCGCGCGCTGATGTGCCCGAGCGACCTGCTGCTGCTCGACGAACCGACAAACCATTTGGACCTCGACGCGTTGGTCTGGCTCGAAGCCTGGTTGCAGAAGTACCAAGGCACGATGATCGTCATCAGCCACGACCGCGAGTTCCTCGACGCGGTCACCGACGTCACGCTGCACATCGAACATGCCAAGCTCACGCGCTACGGCGGCAACTACAGCAAGTTCGAAGAAATGCGCGCGCTGCAGATGGAACAGCAGCAGGTCGCCTTCTCCAAGCAGCAGGACAAGATCGCCCACCTGCAGAAGTTCATCGATCGCTTCAAGGCCAAGGCCAGCAAGGCCAAGCAGGCGCAGAGCCGCGTCAAGGCGCTGGACCGCATGGTGAAGGTCGCGCCGCTGCTGGCCGAGGCCGACTTCACCTTCGAGTTCAAGGAACCCGGCAACATCCCGAATCCGATGCTGTCGATCACCCACGCCAACTTCGGCTACAGGAATGTCGACGGGGGCGAGGACGCGGAGCCCAAGACCATCCTGAAGGGTGTGAGCCGCTCGGTGCTCGCAGGCCAGCGCATCGGCATCCTGGGCGCCAACGGCCAGGGCAAGTCGACGCTGGTGAAAACGATTGCGCGCGAGATGGGCGCCCTCGCCGGCGAGATCACCGAAGGCAAGGGCCTGAACATCGGCTATTTCGCGCAGCAGGAACTCGACGTGCTCCGCCCGCAAGACACGCCGCTCGAGCACATGGTGCGCATGGCCCGCGAGCTCGGCTCGTCCGTCAAGGAAGCCACCGGCGAACAGGCGCTGCGCGGCTTCCTCGGCAGCTTCAATTTCAGCGGAGACATGGTCAAGCAACCCGTGGGCACCATGAGCGGCGGCGAGAAGGCGCGCCTGGTGCTGGCGATGATGGTCTGGCAGCGCCCCAACCTGCTGCTGCTCGACGAACCCACCAACCACCTGGACCTGGCCACCCGTGAGGCATTGGCCGTGGCGCTGAACGAATTCGAAGGCACGCTGATGCTGGTGAGCCACGACCGCGCGCTGCTGCGCTCGGTGTGCGACGAGTTCTGGCTGGTCGGCCGCGGGGGCGTGACCGATTTCGATGGCGACCTGGACGACTACCAGCGCTACCTGCTCGACGAGGCCAAGCGCCTGCGCGAGGAGGCCAAGGACGCCATACGTTCCGCAGCGGCCGCGCCCCCCGCCCCGGCGCCTGCGCCCGCCGCCGCACGTCCCGCGGCCAGCGGCAAGGACCAGCGCCAGCAGGACGCGCAATCGCGCCAGCAACTCAGCGAGCAGCAAAAGCCGCTCAAGCGCGAGATCGCGCAGATCGACGCCCGCCTCGCCGCCGCCAGCGCCGACAAGGCCACGCTCGAAGCGCGCCTCGCCGAGCCCTTGCCGCCCGCGGAGATTGCCGATGCCGGCAAGCGCCTGAAGGCGCTCAACGACGAGATCGCCACCCTCGAGGAGCGCTGGCTGACGCTGTCCGACCAACTGGAGTCGGTGGCAGGCTGATACGCTGCGGGCATCATGCCCAGCGCCATCGAACTTGCCCAGGGCGATCCGAAGCTGATCGCCGCCATCCGTCGCAGCCGGAGCGTGTTGCGGCGCAAGGCCCTGCTCGGCGCCGCCGCCAGCGCCGTACCACTTCCGGGCCTGGACTGGGCGACCGATGCGGCGTTGCTGTCCCGCGTGGTGCCCCAGATCAGCGCCGAATTCGGGCTTTCGCTGACCCAACTCGAGAAACTCGGTCCCCAGCGCCGCGAGGGCGTGCAGAAGGCCGCCGCCGCGGTCGGGGCGCTGCTGGTTGGCAAACTGATCACGCGAGAGTTGTTACTGGCCCTTGCCAAGCGTGTCGGCGTGCGGATGACCGCCAGGCAGGCCACCAAGTACGTGCCCCTGGCGGGCCAGGCCGTGTCGGCCCTGCTGGGCTACGCTGTCCTGAGCACCCTGGGCGAACAACACATCAAGGACTGCGTTCGGGTCGCCATCGCGGCGCGCCATCTGCTCCCGCCCCCATCCGATACTGAAACATAGTTGACAAATTACCACAACTAAATTCGAACGTTACTGGCGAGCCCTCAATTTCGCGCGCAGGCTCGGTATAGTCCCCACCAGAAGGTACATATATCGCTCGAACAACGGGTTGAGTACCTTTTTCTTAAATAGGGATGGCGAATTAAAGATACGTAGTTGAACGTGCGCATGCGACACAAGGATGAGGGATGAGCGAGACGGACATTTCGGGCGCAATTGAACGTGTGATGGGACGCGTGGACTACTATCTTCATTGCGAGCTCGATGAGGAGTACGAGCATGATCGCCCCGAAGCGGCACGCCGGCAGCTCGAAGCCGCGCTGCGCGCCGAACTGCTGCGAGCAAGCGCAGTGGGCCTGGTCACCACGTTGACGCAGGCGCCGACGCTGCCCAATATCCATCGGTTCTTCGGCGCCAGCCGGCATCCGGCCTGAGGCTCTGCGCTGCGGCGGTGCCGCGCAAAAGACGCGCGCGCCCAATCAATACAACTGGAATTCCCGGCCCTCGAACTGGCTAGGGGTTTACGTTTGCCCGGGCCCATTGCGGCCCGATTTTTGCGTGCCCGCCAATTCGCTACGCCGTCGGCTGCGGAATCTCGATGTGAAATGCCGGATCGCCATTGGCCGGCGAGAAGAACCTGGAAATCAGGCTGGCGGTCCTGGCTTTTTGCAGAGCCGCCAGGAATTGCTGGCTATTCGCAATGGACGACGGCGCAATATCGATGACATTCAATGCCGTCGGGTCGGCGCAATGGCGGCTCACATTGCCGGGGCCGAGCAAATTGATCTTGTCCGCCATGGCAGCCACGATGAGTTGCCGGCCATGACCATTGGGCTTCAGCCGCTGGTATTCGCCGATGACTTCGTCGCCGGCCGGCCCGTACAGGGCCAGTTGCCTTGCCACGCTGGTCGACTCGAGGTTGGCGTACATCGCACTCGCCTGGCGCGCCGGCGAACGCACCGTGCTGGTGATGACGCATGAGTTGAGGCCCGCATCGGCCAGCACATCGCGCAAAACCTGCCTCGAATGCTCACTGACCACGGATGCGTCGGCGCTGGGAACGAAATTGATGGAGGGCATCGCAGCGCTTCGGGTCAGGCAAATGCCTTTTGGCAGAGGGCGGTAGAGGTGTCGCCCGTCAGGTCGCCGGTGACCGGCAGGCCCATTGCGACCTGGAAACCCTTGAGTGCGTCCCGGGTCCTGTTGCCCAGCATGCCGTCTATTTTTCCGGTGGAATAGCCGAGCAGGAACAAGGCCGCCTGCGCGGCGCGCATCTCGATATTCGGCGTGGACCCGGACGAGAAACGCCCGTATTGGATGTTCAGTTTCACGTCATATTGGTTTTGCGCAAATGACGGTCCGTCCTGGCGGGTCATCGGCACGGCCTTGGCAACAAAATCCATTTGTCCTCCTGATCGTCACGGTGACGGTTGGCGATAGGGGGACTATTGCCCCGCGCGCCGATGCACACATCCCCTTGCGGGAGGACGCGCGGCTGCCCTCCCCCCGCTTCGGGTGGCGACGCAACCGGACGGCGGACGGAATCATGGGCGCTTACGCAAAAAGGACTTCATGATTCCGGACCACCCTGCCCTGCAAGACGCGCGGCCGTTCCGACTGCTGTCGAACGGCCGACTGCTCGATGCGCCCACCTCTTTCCCGGTCATCGACCCCGCCACGGAGGCGGTGATCGCCCACGCGCCCGACTGCACTCTCGCCCTGCTCGACGCCACGGTCGAGGCCGCGCAGGCCGCCTTCCCGGCCTGGCGCGACACGCCCGTGGACGAGCGCCGGCAAAGGCTCGAAGCGCTGGCCCAATGCCTCCAGGACAATGCCGAGGCCCTCGCGCTGCTGCTCACTGCGGAGCAGGGCCGGCCGCTGGCACTGGCACGGATCGAGGTGCTGGGCTGCGCGCACTGGATCCGCAGCGTCGCGAAGATGGACCTGCCCACCACCCTGCGCACCGACAAGGCCGGCATCGCGTGGACCACGCGCCGCGTGCCGCTCGGCGTGGTCGCCGCCATCGCGCCGTGGAACTTCCCGCTCACGCTTGCCGTGTGGAAGCTGGCGCCGGCACTGCTCTGCGGCAACACGGTCATCCTCAAGCCCTCGCCCTTCACGCCGCTCACGGCGCTGCGCCTGGGCGAATGGATGGCGCCGCTGTTCCCCGCGGGGGTGGTCAACGTCCTTTCCGGCGGCGACGAACTGGGGCCCCGGCTCACTTCGCACCCCGGCATTGCCAAGGTCGCCTTCACCGGTTCGACGGCGACCGGCCGGCGCGTGATGGCAGCGGCGGCATCAACGCTCAAGCACCTGACGCTCGAACTCGGCGGCAACGATGCGGCCATCGTGATGCCTGATGTGGACGTGAAGAAGGTCGCGCGCCGCCTGTTCATGGGCGCCTTCCTGAACTCGGGCCAGGTCTGCATCGCGGCCAAGCGCATCTATGTGCACGAGGCGATCTACGACGCGTTCGCGACGGCATTCGTGGCCGCGGCGGAAGCGGCGCGCGTCGGCAACGGGCTCGACGAGGCCGTGATGCTGGGGCCGGTGCAGAACAGGCTGCAGTACGAACGCGTGCGGGAACTCATCGCCGCGACGCGCGACGCGGGCCAGCGCTTTCTCACGGGCGGTTCGATGACCGATGGCCCGGGCTATTTCATCGCGCCCACGGTGGTCGACAACCCGCCGGACGACGCGCGGGTGGTGGTCGAGGAACCCTTCGGCCCCATCGTTCCGCTGCTGCGCTTCTCGGGCATCGATGAAGTCGTGCGCCGCGCGAACGCGACCGAGTTCGGCCTCGGCGCCTCGGTGTGGTCGACCGACATCGCCGCGGCCCGATCCATCGGCGAGCGGCTGGAGGTCGGCACCGTGTGGATCAACAGCGTGCACCTGCTGGATCCGCACGCGCCCTTTGCGGGGCGCAAGCAATCGGGCCTGGGCATCGAGAACGGCCCTGAAGGACTGCTCGAGTTCACAGCCATCCAGACGATGGTGATTTCAAACTAGGGAGCGCTGAGCCTCCCCAAACTCAACCCAAATATGCAAATGCGATCCAGGGCCGTGGTGTTCCGCGGCGAGAACCAGACTGTCCATGTCGAAGACATCCTCGTCGACCCGCCGGGCCCCGGCGAAGTCACGATCAAGATGGCCGCCTGCGGGGTCTGCCACAGCGATCTTTCCGTGACCAACGGCACCCTCCCGCTGCCTGCGCCGGTGATCCTCGGCCATGAAGGCGCCGGCGTCGTCACCCAGGTCGGCGCGGGCGTGACCGAACTGAAAGTCGGCGACCCCGTCATCAGCAGCTTCGTCCACACCTGCGGCAAATGCCGCTACTGCGTCACCGGTCGGGCCAATCTCTGCGAGGGCGGCAGATCGGCGCCCGGCACGCTGTTCGGCGGCCACCGGCGCACGACCGATGGCAATGGCCAACCACTCAACGTGATGGGCGGCTGCGGCGTGATGGCCGAGTACGCCACGCTGCACGAGAACAGCGTCGTGAAGATCGCGCCCGGCGTGCCGCTGGACCGGTGCGCCCTCATCGGCTGCGGCGTGATGACCGGCTGGGGCGCGGCCTGCAACACGGCCAAGGTCGAGCCTGGGTCGATCTGCGTGGTGTTCGGCGCCGGCGGCGTCGGGCTCAGCACCATGCAGGGCTGCCAGAACGCGGGCGCCACGATGATCGTCGCGGTGGACATGCTGGCCCACAAGCTCGACATGGCGAAGACCTTCGGCGCCACGCATGTCATCGACGCATCGAAGTCCGGGAACCTTTTGAAGGAACTGCGCAAGCTCACCGGCGGCGGCGCCGACTACGCCTTCGAATGCGTGGGCCACGGCTCGATCGTGGCGCAGGCCTATGCCTGCCTGCGCAACGGCGGCACGGCCGTGGTGGTGGGCCTTTCGTCGCCGGACAACGTGACGACCTTGCGCACGGCCAGCTTCGCGTTCGAGGAGAAGACGCTCAAGGGCAGCTTCTACGGCTCGACCCGGCCGCGCCATGACTTCCCGCGCCTGGTGTCGCTCTACCAGGCCGGCAAGCTCAAGCTCGACGAACTGATCACGAAGCGATACCGCATCGAGGAAGCGCCACAAGCCTTCGAGGACCTGGCGCAAGGGCGCAACGCGCGCGGTGTGATCGTGTTCTGAAGGCGCGAGCCCCTTTCTGCTGCGGTCCTCAGGTTGGCGGCCTCCACGCCGAACAGAGCAAGCGCGTCGGGCCTGCCCGGACAACTCGGCCTGCACGGCAGCCTCCGCAAGCCAGCGCGTGCCTGACGCCGGCTTGCGCTTGTCGAAGCGTGAGAACCGCCATTTCTTCACGCCGGCACCCAACGGACCACCACGGAGGATGGGTAATACTATGAGGCTACAGCGAGGCCGTCACCTCGCCCAGTCCTGCACGCAAAGTACAGGATGAGTGAAAAAACCAACTAACAGATTCAGGAGGAGACCCCCATGCCAGCCCTTTCCATCATCGATGCGGCCATGTTCGTGCTCGAGACGCCCGAGCGTCCGTTCAACATCGGCCCGCTGATCATGCTCGACCCGCCCGCACGCGGCCGCGCAACCTTCGCCGACCGGCTCGTCACCCAGATGCTCAAGCGTCCACCGGGCGTGCCCTTCAGCTACAAGCTGCGCATGCAACCGCTCGGGTTGCCCACGCTGGAGGTCGATCCGAATGCGGACGTCGCCGCACATGTGCACCGCATCACCCTCGCTGCGCCGGGCAGTTTCCAGCAGCTTTCCAAGCTTGTCTGCGAACTGCATGAAAAGCGCCTGGACCGCAGCAAGTTGCTCTGGGAGCTGTACGTGATCGACGGCCTCGAAGGTGGCAAGGTGGCCCTCTACGGCAAGACCCATCACGGCATCATCGACGGCCGCGGCTTCGTGCAGGCGATCTCGGGCTGGCTCGCCACTTCCGCGACCGACACCACCGTGCGCGCGATGTGGGAAGGCGTCTCACGGCCGGCGCAAGAGGGCCCGGTGCGCAAATCCGTCGCTGGGCGGCTGGGCAGCGTCCTGGGCCTGGTCAAGGGAACTGCCGCGTCGGCAGTCGGCCTCTACGCCATGCTTGCCAGGCAGAGCCTGAAGACGCTCGGCGTCGGCGGCTTCAAGAGCCTTTCGTTGCCCTACACCCGCGTGCCGCGCGCGCTCGGTGGCAAGGCTTCCTCGAAGCGCAGCTTCGCCTACTGCACCTTGCCCGTGCGCGAGATGAAGGCATTCGGCAAGGCCCATGGGTGCACGCTGAACGACCTGCTGCTCACCACCGTCGACATGGCCCTGGCTCGCTACCTGGAAGAGCAGGGCAAGCGGCCCAAGGGCGCGCTGATCACGGCGATGCCGGTCGCGCTGGCGGCTGCCAGCGGCGGCAACCAGATCGCCGTGCTGCAGTTTCCGCTCGGTTCGCCAGGCTTGAGCCCGGAAAAGCGATTGGCCGCTGTGCGTGCCGAAACCGCCACCGTCAAGAGCGTCATCGAGAAGTCGACGAATGAGGTGGTGATGCTCTACACCACGCTCGTGCACGGCGTGCCGGCCATGGTGGAGAAAGCCGGCCTGAAGACCGGGCTGCCGATCAGCAACCTGATGATTTCCAACCCGTTCGGCTTTGCCGAACCGCGCTACCTGATGGGCGCCGCGGTCGAGATGGTGCTGCCGGTCTCGGTGGTACCCGCCGGCCAGTTGCTCAACGTCACATCCGTCTCGCTGGCCGATCGCTTCCAGATCGGATTCCTGGCCATGCCAGAGGCGGTGCCTGAAATCGAGAAGGTTGCGCGCTACACGACAGAGGCCTTCGATGAACTGAAGCGCTCGATGAGCAAGGACACGGTGGCGTCCGTCGTGGCCGAGGCGCCAGCTGTCGCCCAGACCCCGCCCCCGGCAAGGCGCGCAGCGCGCCCGCGGCCGGCGAAGGCGATGACCGCCGCACCACGCGGGCGTGCACCGGCCAAGCGGTCGAAGCGCACCGCGTTGGTCGAAGTGGGCGAAGCCACCGCAGCGGCAGCTGCGGCAGCCGTCGCGGCCGTTGCATCTGCCGCGGTCGCCCAGACCGTCGAAGTTGTCGAAGCCCTCCAGGCTGCGCAGAGCCAAGGCGGCCAGGCCCCGCATCGCGAAGCCGAATCGGTCGCAGCCTGAGCGAGGGCGCGCGGCTCGCATTTGACGAGTCGCCGTCCTCCGTCTCCAGGACACCGCGGCTGCCCTTGCAGCAGTCGCGGTTTTTTTGCGTCCGGAGTCCCGCCCGCGGCTGGGTTCAGGTCCCGAAGGTGTAGCGCACCCCCACCCAGCCGGCGCGCGGCGCGCCCGGCGACATCAGGCTGCTTTGGCTCACAGGGAAGTCGCCATTGGCGTTCTGCGGCAGGCCGCGTGCGATGTAGGCACCGGTGTTCGTGAAGCCGTTGGCGCCGAGTTGGCCGCCGGTCGTGTACTTCGTGTTGAATAGGTTGGTCACCTGCACGAAGAACTTCAACCCCGGCCGCGGCTTGTAGTCCACGCCAAGGTTGAACACCGCGTAGCCCGCGCTGCGCCCCGGCCCGGTGTAGTACACGCCGTCGGGCGTGTGCAGGCCGTTCTCGTTGCCGCGCAGGTTGGAACCGCTCGACGCGACCATGTCCATGCCGATGCGCCACTGCGCGGTCGGCTCGTAGTCGGCGTACAGCTTGAGCACTTGCCGCGGCAGCAACGGGATGCGGTCGCCCGGCCGGATCTGGATGGTGCCATCGGTGCCCGGGAAGCCGGCCAGCGCCTGGTCGTTGGTGCTGTTGCCCGACCCACCCACCGTCTCGGCGCTGCGATAGGTGGCGTCGAGCAGCATGAAGTTGCCGCCCAGCGTGAGGCCGCCCGTGGGCTTGGCGCTCAAGCCCATCTCGATGCCCTGCCTGCGCGTCTTGCCGAAATTCTTGAAGTAGCCGAAGCCGGCCGAATTGTCGGACACGAAGAGCAGGTCATCCTTGTTGTCGGAGCGGAACACGCCGAAGTTCCAGGCCATCTTCTGCGACACGATGCCGCGCAGGCCGGCCTCGAAGGTCGTCGTCACCACCTGCTTGAGCGGCGGGTCGCCGGCGAATGAGTTGGGCAGCTTGCACGGGCTGGCCGGATCGGCGCAACCCAGTTCGATCGCCGTCGGCGCGCGGCTGCCCTGGTTCACGCCGGCGTACACCGTGACGGCCTCGCTCGGCGCGAAGGTCAGCCCGATCGCGGGGTTGAACCGGCTGAAGGTGTAGCTGCCATCCAGCGAGCCGGGGCCGCCGCCGGGCGTGATGCCGTCGGTGTTGTCGACCTTGGTGTAGTTGTAGCGACCCGACAACGTGAGGTGCGTCTGCTTGTTGAATTCGATGGTGTCGGTGGCATACAGGCTGCTGGTGTTCGAGCGGCTCGACAAGGCGACACGCGCATCGAAGGCGTTCTCCGAATCCTGCGAGCCATCCGCGAAGGCGCCGGGGCCGAACACCGGCGTGACCGTGCGGTCGGGGTTGAGATAGCCGAACTGGGTGCTCTGCCCGAAGGTGGTGCGGTTGCCGTCATAGGCCGCGCCCACCACGAACAAGTGCCCGATGTCGCCGGTCTTGGCGTCGGCGGACAGTTGCGCCGCCAGGCCGTAGTTGTCCTGCTTCGACTCGGTGCGGTTGATGAGGCCGTTGCACTTCTCGTTCGGCTCGGTGTTCAGCAGGGCGTTGGCGATGCAGCGCCACTTGGGGAACGGCGTGTTGGCGGCGGTGGCGCCGCTGCTCGGGTAGCCGGTGAAGCCGGCCGCGGCCAATGCCGCGCGTTCGGCCGCGCTTGGCTGGTAGACCGACTCCTCGAACGAATCGTCGTTGAGGTCGCCGTTGAATGTGTTGGTCTTGATGTTGCGGTAGTAGATGTTGCCCGAGGCGGTCCAGGTGTCGTTCAGGGCCTGGGTGATCGCCAGGTTGACGGAGGCGGCCTTGTTCCTGGTGTTGTCGGGAATGGTGCGCACGCTGGACCAGTCGCGCTGCAGCGCGCCGATTTCCTGCGTGCCGTTGCCGGTGAGGTCGTTGTCGGCGAACGAGGCCGACAAGTAGACGCTGCCGTCGCGCGTGGTGCGGCCGACCTTGGCAAAGAGCTGCCGCACGTCGGAAGGCGAGTCGACGCGCCAGCCGTTCTCGTGCAGGCCGTTGCCGGTGACGAACCAGTTCCAGCCGCTTTCCTTGTCGCTGCCGCCGGTCTCGAACTCGAGCGCGGCGCGGCCCCAGGAGCCGCCCGACAACTGCACCGAGGTGCCGGGGTTGTGCAGGCCGTCCTTGGTCTGGATGGCAATTGCGCCGCCCAGCGTGTTGAGGCCGAACAGCGGGTTGCTGCCGGGCATCAGCGCCATCGTCGAGATGGCCGAGCGCGGGATCAGGTCCCAGCTCACCACGTCGCCGAAGGGCTGGTTCAGCCGCACGCCGTCCATGTACACCGACAGGCCCTGCGGCGTGCCGAGCAGCGGGGATGCGGTGAAGCCGCGGTAGTTGATGTCGGGCTGGAACGGGTTGCCCTGGGTCTCGTTCACGGTGACGCCGCCGATCGCGCGCGAGAGGTAGTTCGACAGGTCCGGCGCATGAATGCGCTCCATGTCGGCACCGGTGCTCGTCTGCACATTGGACGGGATGTTGTCGCGCGGCACGTCGATGCCGGGCAGCGGTGTCGGCGTGACGACCGTGATGGTGGGCAGCATTGGTGGCGGGGCTGCCGCATCCTGCGCGGCGGCTTGCATCGAGTGGCACAACAGCAGGCTGGCCGCGGCCAGCGGCGCCAATGAAAAGACGGGAAATCGAACGCGGCGATGCTTCATCTGTGGAGTCTCCTCGGGCTACGAAATTCTTCTGAACCGGACGCGCGTGCGCGCCCATCGCCCAAGGTATGCGGTGTCTTTCTGCGGCGACAGGGAAAACTTCCCGACGTGTTGACTTGCCGGCGCTTGCGTTGCGCCGGAGCCGAAACCGCACGACACTGGCGCCCCGCCGGCACCGCCGCCTGCCCCCCAACGCTGAGGATCGCACCATGCTCGCGCGTCTCAAGGCGACGTTTCGCTATTTCAACGAAGCGGTGCCCTTCCGGCTCGGACCTGCGCTGATCGCCACGGTCGTGTTGTTCGCGCTGCTGTTGATGCCCACGCCCCAAGGCCTCACGCCGAAGGCCTGGGACCTGGTGGCCATCTTCCTGACGACGATCGTCGCGATCATCCTCAAGGTCATGCCGATCGGCGTCATGGCCATGATGGCGATCGTGATCGTCTCGCTGTCGCAGGTCACGGCGGACTCGTCGAAGGGCGCGATCGCCGACGCGCTGAGCAGCTTCGCCAATCCGCTGATCTGGCTCATCGTGGTGGCGATCCTGATTTCACGCGGCCTGAAGAAGACCGGCCTGGGCAGCCGCATCGGCCTGCTGTTCGTCGAGTTGCTGGGCAAGCGCACCATCGGCATCGGCTACGGCCTGACGGTGTGCGAACTGGTGCTGGCGCCCTTCACGCCCAGCAACACGGCGCGCGGCGGCGGCATCGTGCATCCGATCATGAAGTCGATCGCCAACGCCTTCGACTCCGATCCGGCCAAGGGCACCGAGGGCAAGGTCGGCACCTACCTGGCGCTGGTCAACTACCACGCCAATCCGCTCACCTCGGCGATGTTCGTCACGGCCACTGCGCCCAATCCGCTGGTGCTGGACTACATCGCCAAAGCCAGCGGCGGTAGCCTTCATCTGACCTGGACGACGTGGGCGCTGTGCATGCTGCTGCCGGGCCTGGCCTGCCTGCTGGTGATGCCGTTGGTGATCTATGTGCTCTCGCCGCCGCAGCTGAAGGCGACGCCCAACGCGGTGGAATTCGCACGCACCGAACTCGCGCGCATGGGGCCGCTGTCGCCGAAGGAAAAGGTGATGCTCGGCACCTTCGCCCTGCTGCTCCTGCTGTGGGCCAACGTGCCGGCGATGCTGCTCGGCCCGGCCTTCACGCTGGACCCGACGGTGGTCGCGTTCCTCGGCCTCTTCGTGCTCATCATCACCGGCACCATCGACTGGGACGACGTGCTGTCGGAGAAGAGCGCCTGGGACACGCTGGTGTGGTTCGGCGCGCTGGTGATGATGGCCGAGCAACTCAACAAGCTGGGCGTGATCACCTGGTTTTCGGAGGCGATGAAGGACGCCATCGTGGCCAGCGGCATGGGCTGGCTCGCCATCGCGGCGACGCTGGTGCTGGCCTTCGTCTTCTCGCACTACCTGTTCGCCAGCACCACGGCGCACATCAGCGCGATGCTGCTCGCGTTCCTGGCGGTCGGGGCGCAACTGATCCCGGCCGAATACGCGGCGCCTTTCATGCTGATGATGGCCGCGGGGTCGTCGATCATGATGACGCTGACGCACTATGCGACGGGCACCTCACCCATCATCTTCGGCAGCGGCTTCGTCACGCTGGGCGTCTGGTGGCGCGTGGGCTTCGTGATGTGCGTGGTCGAGTTGCTGATCTTCGCGGTGCTGGGCGGGGTGTGGTGGAAGGTGCTGGGGTATTGGTGAGGCACCGGCCCTCGGCTACGGCTGCTCCATCTCGGTCCCGAACATCGCAGCCATGTGCGCCTCGGCCCGTTCCAGCATGAAGTAGCGAAAGGCCTCGGCGGCTGGCGACAGCATCTTGGCCACGGCATTCACGAGGTGCCAGCGCCGCATCAAGGGCAAGCCCTCCACGGACGGCGCCGCGATCAGGCCGTTGCGCCATTCCAGACCGATGGTGTGCAGCGACACCAGGCTGACACCGAGCCCCGCCATCACCACCTGCTTGATGGCCTCGTCGCTCGGCAACTCCATGATGAACATCGGCTGCAGCCGATGCGCCGCCAGGAATTCCTCCAGCGCCGCGCGCGTGCCCGAGCCCTGCTCGCGCACGATGAAGCCTTCACGCACCAATGCGGCAGCCGGGATGGCCTCGGCCTTGGCGAACGGGTGGTGGGGCGATGTCACCAGCACATGCGGGTGCATCGCAAACGGTTCGGCCCGGTTGGGCCATTCCCGCGGCGCGCGACCCATGACCGAGAGATCGACTTCATTGGCTTCCATCAGCGCGGCCAGTTGCTCGCGATTGCCCAGGCGCAGGCGTACGTCGACGGCGGGATGCTCTGCATGGAACTGCGCGAGCAACTGCGGCAGGAAGTACTTGGCCGAACTCACCATGCCGATGGTCAGCTTGCCCGACTCGACGCCCTTGAAGCGGGCCATCGCATCCTCCGCTTCCTTGAAGGTGGCGAGCAGTCGGCGCGCGTAGACGAGGAAGTATTCGCCCGTGGTCGACAGCGACAGGCGCCGCCCGGTGCGGTCGAACAGCGGCATGCCGACCTGCAATTCCACCTCCTTGATCTGCATCGACACCGCGGGCGGCGTGAGGTGCAGCGCCTCTGCCGCGCGCTGCACGCTGCCCTGGTGGGCAACCTCCACGAAGACGCGCAACTGGCGAAAGGTGATGTGCATGGTTAAGTATTTCCTTAACGACCCGCAAACAAATCGTGAATTTACCTTAGCTCGTCCGGTTCATACAGTGGCCCTTCCTACCCACTTTCCCGGCTTGGAGGCCCACTTGAACAAACCCTACGAAGAAGGCCTGATCACCGACGCAACCGTGGTCACCAATGAGAGGAAGCGCTACAGCGCGGGCGTCCTGAAGTACCGCCAGATGGGCTACTGGGACCCGCACTACGAGCCGAAGGACACCGACGTGCTCTGCCTGTTCCGCATCACGCCGCAGGACGGCGTGGACCCGGTGGAGGCCGCCGCGGCGGTGGCCGGCGAATCCAGCACCGCCACCTGGACCGTGGTGTGGACGGACAGGCTGACCGCCTGCGACAGCTACCGCGCCAAGGCCTACAGGGTCGACCCGGTGCCGGGGCAGCCGGGCCAGTACTTCGCCTGGGTGGCCTACGACATCATCCTGTTCGAGGAAGGCTCGATCGCCAACATGACGGCCAGCCTGATCGGCAACGTGTTCTCCTTCAAGCCGCTGAAGGCGGCGCGGCTGGAGGACATCCGCATCCCGGTGGCCTACGTGAAGACCTTCAAGGGACCGCCGACCGGACTCATCGTGGAGCGCGAGCGGCTCGACAAGTTCGGCCGTCCCTTGCTGGGCGCCACCACCAAGCCGAAGCTGGGCCTCTCCGGCCGCAACTACGGCCGCGTGGTGTACGAGGGGCTGAAGGGCGGGCTGGACTTCATGAAGGACGACGAGAACATCAACTCGCAACCCTTCATGCACTGGCGCGACCGCTTCCTCTACGTGATGGACGCGGTGAACAAGGCGAGCGCCGCCACCGGCGAGGTCAAGGGCAGCTACCTGAACGTGACCGGCGCAACGATGGAAGACATCTACGAACGCGCCGAGTTCGCCAAGGACCTGGGTTCGGTCATCGTCATGATCGACCTGGTGATCGGCTGGTCGGCCATCCAGAGCATGTGCAACTGGGCGCGCCGCAACGACATGATCCTGCACCTGCACCGCGCCGGTCACGGCACCTACACGCGGCAGAAGAACCACGGCGTGAGCTTCCGCGTCATCGCCAAGTGGCTGCGGCTGGCCGGCGTGGATCACATGCACACCGGCACGGCGGTCGGCAAGCTGGAAGGCGATCCGATGACGGTGCAGGGCTACTACAACGTGTGCCGCGACAGCTACACGAAGAAGGACCTGCCGCGCGGCCTGTTCTACGACCAGGACTGGGCCGACCTGAAGAAGGTGATGCCGGTGGCCTCCGGCGGCATCCATGCCGGGCAGATGCACCAGCTGATCGACCTGTTCGGCGACGACGTGGTGCTGCAGTTCGGCGGCGGCACCATCGGGCACCCGGGCGGCATCCAGGCCGGCGCGGTGGCCAACCGGGTGGCGCTCGAATGCATGGTCAAGGCGCGCAACGAAGGCCGCGACATCCGGAACGAAGGGCCGGAGATCCTGCAGGCCGCCGCGCGCTTCTGCACGCCGCTGAAGCAGGCGCTCGACACCTGGGGCGACATCTCCTTCAACTACACGCCCACCGATACCAGCGATTTCGCCACCACGCCATCCGTCGCCTGAGGAGACCCACACCATGATGACCAACCCCACCGGCCGCATCACGCAAGGCCAGTTCAGCTTCCTGCCCGACCTCAGCGACGACGAGATCACCGCGCAGATCCAGTACGGCCTCGACAAGGGCTACGCCTGGAGCGTCGAGTACACCGACGACCCGCACCCCCGCAACACCTACTGGGAGATGCACGGCGCGCCGATGTTCGACCTGCACGACGCGGCGGGCGTGATGATGGAACTGCAGGCCTGCCGCAAGGCCTTCCCCAGCCACTACATCCGCATGATGGCCTTCGACTCGACGCGCGGCGTGGAGACCATCACGATGAGCTTCATCGTGAACCGGCCCGCGGAGGAGCCCGGATTCGGCCTGGTGCGGCAGGAGTCCAACGGCCGGACCATGCGCTACACGGTGCGCAGCTACGCCACCGAGCGGCCGGAGTCGCAGCGCTACGGCAACTGAACGACAGCAGGACACTCGCATGACCGCACCGCTCTACGCCATACCCGGCGCCAAGGCCACCGCCATGCCCGAGGCGGCCGAGGCGGCGGTTGAGCCCACGGCGCCGATACGGCCGCGCTCGGTCGCCGACGTGCTGGCAGAGAGCAAGGTGGAGTCGGTGCTGGACGAATTGGAGCGCGACCTGATCGGCCTGGTGCCGGTCAAGTCCCGCATCCGCGACATCGCCGCGCTGCTGGTGATCGACAAGCTGCGCGCACAGCACGGCCTGGCCGCGCAGGCGCCATCGCTGCACATGTGCTTCACCGGCAATCCCGGCACCGGCAAGACCACGGTGGCAATGCGGATGGCGAAGATCCTCCACAGCCTGGGCTACGTTCGCAAGGGCCACGTCGTCAGTGTGACGCGCGACGACCTGGTCGGCCAGTACATCGGCCATACCGCACCCAAGACCAAGGAAGTGCTGAAGAAGGCGATGGGCGGCGTGCTGTTCATCGACGAGGCGTACTACCTCTACCGCCCGGACAACGAGCGCGACTACGGGCAGGAGGCCATCGAGATCCTGCTGCAGGTGATGGAGAACCAGCGCGACGACCTGGTGGTGATCCTCGCGGGCTACAAGGACCGGATGAATACCTTCTTCCAGTCCAACCCCGGCATGAGCTCGCGCATCGCGCACCACCTCGATTTTCCGGACTACGACGGCGCCGAGCTGCTGCAGATCGCCGGGCTGCAACTCGAATCCGCGCACTACCGCTTCGGCGCCGGCGCGCGTGAAGCCTTCGACGCCTACCTGCAGCGGCGCATCGCGCAGCCTCACTTCGCCAATGCGCGCAGCGTGCGCAATGCGCTCGACCGTGCACGCCTGCGCCAGGCCAGCCGCCTGTACGCCGACCGCGACAGCCCGCTGACGGCCGAGGCGCTCAGCACCCTTGCCGCGAGCGACATCCTGGCCAGCCGCGTGTTTACCAACGAGCCCCCGGGGCCGGGCTGTGCCCGGCCCGCCCCCCAAGGAACCTCCCCATGACCTCCCCTCGCCTGCGCGCACTGATCTTCGACGTCGACGGCACGCTGGCGAATACCGAGCACGCCCATCGCGCCGCATTCAACGAGGCCTTTGCCGAAGCAGGCCTCGACTGGCATTGGGACGTACCGCTCTACACGCGGCTGCTGGAAGTCTCCGGCGGCAAGGAGCGCATCACCCATTACTGGCGGGAGACGCGCGGCGACATCAGGGCCATCGACGCCGGCGCGCTGGCCGACACCGTGCAACACATCCATGACCACAAGACGGCCGGCTACGAGCGCAGGGTCCAAGAGGGCAGCGTCCAATTGCGTCCGGGCGTGCTCAAGCTGATCGAGTCGGCGTTCAACGAAGGGTTGCACCTGGCCATCGCGACCACGACCTCGCCCGTCAACATCGTCGCGCTGCTGCGCTCGGCCATCGGGCCGGCCTGGTCCTCTTACTTCCAGGTGATCGAGGACGCGTCGACCGCGCCGCACAAGAAGCCGCATCCACAGGTCTACCTCCAGACCTTGCAGCGCCTGCGCCTGCCGCCCGCCGAATGCCTGGCCTTCGAGGATTCCGCCAACGGACTCAAGGCTGCGCGTGCGGCACGGCTGGCGACAGTCGTCACGCCCAACGCCTTCACGGCCCACCACGACTTCGCCGGCGCGCTGCGCATCCTGCCCAGCCTTCAAGGCACGACGATCGCGGACCTCCGCAGCTGGCACGCGGCGGCGCAAACCCAATAGCAACCTTGAAAGACCGCCATGCCCCTCTCCCAACGCGCCACGCTCACGCGCTACCTCATCGAGCAACGCCGCCGATTTCCGGACGCGAGCGGCGACTTCAATGCGCTGATCCTCGACGTTGCATTGGCATGCAAGGCCATCGCTCGCGCGGTCGCTTTCGGCGAATTGGGCTATGCGACGAGCCAGCTCAGCGGCGAGCTCGAAACGCGCAAGCCGCTCAACGTCATCAGCAACCAGGTCTTCACCCACATGAACGACTGGGGCGGCCACTGCGCCGGCATGGCGTCGGAGGATGCGAGCGAGCCGCACCAGATCCCCGCGCAGCACCCGCGCGGGCGCTACCTGCTGGTGTTCGATCCGCTCGACGGCGGCTCGAGCAACATCGAGGTGAACGTGTCGGTGGGCAGCGTCTTCAGCGTGTTGCGCGCGCCGCCGGAGGTGATCGAGAGCGGGCGCGACGTCATGGCAGCCGACTTCCTGCAGCCGGGCGCGGCCCAAGTCGCGGCGGGCTATGCGCTGTACGGGCCGACCACGATGCTGGTGCTGTCCGTGGGCAACGGCGTGGCGGGGTTCACGCTGGACCCCAACCTCGGCGAGTTCATGCTGACCCATCCGGACATCCAGGTCCCGCCAGAGACCGAGGAGTTCGCGATCAACGCCTCCAACAGCCGCTTCTGGGAAGCGCCGGTCAAGCGCTACGTCGACGAATGCCAAGCCGGCAAGACCGGTGCGCGCGGCAAGGACTTCACGATGCGATGGATCGCCTCGATGGTGGCCGAGGCGCACCGCATCCTCATGCGCGGCGGTGTCTTCCTGTACCCGCGCGACACCCGCGACCCGATGAAGGTCGGCCCGCTGCGCCTGCTGCATGAAGCCAACCCCATCGGCTTCATCATGGAACAGGCCGGCGGACGTGCGAGCACCGGGCGCCAGCCCTTGCTGGGCGTGGTGCCGACATCGATGCAGCAGCGCATCGGCCTGGTGTTCGGCTCGCGCAGCGAGGTCGAGCGCATCGAGCGCTACCACCGCGAACCGGCCGGGGCGGAACTGGAAAGCCCCCTGTTCGGCAAGCGCAGCCTGTTCCGCGCCTGACGTCCGACCACGCAAGGAACCCATGTCCGAACGCCACCCCATCATCGCCATCACCGGCTCCTCAGGCGCCGGCACCACCTCCGTCACGCGGACCTTCCAGCATGTCTTCCGGCGCGAGAACGTGAACGCCGCCATCATCGAAGGCGACAGCTTCCACCGCTACGACCGCAAGGAAATGAAGCAGCGCCAGGCCGAGGCCGAGCGCGCCGGCAACATGAACTTCAGCCACTTCGGCGCGGAGAACAACCTGTTCCCCGAACTGGAGGCGCTGTTCCGCGACTATGCGGCCACAGGCGTCGGCCGGCATCGCAAGTACCTGCACGATGCCGACGAGGCCGCACCCTACGAACAGGAACCCGGCACCTTCACGCCCTGGGAAGAGCTGCCCGAGGGCACCGACCTGCTCTTCTACGAGGGCCTGCATGGGGCAGTGGTCACGCCCGAGGTCAACGTCGCGCAGCATCCGGACCTGCTGATCGGCGTGGTGCCGGTGATCAACCTGGAATGGATCCAGAAGCTCTTCCGCGACAAGACGCAGCGCGGCTACAGCACCGAGGCGGTGACCGACACGATCCTGCGGCGCATGCCCGACTACCTGCACTACATCTGCCCGCAGTTCAACCACACGCACGTGAACTTCCAGCGCGTGCCGATCGTCGACACCTCCAACCCCTTCACGACCCGCACCATCCCGACGGCCGATGAAAGCATGGTGGTGATCCGCTTCGCCCAGCCCAAGGGCATCGACTTCCAGTACCTGCTCAGCATGATCCATGACTCCTGGATGTCGCGCGCCAACACCATCGTCGTGCCCGGCGGAAAGATGGAGTTGGCGATGCAGTTGATCTTCACGCCCTTCATCTGGCGGATGATGGAACGGCGCCAGCGGGCGTTGAGTGCTATCTGATGCAATCAACGATCGCCTTCCCATACGACCTGGTGATGTTCGACCTGGACGGCACACTGGTCGAGACCGCGCCGGAGATCTGCGATGCGGTGAACGACACCTTGCGCTACCTCGGACTGCCCGCCGTGGGCCAGGCGCAGGCGGAGCGCTGGATCGGGCACGGCACGCATGAACTGCTGATCGAAGCGCTGGCCTTCGCCACTGGCACGGATGCGACGGCGGTGCGGGGCAACGAGAGCCTGGCCTCCACGGCGGCCATCTTCGACAGGCACTACCAGCGACGCTGCGGCACGCGCAGTCGCCTGTATGCGGGGGTGCGCGAAGCGCTGGCCCACTTGCGCTCCAGCGGCGTGAAGCTCGCCGTCATCACCAACAAGGAAGCCCGCTACACCGAGACCGTGCTTCACGTGCACAGCCTGCAGGACAGCTTCGACCGCGTGATCAGCGGCGACAGCCTGCCGACCAAGAAGCCCAACCCGGCTTGCGTGCACGCCTGCCTGCACGAGTTCGGCGTGCCGGGGACGCGCGCGCTATTCGTCGGCGATTCGTCGATCGACGCGGCCACCGCGCGTAACGCTGGCGTCGAGGTGTGGCTGCTGCCTCACGGCTACAACATGGGGGCGCCGATCGAGCAGTGCCGGCCTGATCGGGTCATCGCGGATTTCTCGGCATTGGCCCGCGCGGCTTGAGCGCACGAGACCCGGATCGATCGATGCTCCGGCTCGCTTGCAACAACATCCCCGGCGATGACGTGATGCCGAGCGCCATCGTCACGGGACACCCGGCAGTCTCCCTCAGTTCATCCGCTGGACTGCGGCAATCCACTTGGCAAAGGCCTCCATCTGCCCAGTGACGACCCTGCGCGTACTTTCGTCCGTGCAAAGACCCGCTGCATCGAACTTCGCAGCCGCATCGCCGACGAACACCTCGGGCTTCACCAAGGTCATCGCGTTGACATACAGCAGCACCTTGCGCAAGTCGTACTGGACCCCGGCGCCGCCGCGTGGACCAGGCGTCGCGCTGAGAAGGGCCACCGGCATCTGCGAGAACGGCTGGTCCTCGCCGCGGCTGATCCAGTCGATCGCGTTCTTCAGCATGCCGGGGATCGAGAAGTTGTATTCGGGCGTCGCGATGACCACCCCATCGGCGCGCCGGATGCGCTCTCGCAGCGCGGCAACCTGCGGCGGCATTCCCTGCGCGGCAAGAAGGTCGGCGTCGAATGGCGGAACGTCGCGCCACTCGACGACTTCCATCGCCATGCCCTGCGGCATCGACGACGCGGCCAGCTTCAACACCATCCTGTTGAGAGAGGCGGCGCGCAGGCTGCCGCAGAGGCCGACGATGTCCAGCGTGCTCATGGTTTCCATTCGACGGGGGAGTCTGGGACGGCTTGGTGCAGCAGTTGCGCGGGCAACGCGCCGCGCAGCGCGTTGCAGACGACGACGGCCTCTGCCCGTCGCAGGTCTGCAATGGTCATGCTGCGTTCGACGGCGCCCCACAGCGCGCCATCTTCAAGCAGGCAGGCGCGCATCACGCCGGGCAGTGCGCCGTCGCTGACCGGCGGTGTGCACCACCGCCCTTCGATCTTCAGGAACACCGAGGTGCGACCGCCTTCGACGAGGCGGCCGTCTTCTGAAAAGAACAGGCTGTCGAATGCGCCGCAAGCTTCTGCCGCGCGCACGCCTTCGTCATACATCCTGCGCAGCGTGGTCTTGTGTGCGGCCAATGGATTGAAGCGGGGCAGGCGCTCGTCGGTCACCCGCAGCATGACGGTCTCGCTGGCCAGCGCCGCGAGCGGTGCATGCTGGAGTTGCAGCCGACCATCGTGGCGCAGCGCGAGACGCAGCCGCCAACGCGTACCCGGTGTCAACGCCAGCGTGCGCTCCGCCAACGCTGCCTTCGCTTCAGCCGGATCGAAACCGAAACCCAGCACACGCGCGCTGTGCGCCATGCGTGCCAGATGCCGATCGAGGTGGTGAACAACGGGCCGCGCACCCGCCTCCTCCGAGGCCGCCAGCATCGTCTCGAACAACTCGAAGCCCGGGTCCAGACCCGTCAGGAAGCGCGCCTTCAAATGACATTCCTCGAACTCGTCCTCGGCCCGGCTGTCCGCCACGATGCCCGCGCCGATGCCCAGGCGCACCGGTCGCAGGCCTCGCGATTCACGCCCCAGCGTGAGCGTGCGAATGGCGACCGACAGGCAGAACCCACCCACCTTCGCACCGCCCTGCGGCGCATCCATCCAGCCGATGGCGCCGCAATAGAGCCCGCGCGGCGTCGTCTCCAGGCCGGCGATCAATTGCATCGTGTGGTGCTTGGGCGCGCCCGTGATCGAGCCGCACGGAAAGGCGGCGCGCAGCACATCCGGAAACCCGATCTGCGGCCTCAGGCGGGCCCGCACCGTGGATGTCATCTGGAACAGCGTGCTGTGGTCCTCGATGGCGAACAGGTCCCTGACCTCCACGCTGCCGACCTGCGCGATGCGGCCCAGGTCGTTGCGCAGCAGGTCCACGATCATCACGTTCTCGGCCCGGTTCTTGACGTCGATGGCCAGGTGGCGCGCCGCCTCGCTGTCGCCTTCAGGGCCCTGCGCGCGGGACACGCGAGAGGCCGTGCCCTTCATCGGCCGGGCCGTGAGCAAGCCCTCTTCGTGGCGCAGGAAGAGTTCCGGCGAACAGGAGAGCACATGCGTCACCGCATCGCTTCGTTCGCTCGCCGGCAACGCGATCAGCGCGCCATAGGAAACGGGCTGGCGCCGGCGCAGGCTGCGATACAGCGCCACCGGCGAACCATAGGCTTCGCCATGCAGCCTGAAGGTGTAGTTGACCTGGTAGGTCTCGCCAGCGGCGATGGCCTCCTGAATCCGCGCGATGGCCTCCATGAACGCCGGCCGATCGACACTGGGCGACAGGTTCATCACGCCAGTCGCCGAAGTGCCTCCGCACTCGAGGCCTTCGAGCCACTCGTTTGCCTCGTCGGCCGAGAGTCGCGCGAGATCGCGAAACACCAGCACGCGCAGCGCGGACGCATCGTCACGCGCCAGCCGCTCATGCCCCGCCCGCAGCAGCCTGGCGCCCCATTCGTAGTCCATCAGCAGCACCGCATGCAAGCCGCTGCGCAGGTCCGCATCCACCTGAGCCCACATCCCATCGAGCGCGGCTGGATCGGTGCAGCAGTGCTCGCGCACCAGGCCCTGGTAGAGCCGGCTCGTCGGCCGTTCGCGCGTCGCGTCGCGATCGTCGAGCAGCGCGAAGCATGGACGGGAGATTTGCAATGTCATCGCCGTTATTTTGCGGCGATCAGTTCACCCTTGCCGTCGGCCGAGAGGTCACCGAGGTGCCGCTCGATGCGTCTCGAAGCCAGCGTCGCGAACGGCCCGCCCTGTCGAGCGAGATCGCGCGCCAGCAGTTGCCAGATGACATCAACCGCCGCGATGGCTGGAACGAACGTAGCTGCAGGCTCAAACCCCGCGGGCGCCGAGGCCAGCACCACGCTGCCGCGCCGCATCCCGTACCCGACATGCGCGCCAACACTCCCGCCGACGGCGATCGTCCCGGCCGCCATGCGCGAAGCGAGGAAGTCGCCGGCGTGGCCATGCACGATCGCGCTGCCGCGCCGCATGCGGTCGCCGAAGCGCGCCCCCGCATTGCCCTTGACGATGAAGGCACCACCGCGCATGCCGTCCAGGCTGCCCGGCAGAGTGCCGGCCGCGAAATCTCCCACGTCGCCCAGCACGGTCAAGCGGCCACCTGCCATTTCGCATGCGGCAAGAAGGCCCGCGCGGCCTTCGACCAGCATTTCGCCCGCGCTCATGCAGCCACCGGTGTAGTGGCCGACCGGGCCCGTCACCCGGATGCTGCCGCCCGCCATCTTCCAGCCCACGCGATCGAAGCGCGACAGGTCGCCGTCGAAGACCAGGGCCTCGTCGCCGTCATTTGGCGTGATGCCGAAGAACTCCGCCAGCGGGACGAAGGCGTTGCCATGGCCCACGGTGATTCGCTCGAGATCGCCGGCTGACATCCCGCTCAGCGCCGCAGGCGTCACGCCGCGCAGGTCCACCCGCAGCGCAGGCTGGGACTTGAGCGCGAATCGCCAGCCGCTCATGGCTGCGCCCCCGCATCGAGCAGCTTGTGCAGATGAAAGTGGAACGGCCCCAGCTTGCCGCCGTAGTTGCCCGCTGAAATGCGCAACAGACCCTTGCCTGCGCCGAGCGCAATGCCGGCCTCCATGCCCACGCGCATCGCTGCGCCGACATCGGCTTCGGTCAGGCCGTCGATCACGATCTCCATCACGCAGCGGGTGTGCGGCGTCAATTCACTGCCGCTGACCAGGCCGTAGAGGCTCGGGCAGAACGCGTCGTTGGTCGATGCACTCAGCGCGGCGTACTTGCTGCCCACCTTCGACCCCGATCGCACCACGCCGCCCGGGAAGGGCATGATCACATTGGGCAGCGCCTTCATCGCCAGCACCGCAGCCTCCGCGACGGCCAGCGCACTGTCGGTGTCGGTGCACAGCAGCAGCAGGTTGCCGCCACCCACGCCCTTGACCACCGCGGTCGTCTCCTGGGCCACGAACTCACCATCCATCACGGGCACGCGCCAATAGCGCACGCCGTCGATCACCTTCGACATCTGCCAGCCATCGCCGAAGAAGCGCAGGTTCTTGCCGAGCGCAATCGCCTCGCCCTCGGCGATGCCCGCGTAGACCGCGGTCGTCGGGCATGTGAGCACGCATTGGCCGACGCGGCGCTCGACCTGCTTGGCCAGTTCCTTGCCGGACATCGCGAACAGCAGCACGCTGAGGCCGGGCCGTCCGTCGGGTGTCTCGGAGGGGGCCAGTTCGCGCTCGATGCCCGCCTCGCATCCGCAGCCGATGACCGACGTGGCCAGGCCCGTCGCCGACGCGGCCGCATGGCGCGCCCAGGTGAGGTTGTGCGCGGAGATGAGGATGCGCGTGGCCTTCATCGGGAACGCCTCGGCGAAGGTGTCGTCGACCTGCACGCCGTTGCGCACCCTCGTCGGAACGGCGGTCATCGTTGCCCCCACGCTCGGCACTTCGTGTCCTCGCTGCCCCCCCAGGGGGCGCGAGCTTGCTTGGGGCGGCCCGGCGCTGCGCTCATGACACACCCTTGAAACAAGCAGCCGGCAACAACCGCCCGCCATTGCAGCAACGGCACAGCTCGTCGCGGCCCATCGCGATGTGATCGAAGTTCACCGAACCGTGCGCGGCGAGATGCCTGCGCAAGGTCTTCTCGATGGATAGGTCGAAGTCGGGCTCGACGAAGTGCGTGCCGCCGACCCGCACGGCGGTGATCCTTCCGCCGCGCGCCACCATCGCGCCATCCTTGAAGACGTACTCCGGCGTCGCGAACATCGCCTCGCGATCGGCCTGCTCGCGGTACACGGCGATGTCCGCCGCTGCGCCCACGCCCAGGTGGCCCCGGTCGAGCAGTCCCAGCAAGCGCGCGGGCGCGGCGCGCGTCATGATGGCGATCTCGTTCAACGTCAGCTCCCGCGCGATCGATTTCAACGCGCACTGGGCCGCCACCTCCGGATGCAGCTTCGCCAGTTGCTCCTCGCGAAAGCTGCGGTCCATCAGCAGGCGGATAAGGTGCGGATAGCTGGTGAACGGCCCGCCGTTCGGATGGTCGGTGGTCAGCACCACACGCCACGGGTCGGTCACCAGCAGAAAGATCTCCAGCCCGATGACCCATTGCAATGCGTTCACGTAGCTTTGCTCGCGGTACCTGAACGGCACGACACCGCAGCCGGCCTCGCACTCGATGTCGCTGCCCGCCCACTTGCGCGGATTGGCAAAGCCGGACTGCGCATGCTGGCGCATCGTGTCGCCCGAGGCCGTGACGGTCTGGCCGAACATGATCTGCCCCACGTCGATGCTGACGTTCGGATTCGCATTGACCGCCTCGGCCAGCTGCAACGCCGCCGACGAGAACTTCTTCGGCCCTTCCGTGCCATAGGCGTGGAACTGCACATGCGTCAGGTGCGCCGGCAGGCCTTCGAGGGCGCGGATGGTTTCCAGCGTCGACTCGATGTTGCCGGCCACACCCAGGTTGCTGCCGTGGATGTGCAGCGGATGCGGCACGCCGAGTTCTCGCAGCGCGCGCGTCAAGGTCTGCACCACCTGGCGCGGCGTCACCTGCCAATGGACATGCGGCTCGTCCACATCGAGCTTGCGCTGGTTGAACTTGAATGCCGAGATGCCCGCCGGATTGACCACCTTCACACCCATCGCCTTGGTGGCATGGATCGTCCAGGCCATGTAGTCGCGAATGGTCTCGAAGTTGCGGCCGCCCTCCCCGCCCTCGGCCAGCAACTGGAGGAACAGCTCGTCGTTCCCCAGCATCACGTAGGCGCCGTGGTCGAGGATCGGCGTGTCGCCCATCTCCATGTGGGCCTGGCGTGCGTTGCTCGCGATCATCGCGGGCTCGAAAGCCGCCGTGTAGCCCATCTCCACATAGCGATAGCCGGTAGCCAGCGTGCCGGGCGTGCAGCCGCCGCAGGAGGCCAGTTCCAGCGGGTTGGCCGGCAACGCGAACGGATCGCCATCGGCACGCTGGAACTCCGGCATCAGCAGGCGCGCCAGGTTGGTCTTGCCGCCGCCGATGTGGGTGTGCATGTCGATGCCGCCGGCCATCACGACACAGCCACTCGCATCGATGTCGAGGTCGACCGCATCGCGTGCATCGAGCACCTCGATCCGGCCATCCTGAACGCACAGGTCGCGCACCGCATCGACCTGCTGCGTGGGGTCGATGACCCGCGCGCCGCGCAATCGCAAGCTGCTCACGTGGCGCTCCTCGCACGCTCGGACCGCACGGCCTGCGTCAGTTCGACCAGCACGTGATCCAGCGTCGGCAGCGTGTCGCGATAGAGCGCCGCGAGCGGCAGCACCGCCCCGCCGTCGGTGCGAATGAGGTGGCCGGGCGATCCGATGCCGGGCGTCGACACCGGAATGAAGACGCCGCCCGGGCGTGCGGCTGCAGGCGCCAGCCCGGGGTGTCCCAGGACGATCAGCGGCAGCGCGGTCGGCGGCGGCACACAGCCGGCATCGAAGCTCGACACCCACAGCAGGCTGTCCACCGCGCCTTCGTCCAGCAGGCGCTGCGTGTCGAAGCACAGGGGCTCATGCTCCAGGCCGCCCGGCCCGGCGCGCGAACGCAAGGGCAGGCCCGACAGCCAGGTGAACACCTCGTTGACGGTCCGCGCGCCATTGCCTCCACCGAGCCACATCGCGGCCGCCCGCGTGCCGGCGTTCAGCTTGGCGACGATGCGACCGACCGTTTCGATGACCAGGTCTCCCTGTGTCGGCAGTCGATCGGTCTGCCCGACGATCACCGCGTAGCGGGCCGCGAGCAGGCGCTTGGCCAAGGCTTCAAGCGCAGGCGGCGCCTCGCGCGCCGCCCGCCCGGCGACACGCGCCGCCAGCAGCGCCAGCGTTCCGAACAAGTCGCCCAGCAGCGGCACCGATTCCGTCGTGACCCCCGGGCGCGCGCCCCATGCCGCGAGCGCGTCGACCTCACCGGCATCGCCGCCCAGCAGCACCACATGCCGCTGCGGCACCACCGCCTCGCCCACGCCGCACCGATCGAAGAACCCCGCCGCATCGCCAGCCGGAAGACCGCCCACGCAGACGATCAGGTCGGCGCGGTTGCGCACCTCGGCCAGCGTGGTCGAGAAGCCGCCACGATCCTGCAGCGCGCGCACACCCAGCATCAACGCGTCGCCGTTGGCTGCATCGCAGATCGCGCCCGTCGCGCAAGCCAGCCGATACAGCGCACGCGCTCCTGCCACATCGGTGCCCAGCCCGCCGAAGAGCGGCTGTCCGCTGCCCGCCAGGATCCGGCATGCCTCTGCGACGGCATCGGCCACTTCGCAGTCCTTGCCGCCGACCTGCGGCCTGGCCGTCGAAGGGCTGGCCGGGAATCGCGCGAGCCCCTCGCGCGCACTCGGGCAATCACCCTCGACCAGCTCGAGCGAAGCGCCAACCCGCGCGCCGAGGTCGTCGCACAGCAGCACGCACATGGGACAGGTCCATCGTGTCGACTCCCCTGGGGTGGCGGGAACGGCTTCGTTCATTTCCATCCCGGCAGCAAGCGACGTGCCACGGCAAGCGCAGCGTCGGCGGCGTGCACTGGCCGAACCTTCGCAAGGCGACGTGGCTTTGCCATCGCGAGTGGATCCCCCAGAACCGAGACACTGTGTCGCGCTCATGTTGCAGTTCTAGCGGCGCGCGTGTCACTGGCGGTCAGGGCCCACTGTCGTTTGCGCTGGCACGAATCGTGATGCAGCCATCGCCATGAGGCGAAGCCATCCCCGGTATCGTCAGCCGCGCACGCGGGGCAGCGCCCCGTCATGCAACGCGCTGGCCACCAGCCAGGCCCCGGCGCCGGCATCGCGCGCTTGCGCCAGGTCGCTTTCGTCGCGAATCCCGCCAGCGCCCACGATGAAGGTCGATGGCGACTTTCGTTGCACTTCGACCAGCGTCTGCAGGTCAGGCCCGGCCCCGGCGCCCACGCGCTCCAGCGTCATCACGATCACGCGACGCGGCCACAACACTGGCTCATCCCAGCAACCCGCCGCGTCCAGCCGCTGGCCGTCGCGCCGGTCCAGCGACAGCACGCCGTCCTCGCCGGATCGCGCACCGCCGAAGCACTGCGCAAGCGCCGCGCGCGATGCCAGCGATTCGCTGCCGAACACCGGAACCATGCGGCTTCCCGCGCTGCCGAGTTGCAGCCGCAGCGCATCGGCCGCATGCGCATCGGCGAAGCCGGCGTCCAGCCACAGCTCCAGCGAGGGCAAGGCTTGCAGCAAGTCGCGCAGCACCGTCCACTGCGCGGGCCGCCCCAGCAAGGCATCGAGGTCGGCCACGTACAACTGCCGGGTAGCGCAATGCTCGCAGAGGATGCTCGCCACGGTGACCGGGTCGCTGCTGCCGCACAGCCGTGACACCACGGGTTGATAGGCTTGGCGGTTGCCGCGCACGGCGCGTACCACCTGGCCCTGCATGAGGTCGATGACCGGAATGAGGTTCATGTCGAACGAACGAACGATTGGAGGAGCATCAGGGTCATGAAGCGGATCTTCGTCTACGAACACCTGAGCGCCGGTGGAGAGATGGCCGGCGACACCGCGCAAGCGCGGCACGCCGCCGACGAACTGCTGGCCATGGGCCAGCAGATGCGCGATGCCATCGTGCTCGACCTGCTGGGCCTGGAAAATTATGACGTGACGGTCGCCACATGCAAGCGCGCTTCGACGGTGCCCCCGGCGGCGCATGCGGTCTTCGCGCGTGACGGCGAGACACCCCTAGATTTCGTCGCCCGCCACAGCCTTGCGCATGACCTGGCATGGGTGGTCGCGCCGGAAACGGACGGCTTGCTGTCGAAGTTCTGCGAGTGCGTCGGCCGCGAGCGCTGGCTGGGATGCGACGGCCCCGCGATCGCGCTGACAACCCGCAAGCGCAGCACACTGCTGCGGCTGGCCGATGCCGGCATCGCCACCCCGCTGGCGTTCGAGGGCGCGGCCGATATCACCCGCTGGGTGGTCAAGCCGGACGACGGCGCCGGTGCCGTCGCCACCAGCCTGCACCACACCCGAGCCGCGGCGGTGAACGCGTCCCGCCATGCACCCGCCAGCGCAGCGATGGAGATCGAGCCCTGGGTCGAGGGCGAGGCGCTCAGCCTGTCGCTTCTCTGCAGCCGCGGCGGCACGGAACTGCTGAGCGTCAACCGCCAGCACCTGACCATCGATGCCCAGGGTGTGGTCTCGTTCCTCGGGGTCGATGTCAACGTCATGGCTGCGACCGACGACCGCATCGCCACCCTCCGCGCGCTGGCCGAACGCATCGGCCGCACCGTATCCGGACTGCGCGGCTTCGTCGGCGTCGATGTGGTGTGGCACGCGCAGCGCGGTCCGGTAGTGATCGAGATCAACCCGCGGGTGACCTGCGCCTATGCCGGCTTGTCGCATTCGCTGGGCCGCAACCTGGCGCGCGAGGTCATCGCCGCGCATGGCCACGGCACCGCGCCGGCCGACGCCCAAAGGGTGGTCCATGCCTGAGCGCACCGTCATCGGCTGGGACATCGGCGGGGCTCACGTCAAGGCCTGCATGCTGCAGGGCGGCGAAGTGCGCGACGTGGCGCAGTGGGCCTGCCCGCTGTGGCTGGGCATGGACCGGCTCGATGCCGTCCTGCATGCCGCGCGCCAACGCTGGCACGGAATGGCGGCGGCGCGGCATGCGGTCACGATGACTGGCGAGATGGTCGACCTGTTCGCGAATCGTGAAGACGGCGTGTGCAGGATCGCGGGCGAACTGGCGCGCTCGCTCGAATCCCCCGCTGCTTCAGCCCGCGGCCCCGGCTCCTTGCACTTCTTCGCGGGCGACGCCGGATGGGGCCGCGTCGCCGACGTGCCTGCCCTGTGGGACGCCATCGCGTCGGCCAACTGGCTCGCCACCGCACGCCATGCCGCGTTGCGCTACCACACCGGCTTGCTCGTGGACATCGGCAGCACGACCACCGACCTGATCGCCTTCCGCCACGGTCGCGTGCTCGCGCCCGACCGCACCGATGCCCAGCGCCTGGCCAGCGGTGAACTGGTCTACCACGGCGTGGTGCGCACGCCGCTGTGCGCGCTGGCCCATCGCATCGACTGGCGCGGCACGCCGCACAACGTGATGAACGAGTTCTTCGCGACCACCGCCGACGTCTACCGCCTCACCGGCGAACTCGACCCGGCGCACGACCAGCACCCCAGCGCCGACAGCGCGCCCAAGGACCTGGACGCAACCCGCCAACGATTGGCCCGCATGATCGGCCTCGACAGGCGCGATGCAACCGATGACGAATGGCTGGCCTTCGCGCGCAGGTGGCGAGCCGCGCAGATCGCCCTGCTGGCCGACGAGATGCGCCGCGTGATCGTGACGCACGGCCTGGACGACGACGCGGTCATCGTCAGCGCCGGCTGCGGCGCATTCCTGGTCGGCGATCTCGTCGCGCAGGCCACGGCCGACGCACCGCTGCCACGCGCCACCCACCGCCAACTCGCCTATGGCCGAGACGTCGCCCGCGTCGCAGCGCCCGCCGGCACGGAGCGCCAGGTGATGCAGGACTGGGCCCAGGTCTGCGCCCCCAGCGTGGCCGTGGCCGCGCTCTTCGACATGGACCCCTGAGCATGTGGATCGTCAAGCTCGGCGGCAGCCTCACCACCAACCCCCTCCTCCCTGCATGGCTCAGCCTGCTGGCCGATTGCGGTGGCGGGCGCGTCATCGTGGTCTGCGGCGGAGGCGCCTTCGGCGATGCAGTCCGGCAGGCCCAGGCGCACTGGCGCTTCAGCGATCTCAATGCGCACAACATGGCCATCCTGGCGATGGCGCAAACCGCCTACCTGATGCATGGCCTCAATCCCGCGCTGCAACTCGTGCGGACCAAGACCGACATCCGCCGCGTGCTGCACAAGGGACAGACGGCCCTGTGGCTACCCTTCGAACTGCAACGCGAACGCGGCACCGCCCAGACCAACTGGAACGTCACCTCCGACAGCATCGCGCTGGAACTCGCGCAACGGCTGAACGCGGAACGCCTGGTGGTGGTGAAGTCCTGCGCCATCGACCCACGCCTGAGCCTGGCGCAATTGACGGAGGCCGGCATCGTCGACCGCAGCTTCGGCGGGCTGTCGGAGAGCGCGGTGTTTCCGATCGACATCGTTCGCCACGATGAGCTGGAGCGCATTCGGGGGCTGCTGCTGGGGGGCGTGCGGTTCGTCGAGAACTGAAAGGGTCCTGGCGTCGATCAATGGCGGCGCGCCCGGTAGTACGCCGTCGTCCGCCCGGTCCACTTCTTGAATGCCTTGCGGAAGTTGGAGACATCGGAAAAGCCGCTGCGTTCGGCCACCTGCTCCACCGACATCGTCGTGCGCTCCAGATACTCGATCGCCAGGCGCCGCCGCACGTCATCAATGACGTCCTGGTATCGGCAGCCTGCTTCCATCAGGCGCCGCTGCAGCGTGCGGGTCGATTGGTTCAGCCGGCTCGCCATGTCCTCCAGCCCGGGAATGCCGCCCACGCTGTTCAGGCATGCCTCCTTGATCTGCTTGATCAACTCGTGCTCTCCGCGAATGTCTTCGAGCATTCGCGCGCAAAAGCCAGTGGAGACCTCGGCCATGATCGGATTGGCGGCGGGCAGCGGCAGGTCGAGCATGGACGCGTCGAAATGCCATTGCATGACGGGCGCATCGAACTCGACGGGGTAGCCAAGGAATTCGGAGTACCGGTGCGCATGCGCCGGCGCCGGATACGGCAGCAACAGGCGGTGCGCATCGAAGGTCCGACCCAGGGTGTGGGAGATCAGGCTCTGCATCGAGCCGAACCAGAACTCGCTGGCGATGGGCAGCAGGTCATCAAGGTCGATGGTGTCGTGCCCCTCGAATATGGCCACATCCCCCTCGACCCGGAAACTCTTCTCGATCACCGGCCCCGCGAGGCGAACGTGCCGAATGCCAAAGTCGATCGCCTTGCCGAAGGTTGCGCTGCTGAGGATTGCATAGCCGAACACTCCCAAGTCTGAAATGCGCTGGCGCTGGCCAGCCATCAGCCCGATGGCCGGGTCCGGCGTGAACCGCTGGACATTGCTGAACAACTTGATCTTCTGGCGCACCGAGATGCGCGCCTGGCTGTCGCCCAGCAGGTTGGGCGAGATGCCGGTCCCTGCGAGCAATGTCCGTGCAGGCACCCCCAGTTCCGCCATCGTTTCCACCAGCGCCCGCAAGCCCAGCATGCTGTGCAACGGCGTTTCCATCTCGCTGCCATAGCGCGCCACCGTCGGCACCGCCGACAGCTTTTGGCGAATAGTCTCTTTCTGCAGCACTCCATCCCTCCGCGACAAGTTGGCGGATTTTCACCCAAAACTGTCGGTGTTGAACCTAGGCGTCTACCCCACGAGCTTCGAGAATTCGTGCTCAAAGTGGCGTCCGCCCGGGCGTCCTCACCATCCCGGAGACATTCATGCAAAGCAGCCCATTGGCCACACCAGTGGCCGCGAACGAACGCGTCGCGCGCCTGTTCGCCATGCAGCAAGCCGCCTTCCTGGCGGAGCCCTCGCCGAGCCTCGGAGAACGGTTGACGCGCCTGAAGGCGATCAAGAAGCAGCTCACGCGCTACCAGGACGTGCTGGCAGAAGCCATGAGCCGCGACTTCGGACACCGCGCGCACGCCGAGTCAAAGATGCTGGACCTCCTGGGCTCGATGATGGAAGTGAACCATGCCATCTCGCACCTCAAGCGCTGGATGAAACCCAGCCGCCGCTCGACGGAATTGCTCTTCCTGAGCAACAGCGTCAAGGTGATGTACCAACCCAAGGGTGTCGTCGGCGTGATCACGCCATGGAACTTCCCGATCTACCTGTCGATCGGCCCGGCAATCGCCGCGATCGCCGCCGGCAACCGGGTCATGATCAAGATGCCCGAGGCCACGCCGGCCACCAATGCAGTGCTCAAGAAGTTGTTGGCCGAAGTGTTCACCGAGGACGTGGTGGCAATGGTCGGTGAAGAGTTGCTCGACCCCAACGTCTTCACGTCGCAACCCTTCAACCACATCGTCTTCACCGGATCGCCCGGGGTCGGCAAGATCGTGATGCGCACCGCCGCTGCCAACCTGACGCCGGTCACACTGGAGTTGGGCGGCAAATCGCCCGCGCTCGTGAGTCGCAACTACCCTGTCGCCGATGCCGCCAAGCGCATCACGCATGGCAAGGCGACCAATGCCGGACAGATTTGCGTCTCGCCCGACTACGCGCTCGTGCCGCGCGAGCGCGTGGACGAATTCATCGGCGGCGTGCGCAAGACCTTCCAGGGATTCTTCAAGGGCAAGACCGCAGGCAACGCGGACTTCACCGAGATCGTCGACGACCGCCAGTTCCAGCGCATCCAGCGGCTGCTTGACGATGCGCGCGCGAAGGGCGCGCACATCGAATCCTGCGGACCGGCGCCGGTCGGCAAGAGTCGCGCACTGCCGCTGCAGATCGTCACCAACCTCAGCCCCGACATGCTGGTGATGACCGAAGAACTGTTTGGTCCGCTGCTGCCGGTCGTGCCCTACGACACGATGGACGATGCGATCCGCTACATCAACGAGCGCGAGCGGCCGTTGGCGCTGTACTGCTTCAGCCACGACAGTGCGGAGCGCGACAAGCTCCTCACGCGAACGCACTCGGGCGGTGTCTCGGTTAACGACTGGGGTTGGCACGTGGTCAACCATGACGCCCCCTTCGGTGGCATCGGCAATTCAGGCATGGGCAACTACCACGGCGAAGAAGGCTTCCGCGAGTTGTCGCATGCGAAGACGGTGTTCAAGCGCCATCGGTTCTTCCCCGTCGACTTGTTCTATCCGCCGTACGGGACCTTCGTACAGCGCCTGACGATGAAGTTCTTCCTGGGCAACCCCGACACTGGCCTGGGCGCGTCGAGCCACGGCAGCGCCGCCACTGGAGGTGCATCGCATCTCCAAAAGCAACATTGAGACCTTGATGAGCCGGAATCCAACGGCACCGGGCATTTAGCAGCTTCCATGTCGCATATGACGCAGAAAACAGAACGCGCCACAGCATGGGCAAAGGGCTGCATCGCTTCCAGGCTGTCGCGCCCGAACCGATCGGTGCGCGCCCTGTTTCGAATCGAAATCTCGCGTGCAAAAGTTCAACGCCTGCGGGCAGTCGAAGCCCTTATGATGCCGACGTTCTGCGGCGGCGACAGGAACGCTTCGACCGTGATGTCTGTCGGGAAACGAGTGGACAGCACCCAGGCGCGCACGTTGAGAGTACGGCCGGTGACCGCCGCGAATAACTATTCATACAGGGAGGACACTCAATGAGACACCGGGATACCACATCGGTTGGCGCAAGCTTCGCACCGCGCGCCACGAGGAGGCCATCATGAGCATCGAAGAGTTCGACTATGTCGTCGTGGGAGGCGGCTCTGGCGGATGCGCTGTCGCATCGCGCCTGACGGAAGACCCCAACGTCTCGGTTTGCGTGCTCGAAGCTGGCACGGCCGACAACAGTGTCTTCATCCATGCGCCGGCCGGGCTGATCGCCATGATGCCGACCAAGTACAAGAACTGGGCTTTCAAGACCGTCCCCCAGAAGGGACTCAACGGTCGCCAGGGCTACCAGCCGCGAGGCAAGGTATTGGGCGGCTCCAGTTCGACCAATGCGATGCTGTACGTGCGCGGCAACCGCTGGGACTACGACAACTGGGCTGCGCTCGGCAACGCCGGCTGGTCTTACGACGAGGTGCTGCCGTACTTCAAGCGTTCCGAGAACAACGAGACCCACCGCAACAGTGCCTATCACGGCACCGGTGGTCCCCTGAACGTGGCGGAGCTGCGTGCTCCCAGCGCGATCAACAAGGCATTCCTGGCGGCCTGCGCGATGAACGGCGTGCCCCACAACCCCGACTACAACGGGGAGGACCAGTTCGGGTCCTTCATGTACCAGGTCACGCAGGTCAACGGCGAGCGCTGCAGCGCGGCCAAGGCCTACATCACGCCGCACCTGTCGCGGCCCAATCTCGCGATCCGCTGCAACGCGACGACTTCGCGCATCGTCTTCGAAGGCAAGCGCGCACGCGGCGTCGCCTACACAGTCGACGGCGCCGAGAAGGAAGTGCGCGCGCGCCGCGAGGTCATCCTCGCCTCAGGTGCATTCGGCTCGCCGCAACTGCTCATGCTGTCGGGCATCGGCCCTGGCGCCGACCTGCAGCGCCTGGGCATCCCGGTGCTGCACGACCTCCCTGGCGTCGGGCAGAACCTGCAAGACCACATCGACCATATCCAGAGCTACAAGACCAGCAGCAGCAAGGACACCTTCGGACTGTCGCTCGGCGGCTCGGTCCGCCTGACCGGCGCGATGGCCGACTGGCGGTTCAACCGGCAAGGCGTCATCACCTCCAACTACGCCGAGGCCGGCGCGTTCCTGAAGTCCTCGCCCGAGCTCGATCGGCCCGACCTGCAAATGGTTTTCGTCGTGGCGGTGGTGGACGACCACGGCCGCAAGATGCACATGGGCCACGGGTATTCCTGCCACATCGAGCTGCTGAACCCGCGCAGCCGCGGCACAGTAAAGCTGGCGAGCCGCGACGTGCACGCGGCACCGCTCATCAATCCGAACTTCCTCGATGACGAGCATGACCTCGACGTGATGGTCAAGGGCGTGCAGAAGCAGATGGCCATTCTCGAAGCCAGCCCGTTCAACCCGTACCGCGGCAAGATGAACTATGCGGTCGACCGCAACGACGTCAAGGGCATCGCACAAGACATCCGCAGTCGCGCCGACACCCAGTATCACCCGGCCTGCACCTGCAAGATGGGCCCTGACAGCGACCCGATGGCGGTCGTCGATGCGCGCCTTCGCGTGCGCGGCGTCGAAGGCCTGCGCGTGGTCGACGCGTCGATCATGCCGGTCGTCTGCGCCGGCAACACCAACGCCCCGACCATGATGATCGGCGAGAAGGGCGCGGACATGATTCGCGCCGATGCACGCGCCTGACATTTGTTTTTTATCAACCGCTGACTACCAACTATTTCAATCAAGGAGACGATAGTCATGAAGAACTTCAAGCCCACACTGGTCGCCGCACTCGTTGCAGTGGCCTTCGCGGGACAGGCATTCGCGCAAGCGCAAAAGCCCGCCACGCAAGCCACGATCCGCGCCAACCAGGCCATTGCCCAAAGCATGACCATGGACGACAAGACCGACAACGAAGAAGCCAATCGCGGCTTCATCGCGAACCTGCCCGACCCGCTCGTCAAGGACGGCAAGGGCCAGACCGTCTGGGACGTCAACCGCTTCGCCTTCATGAAGGGCGATGCACCCGCCACCGTCAACCCGAGCCTGTGGCGCCAGGAAAAGCTCAACAACGCGAGCGGCCTGTTCAAGGTCACCGACGGCATCTACCAGATCCGTGGCCTTGACCTCGCCAACATGACGCTGGTCGAGGGCAACACCGGCTGGATCATCATCGACCCGATCTTCACCGCCGAAATGTCCAAGGCGACCTTGCAGTTCGCCATGGAAAAGCTGGGCAGCAAGAAGCCGGTCGTGGCCGTGATCTACACCCACAGCCATGCGGACCACTTCGGCGGCGTGCGCGGCGTGGTCAGCGAGGACGACATCAGGGCCGGCAAGGTCAAGGTCATCGCACCCGATGGCTTCATGGACAACTCCATTGCCGAGAACGTGCTGGCCGGGAACGCGATGACGCGCCGCGCCACCTACCAATTCGGCGTCGGCCTCGACGCCAACGAACGCCAGGCCGTGGGCGGCGGCCTGGGCAAGGCGCTGAGCTACGGCACGACGGGCCTGATCCCGCCGACCGACACCATCACCAAGACCGGCCAGGAAATGACCGTGGACGGCGTTCGCATCGTCTTCCAGATGGCGCAGAACTCCGAGGCACCGTCGGAAATGATGTTCTATTTCCCCGACAAGAAGGCTCTGTGCGCGTCTGAAGTGATCACCAAGACGATGCACAACCTCTACACCATCCGCGGCGCCAAGATCCGCGACTCGCTGGCGTGGAGCAAGTACATCAACTCGGCGCTCGACCTGTATCCTGACGCGGAAGTCGTCTTCGCCAGCCACCACTGGCCGACCTTCGGCAAGGACAACATCCGCAAGTTCATCATCGACCAGCGCGACACCTATCGCTTCATGCACGACTACGCCATCAACCTCGCGAACAAGGGCGAGACATTGGATGAGGTCGGCGATGCCAAGTTCTTCCCCAAGGGCCTGGCGGCGGATTCGAGCACGCATGGCTACTACGGCACCCTCAGCCACAACCTGCGCGGCGTGGTCCAGTCCTACCTCGGCTTCTACGATGGCAACCCCTCGACGCTGAACCGCCTGCCCCCGGTCGACCTGTCCAAGCGCTATGTCGCCGCCATGGGTGGCGAGAAGGCTGCCTTGAAGGTCGCGCAGAAGGCCTTCAACGACGGGGACTATCGCTGGGCCGCCGAAGTCACGAACCGCGTCATCTTCGCCAATCCGAACAATGCCGCGGCCAAGGCACTCGGCGCCGACACGCTCGAGCAACTGGGCTACCAGTCCGAAGGCGGTACCTGGCGCAATGCCTACCTTGTGGGTGCGCGCGAACTGCGCGAAGGCGTCATCAAGCCGCCGACGAACACCCAAAGCCCTGACGTCGTTCGTGGCATGGACAACGAGCTGCTGTTCGACTTCGTCGCACTGCGCCTGAACCATGAGAAGACAGACGGCATGAAGGCCAACATCCAGATGGAGTTCACCGACCTGAAGGAAAACTGGGCGCTCGAACTGTCGAACTCAGTGCTGAACAACACCAAGGGTCGCGTGCTGAAGAATCCGGACGTCAAGCTCACGCTGACCCGCCCTGCATTCCTCGCCATGCTGCTGCAGGGCAAGAAGCTGCCTGAACTGGTGGAAGCCAAGATGGTCACCGTCGAAGGCAACCCGCAAGTGCTGGCCAACGTGTTCGCGAACGTCGAGACCTTCGACAAGTTCTTCAACATCGTGACGCCCTGATTCACGCGCTTCAAGACTCAAGACTATTCGGAGACAACAAAAATGGCACAACGACACTGGCTCGCTTCCTACGGCAAGGTTCCCCACGACATCAACCCCGACGCCTACAGCTCGGTCGTCCAGATGCTCGAGCAGGCGATGAAGCAGTACGCCGACAAAACGGCCTTCGTTTCCTTCGGCCAGCGACTGAGCTTTGCCGATGTGGACCGCTTGTCGGCTCAGTTCGCGAGCTACCTGCAGCGGGAACTTGGCGTGAAGAAGGGTGACCGCATCGCGGTCATGATGCCCAACCTGGCCGCCTTCCCCATCGTGTTCTTCGGCATCGTGCGCGCCGGCGCCGTGCAGGTGAACGTGAACCCGCTCTACACGCCGCGCGAACTGGGTCACCAGCTCAACGATGCGGGCGTCAAGACCGTCGTCATCTTCAACGGCTCGACGGCCACGCTGGCCGAGATCGTCAAGGACACGCCGGTCACGACCATCATCACCGCCGGCCCTGGCGACGGCCTGCCGAACAGCGCGCTGCCGGCGCCTGCCATCGATGCGCGCCTCACCGGTACTGTCGCGCTGGGCACCATCCTGAGCGAAGGCAAGCCGACCGACTACGTCGCACCCACACTCACCGGCGACGACCTGCTGTTCCTGCAGTACACCGGCGGCACCACGGGCCTGTCGAAGGGCGCATGCCTCTCGCACCGCAACCTGGTCGCCAACACCGAGCAGTACAAGGCCTTCATGCAGGAGACGCTGCGCCCCGGTGAAGACGTCATCGTCACGGCGCTGCCGCTGTATCACATCTTCGCGCTGATGGTGAACCTGATCACCTACTTCTCGCTCGGTGCGGAGAACTGGCTGGTGGCCAACCCGCGCGACATCGACGGCCTGATCCAGACCTTCAAGGATTCGAAGATTTCGGTCTTCGCGGGCGTGAACACGCTGTATGCGGGCCTGGCTGCACATCCCAAGCTCAAAGAAGTCGACTGGTCGCACCTGCGCCTGTCGGTGGGCGGCGGCTCCGCCGTGATCCCGGCCACTTCCAAGCGCTGGCAGGAAGTCACGGGCAAGCTGATTCTGGAGGGCTACGGCCTGTCGGAGACCAGCCCGGTGCTGTCGCTGAACGTGCCTTTCATCAAGGAGTTCTCCGGCACCACGGGCCTGCCCTTCCCCTCGACGCACATCAAGCTGATCAACGCCGACGGCAACGAAGCGGCGCTGGGCGAATCCGGCGAGATCTGCGCCAAGGGTCCACAGGTCATGAGCGGGTACTGGGAAAAGCCTGAAGTCAACGCCGCGGCCTTCACGGAGGACGGCTACTTCCGCACCGGCGACGTCGGCGTGTTCGACGAGCGCGGCAACCTGAAGATCGTGGACCGCATCAAGGACATGATCATCGTGTCGGGCTTCAACGTGTACCCGAACGAGATCGAGGCCGTTGCCACTTCATGCCCCGGCGTGGCCGAGTGCGCATGCATCGGCGCGCCTGACGCGAAGACGGGCGAAGCGATCCAGCTCTTCGTGGTGGCGAGCCCCGGCGCGACCCTCACGGAAGCAGATGTGATCGCGCATTGCCGCACCGCGCTGACCGGCTACAAGGTGCCGAAGGTGGTTCGCATCATCGAGGCACTCCCCAAGTCGACGGTCGGCAAGATCCTCCGGCGCGAGTTGCGCGGCGTAGCCTGAAGGCCGCGCCGGCAACAACCCACAAAGCGCATAAGAGACAAGCCATGCCCGCCCTGTCCATCATCGACCTTGCGATGTTCGTGCTCGAAACGCCCGAACGTCCCTTCAACATCGGTCCGTTGATCCTGCTCGATCCGCCAGCGCGCGGACGCGCAACCTTTGCCGATCGCCTGGTGGCCGGGATGCTCAAGCGACCGCCTGGCGTCCCGTTCAACTACAAGCTTCGCGTGCCGATGCTTGGCATGCCGTCGCTTGAGATCGACGCGGATCCCGACATCGCGTCGCACGTGCACCGCATCACGCTTGCGGCGCCCGGCGATTTTGGGCAGCTGTCCGCGAAGGTCTGCGAGTTGCACGAGACGCGCCTTGACCGCTCGCGGCTGCTGTGGGACCTGTACGTGATCGATGGCCTCGAAGGGGGCAAGGTCGCGCTGTACGGCAAGACCCACCACGGCATCATCGATGGCCGCGGCTTTGTGCAGGCGATCTCGAACTGGCTGGCGCTGTCGGACACGGATCGGTCGGTGCGTGCGATGTGGGAGGCCCTACCGACGCGAGCCAGGGAAGACGGTGTTCGAGCCTCCGTCGGCCAGCGCTTGACCAAGCTGCTGGGCGGGGTGAAAGGCACGGCATCGTCGGCCGTCGGGGTGTACGGCATGCTCGGACAGCAATGGCTGAAGGCGCTCGGACTGGGCGCGAAGGGAATGTCCTTGCCTTTCACGGGCATTCCCCGAGCGCTCCGTGGTCGGGCTTCGTCCAAACGCTCGTTCGCGTTTACGACGCTGCCCATTCGCGACATGAAGGCATTCGGCAAGGCCCACGGCGCAACACTGAATGACCTCTTGCTCGTGTGCCTGGATATTGCCCTCGCGCGCTACCTGCGCGATCAGGGTCAAAAGCCTGGCAAGGCACTGGTGACGGCGATGCCCATTGCCCTCGCCAATGCGGATGGGGGCAATCAGATTGCGGTCCTGCAGTTCCCGCTGGGCGCGCCTGAGCTGAGCGCCCGGGAGCGGCTCGACGCGATCCATGCGGAGACCGAAACCATCAAGAGCGTCATCAACAAGTCGACGAACGACACGGTGATGCTCTACACGACGCTCGTGCACGGCCTGCCGGCGCTGGTCGAAAAAGCAGGCCTGAAACGTGGCTTGTCGGTCAGCAACCTGATGGTGTCGAACCCCTTTGGCTTCCCGGAGAAGCGCTACCTCATGGGAGCACCGGTCGAGATGGTGCTGCCGATTTCGGTGGTGCCTGCAGGGCAGTTGCTGAACGTCACCGCCGTGTCCCTGGGCGAACGCCTGCAGATCGGCTTTCTCGCGATGCCGGAGGCTGTTCCGGACATTGAAAAGCTGGCGCGCTACACCTCGGAAGCGTTCGACGATCTGGTCAGAGACATTGCGAAGCCCGCAGTCAAAGAACAGGCACAAGAAGCGCCAGCCGCAGAAGCAGCGCCCAAGCGCCCGAGGGCGCCGCGCAAGGCGCCCGAAGGCCGTGTCGTGGCGGCGAAGAAGGCGGCACGTCCGCGGGCGCGTCGACCCGCCAAGCAGCCGGCCACGAGCTGACGGACCGACCACCCTCGCACGGCTGCGGGGGTGGCCGCGACTGACTGAGCCTATCTCTGCACTCCATCGCGCAAATAGACTGGAAGGTCCATCACAGGCAGCTTCAATCCAACCTGATACAGCAGGTCCGCAACATACCCGCGGTGATAAGTCTTGTGGTTGACCATTGATCTATCGCCAACTGAGACTCGCAAAGGCTGCTAAGCACTGGCACCGAATCGCTCGTCCGCGATGTGAATCCATGTGGAACGCCTTCGAGATGAGCTTTCCAGATCTGATCAACGATGTTGGCGTGATTCACGCGTTCCAATGATGCTGCGAAATCCCGTTGGAAGCGTTCGAGTTGGTACGTCGCTCGGCAGCGTGTCGAGGAAAGCGAACAGCCTCTGATTTTCCCCAAGCGTTATACCGCGCCAGGATCTGGATCTTCTGAGCAATCGCCATGACTTGCCTGCTAACGTTTGACTTGAGCGGAACGCAGTAGGCAGGTCAGCTTGAAGAAAGGGTTACAGCGCACTGCCGCCGCGCACACCCATGCGAGAGGCTGCCGTTTGCTTGCCGGCCATTGCGGGGTAAACCGAACCCACCTTTCCCAAGCCGAACGGAGGCATGTTGACATAGATGTTCTCGTAGGTCCCAGGCGACGCGACATAGGTTTCATGCCAGATGCCTACGGAGCCGTTGGTTCCGACGGCCTTGTTGAACGCGCGCCACGCGGGCAGGTGCACAGCTTCCTTGTTTCGTGCATAGGCCAGCAACTGGTCAAGGGTGCGCCAGTATTGAACCATGATCGTGGTGCGACCAAACCAGGATTCGGCGTGGAGAAATCCCAATTCGGGTTTCTCGTAGAGTTCCTTGATCATGCGCGGCATCGCCGTCGCGACCGGCAACCACTTGTGAACCATGACGAGGCTGTTTATGCGCATGCCGATCATGAACACAACGAACGGTTCGTCGAGGGATGCGGCAAGTCGTTCATTGCGCGTGATCATGGAATGAACTCCCTCGTGCGTTCTTTAGAGGCAAACCTAAAAAATCTCGGCTGCACCGCCACGCGCCGCATCGAGCCTCACGAATCCACAACAGCTTCCGCGGCACGCCCGCGCATCAACACGCCCAGCGCCCGCAACCGTTGCGGGTCGAGTGCGGTGCTCCGGTCCCCCACGCAGACTGCCGTCCTGAAACCAGCGAAGTCGGGCGCCAGTTCTTGCAGCAAGGGCGCGTGCGTGGCGCGCAACGCACCTGCCAGCCCGACCATCACTCCCTCCCCGCGCACCGCGTCGACGAACTCCCGCAGCACCTGCATCGGCAGCACATCGAACAAGCTCCCGGCCCGCTTGTCGAAGGTGTCGGCCATCACGCCGGGGAAGCGCAGCGCGCAGGCGTGGGCCACGTGCGCCATGTCCAACCCGCGGTCTGCAATGAACACCGGAACGATGGGCCAGCCGCTCGCCGCCAGCGCATCCAGCACCGCCGGCGCATGCGAGTCGCGCTCGATGCCGACCTTCACGTAGTCAACGCCGCAGCCACCCACGGCATCGACGCACGCCGCGATGCGTTGCGCCTCGTGCATCGGCACATCACCGATGGTGGCGCTCACGAGCAAGCCGCTGCGATGGCGTCGCAGCGCGACGACGATCTCGCGGATGGTGGTCACCGGCAGGCCGCCCAGCGCACCCGCGCCGGGCTCCTTCAGGTCGATGAAGTCGGCGCCGCCGTCCGCGGCCAGCAAGGCTTCCTCGACGCTTCGAACACTGACGAGCATTTTCATGACGACGGTCTCCCGGTGATTTCGGCGGCAGCAGCGGCGGTGGTGGCAGCAGCTTTCTCGCGGTGCAGACGCACCGCCTCGACGAGCCAGCCCCAAGCCTCGTGCTCCGCCAGCCCCGCGGTCTTGTCGATGGCAATCTGCAGGTAGGCCATCTCGCTGTCGATCTTCTGCGGCGGCAGCATGTGCAGCCGGCTGATGAGCACCGCGCCTTCGAGCACGGCGGCCTGCGCACGGTTGAAGCCGATGAAGCTGGCATGCACGGCCTCGTGGACGCGTGCCATGTTCAGCACAGGGCGTTGTGCATCGTCGCGCATATCGTCCAGTTGCAGTTCCACATGGCTCAGGGCGCAGTCGAGGCGCACCCCTGCGATCCGCTCGGCCGGCTGGGTCGGCCAATCGCGGCGGCCTGTCACGCAGCCAGCGAAGACGCGCGTATCGGTCACGATGTTGAGCACCGCGCAGCGCGTCACGATGATGTTGTCGAAGGTGGTCGAGGGTCGGAACGGCATCAGCACGACATGCTCGCCGCGGTAGCGCACACCCATCGGCGCAACGTGCTTGCGGCCGTCAGGCGCGAGCGTCGTCACCACGGTTTCGAAGATCACGTCGTTCATTTCTTGCAATCTCCATGCGACCTGTCGGAGGAAGGCTCCGAGCCTTCCGTTGCGGTCTGTGGATTCATGGGCGCCTCGGTGGTCTTGCGTCGCGTCGCCAGGGTCGTGCCCGGCGCACACCAGGCTTTCGCATCCTCGGGGGCGCGTTCGACGGCGCAGCCCCAGTCCAGCGGCTGGTCCTGCACATAGCGCTTGCCGAGCTTGTGCGCGATCTCGGCATGCGCCAGCTCCACCCCCATGTAGAAGGCATGGGCCGCATCGTCCTCGAGCCCGAGCCGCGGCCACAACTCGAAGGCGCCCTGCCCCGTCCGCAGGCCGTTGCGGTTGTAGACATGCAGGCCGCGGGCGGACACCTGCACGCGGAAATTGGGGTCGCGCACCTGCGCGGCAGTCGCTTCGATCTCTTCGGGCGTGTCCAGGAACGGGCGCTTGGCATGCACGGTCATCAGCGCATCGCTCATGCCCTTGGGCAGGGTCTGGTGGCGGCGCGCGGCATGCATGATGCGCCGCGCCCAATCGGCTTCCTTCACGGCGCGCCGGGCATGGTTGCTGACCTGCGTGGTGAGCACGGCGGCCACGTCGAGTTCTGCGCAGATGCCGAACAGCAATGCGTTGATGCCGCTCGTGTCCGCCTCTGTCAGCTCGGTCAGGTTGCCCACGCCCATCATGATCGGCGCCTCGGGAAAACACTCGCGCAGCCGGTGGTAGCGCACGATGGAGGTCGCAAAGCCGAAGGGGATCGGCTCCAGGATCGGGTCGGCCAGGAACTCACGGCCCTGCCGCTGCATGCGTTCGATGGCTTCATGCAACGAAGCTTCATCGGCCGGTGTGCGAGGGATCAGCACGGGCACGGAGGCCACCTCGTCGGCCACCCAGAGCGTGTCCAGGTTCAGGCTCAGCAGGTAGTCGGCGCCGGCACGACCGCCGCGCAGCAACTCGTCCGCATCGACCGAATCGACGCTCACCCGAAAGCCCTCCGCCTTCAAGGCCTGGATGCTTTCTGCGAGGTGGCCGAAGCGCGTCTCCGGCAGGCAACCCAGGTCGATGACATCGGCGCCATCGGCGCGCAGGCTGGCCGCGCGCGCAAGGATGTCGGCCACGCCAAGTCGCGGCGCATCGACGATCTCGGCAAAGATCGCGACCTCGAATTCGTCCAGCGCGATCGGATGGGCGACGCGGTTGAAGAACAGCGGCAGGTCCTTCAGTTCCTCGGGGCCGCGCTGCACCGGGACGCCGAAGTGCTGCGACAGCGCGTCCATGTCGCCGCGGCAGCGACCCGGCACGACGATGCGATCGATGCCAGCAATAGGCAGCGGCACCCGGCGGCGGACCATGTCGGCAGTCATGAGCCCCGCAACCTGCAAGCCCAGGTCGCGTGCTTCCCAGGTGAAGGGCGCAAGCGCAATCTGCGCCAGCACCCGCTCCAGGCTCGGCCGCGCGAGGTGCCCGGTCAGGAAGAGGATGTGTTCCATGCGAGCGCGAGTTCCTGCAGCCGGGCGTCGAGCGCCGCCTCCAGTTCTGCGGGCGAGGCGACGACCTGGCAGAAGTCGATCTGCCGCAATCTGTCCACGTTGTCCAGTTCGATGCGCCTCGGTCGCAGCGTGACCCATTTGTGCGGCGACTTGGTGACGACCACCGGCTCGGTATCGCATGCGAACACGATGCCCGGGATGCCGAGCTTGCCGGCCTGCGCGAACATGTTGCTCGGCAGCGTGTCGCTGATGCCGAAGGCGCACTTGGCGACCGTATTGCTGGTGGCCGGCGCGACGACGACCGTGTGATAGACGTCGTCGTACAGCATGCCGACCGGCACGCCGCTGGCGGTCTTGTCGCGGAAGACGCGGAAGCGCGGCTTCAGTTCGTCGACGTGCAGCTTGTAGATCTCCAGCACTTCCTCGCCGGCTGCGGAGAGGAACAGGTCGACATTGGGCAGGCGCGCGGCCAGGGCCATCGACTCGTCGAGGAAATGCCCGGAGCCGGTGATGCACCAGGCGAAGCGCGAACGCGGCTTCGAATGCTCGCCCAGCGAACCATCGCCGGGCGCGGGCCCGGCAACGTCGCTGATCTCTGTGGTTTCGCGGTGGTTGCTCTGGATGGGAGACCTCGGTGTCGAATGGCGCCGAAGTCCCGGGCCGGAGCGAGCTGTGACGGAGGACTAGTTCGCCGCGAAAGGATGGCTCACGGTGCCCTTCTTGGCAACCACTTCCGCTGCCGTCGGCGAGCCGGCGACCGCGCGCTTGATCGATTCCTTGGTGGCTTCGTAGTTGAACTGCTGGATCTTCTTGTCGTCGTCGGCCTGCCAGTGGATGAACACGCCGACGCAGACGAACAGGTTGTCGGCCTCGTCCGCGGGGATGGTGCCGTCTTCGACGCAGTCGGCCACGGCCATGGCCACCGCGCGCTGCGCCGGGCCGAACATCTGGACGGCCTGCTTGGCGCCCTTGATCGTGACCTTGTTGAACATCACGGTGGCAGGCTTGGCCAGCAGGTTGGGTGCGACTACTGCCAGCAGCGTGGTGAAGCCGTCTTTCTGGTTGGTCAGCGCGTTTGCGAACGCGGTTTCCGCGGGGCTGCCGCGCGGTCCGATGATCAGGTCGATGTGGGCCACTTCGTTGCCCTCGCCGACGAGCGATTCACCCACCATCATGCGATCGATTTTTGCCATGGCTGTTTGTCTCCAGGATGCGTTTTGGCCAGAAATACACCGGCCCCATTGGCCCGTGCGAGACATCGGATATCACTTTCCGTGCCACCCGCGCCGCGAGGGCGTCACCGCGGTCGCGCGCTTCCGCGGCGCGGCGTCGCGGGCCTCGCTTCAGGGTCGTACCAGCCCGGCCAGGAGGAGCGCCGCCACCGTCAGGTCGGCCGTGGTGCCGGGGTTGATGCGGCGGGCCTTGAGCGCATCGTCCCAAGCCGCGAAATCGGGATCGGCATCCAGGCTGGCTGCGCCGCCCGCGCTGGCCTGCCAGCCCTGCGCCGCAGCCATGACACTGTGTGCCACGGCCTCGCCATGAATCCGAACAATGTGTGAATCCGGAATGCCGCCGAGCAGCGCGAGGTAGAGGCGCTGCACCGCAGCGGTCGTGCGGGCGCCGGCCGCATCCCCCTGCGCCATCGGCAAGAGCGAGAACGCTCCGCCAAGCGAGTCCGTTGCCAGGTCAAGGAGCGCGCCATAGCCGTCCCGGTACAGGCGCGCGATGGTGTCCCGGTCGGCCGCCAGCGCCATCGCCTCGCGCAGGCCGATGCTCGGCGGCTGCCGCACATCCTGCTCTGGCGCCGAACCCAGGCCGCCGGGATGGGCGCGCGCAATGGCGCGATAGGCGGCTTGCGCATCGCACAGGTCGAGCGCCTGCAGCACCTCCTCGACGGCGGCCTGCAGGCGGGCGGCGGACCCGATGGCATCGGGCGCCAGTTCGACCGCGCGGGCGATTGGCGCGCACAGCAGCAGGATGCCCAGGTTGGTGTTGCAGCCGGCCACTGCCCAGGTGGCCTCGACCGCGCCCTCGATCCGCTCGCCCACCGTGGCACCGGGCTTGAACAGCGGCCTGGCCGCGGCCTGCGCGCTGGCAATGAAGAGTTCGGCCGTCATGCGGTGGCCCGGCGATGCGAAGCTCACATTGCCCGGCTTGCGCACGGCCACGTCGAGTTCGCAGGCCCTCAGGAAGCAGTCCCTGGCATTCTGCGTTTCGCGCGCGAGGGCAGCGATGCCATTCATGCCCGACGCGGCACTTGCGAGCGAACGACACCGTCTGCGGGCGCGAGCCTGCGCCCCAGCAGGTCGTCGACCAGCGCGGCGGCGATGTTGAAGCCGGTCACGCGCTGCAAACCCTGCCAGGCGGCGACGCCATTGACTTCGATCACCTGGATGCCGCCCCTGGCCTTCGCACCCGTGCGCGGCGGTGACGGCATCAGGTCGACACCGGCGTAGTCCATACCCAGGGCCTGTGCGGCGCCTTGGGCCAGCTGCGCGAGTTCGGTCGTCAAGACCGCCGGCTCGCAGCGTGCGCCTTGCGCGACGTTGTGGATCCAGTGCGCGCTGACCCGCCGCATCGCGGTGACGGCGCGCCCGCCGATCACCAGTACCCGCCAGTCGAAGCCCGGGCTCGTCTGTGCCGGCAGGAAGCGCTGCAGGTAGGCCAGCCCGCCATAGGCCGCGCCGATATCGGGCAAGGCATGGTGAACCCCCGCCACTTCGCCCACCAGCCGCAGCCCCTTGCCCTGCGAACCGAACAGCGGCTTGAGCACCAGTGCATGGCCGGCCGCGCCCTCGCGGATCGCGATGCGCTGCGCCTGCGCCAGCGATTCGGTGGCCCAGGTCGGCGGCGTGGGGATGCGCGCGGCATGCAGCAGCAGGCTGGTCATCGACTTGTCGACGCTGCGTTCGATGGCCCGCGCGTCGTTGTAGACGGGCACGCCGAGTTCACGCAGCGCATGCAGCACGCCGAGGCGCTTGGTGACCTGCTCGAAGCTGCCACCCGCGATGCCGCGCACCATCACCGCTTCGGGCAGTTCCCGCCCGAAGCCGGGGATGACCAGCCCATGCCAGGCGGCCGTCGTGTCGATCCTGCAGTCCGCCAGGTCGATGCACCGTCCGACGCAGCCTCGCGCACGCAGCGCCGCCTGCAGCTGGCGGGTGTGCCAGCCGATCTCGTCGGTCATGATGGCGACCGCCAGGCCCATCAGGCTTCCTTGCCCCACAAGCCGAGCAACAGTTGCATGTCCAGCCCGCCTGCATGCCAGGTGTTGCCGCTGTCGAGGTTGCTGACCCAGACCTCGGCCGGCGCGAACAGCGCGCCGTCGATCTTGTAGAAGTCGTAGTCGGCGGCCTTGAAGATGTCGGCGAAGGAACGGCCGTGATCGGCGGAGTTGCGCGAGGGCAGGTTCCGGGCGAGCGCGCGCGCCGCCCCGTCGTCGCCGCGAACGGTGAGGTGCACGCGCCCGCCATACAGGATCGCGTCGTTGGTCCGGCCCATGGCTTCCACGCCGTCGGGGCTGGGCGCGGGCAACGGCGCGGCGCCCGAGCCGCCCACGATGTCGCCGGCCGCGAAGCCCAGCTGGTGCGCCTTGTGCAGCGCCGTCTCCAGCACCCGCGCCACCACCTGCGTGGTGCCGGCCAGGCTGCTGGTCGGCGTGAGGATCAGCGTCAACGCATCCGCACTCAGGCGGCAGTCGCGCAGCAGCTTGTCGATGATCACGCGGGGCGGCGCACGGTCGACTTCCATGACCAGCACGCCCGTGTCCGCGCTGTCCCGGTAGCCGATCTCATAGAACAGCGTCTCCTTGGCCGCAAGCGCGCGCGCCGGGCCGGAACCGAGCGCGAAGAACTTCTTGCCGCCCGTCTCCTCCTTGCTCGCCGCCAGGCTCCAGCCCGCGTACTGGCTGCCCATGCAGGCCAGCACCGGCTGCGCGCTTCGCACCTCGATCCAGGTCGGCCAGCCTTCCAGCCCGCCCGTGGCCAGGTGCGCCTGGCCGAGGCCGCCCATGCAGATCTCTCCGATCAACAGGCCCGCCGCCACGCTGCCGCGCACCGCGATGCCCGCGTCGACGATGCAGACGCCGGATTCGTCGCGACGCACCTGAACGTCGAGCAACTCGGCCTGCGCGCGCAGGCGCTCCACGAGCGGACGGGCGAGCGCGTTGACGCTGGGCTTCGACGCGGGCGGCGCCGGGTGGTCGGTCATTGGGAAGTCTCCAGGGAGAGGTGCACGGCCTCGCGGCGGCGCCGCAGCATGGCGTACACCTCGTCGGCATTGGAACCGCTGGCGCTGACGCTGCACACCGGTTCACCGGCCTGGAACTGCATGGGGGCGTTGGGCAGGTCATGGCAGTCGGCATGGCCGGCCAGGCGCTTCGCCGCGGACTCGTCCAGCGAGACCGGATGCCTGGCATAGATGATCTCGGTGCCTTGCACGGGGATGTTCCCGACGTGCGACGGCCATTGCGGCAGCTCGCCCTGGACGCACGCGCGGACATGCGCCGACATCATGCCCGGGGCTGCCGACAGGCGGCGCAAGCGCCGGTAGAGCCCCATGCTCAGGGACGGTCGCGGGTTGACTTCGAGCACGTGGACGACATCGCCATCGAGCATGAAGTCCAGGCTGCCCAGGCCGCGCAGCGAGAAGGCCGCGGCCAGGGCGCGCACGGCGCCAGTGATCCCGGCGCCCACGTCGGCAGGCAGCGGCACGGGGCCGACCGCGCCGCAGAACACGAAGGGGCAGCCGGCCATGGGCCGCACGATCAGGTGATTGAAGCCGAGCACATCGGCGTCGCTTCCGTTGGCGATGAAGGTCGCCGACATGGGCCGGCCCTGGACCTCGCGCTGGAAGTAGTGATGGTCCGTCAGCTCGCCGCAAGTGCCCGCTGCCGCAAGTCGACGGATGTGCCAGCCGCCGCACGCCAGCGCGTCCTTGACCAGCCAGCCGGTCGCGTCCTCCGGCGCATCCACGCGAATCGCGGGGTGTGCAATTCCCTGTGCATCCAGGAATCCGAAGAAGGATTGCGGATCCCGCACGCGCCGCACGGCTTCGGCCTGCGTCCCGATCAGCGGCAGCAGCGCCGCGCCACGCTCCAGCAGGTCAGGCCGGCCCTCGAAGCCGGGGCCTGCGATCCAGGCCGTTGCGCGCTCCTGCCGGGCGAGCGCGGCCAGCGCCGACAGCAGCAGCGCGTCGTCGATGCGCATGCTCGACGCATCGCCGATGCGGATCCACTCCTCGCTCGCGCGCCGCGTGTCGGCATCGCCGAACAGGTCGAGCGCCACCACGTCGATGTCGTCGTCACGCGCCGACTCCGCCAGCATGCGCGCGGAGATGGCAGCCACAGCCAGCGCAGTCATCGCGGCCTCCGCCTCATGGCGCCTTTTCGGCGATGAAGGCACGCGCCGTCGCAAAGGCCTCGGCGAAGCTCAGCACCACGGGCGATTCGGCGTCATGCATCTGCACCAGCAGGCGCTGCTGCGTCTGGTACTTGACGTTGCCGATGGCCAGGGCGCCGATGCCCACCGCCGCGGTGCCGTCCAGCGGCTTGCCGTTGTCCATCGCGTCGACGCCGGCAATGCCTTGCGGCGGCACCGCATTGACGTCGGCTGCCACCTTGAGTCGACTGGCGGAAGCGAGTGTCTCGGCCGAGACGACCTGCACGCCTGCCGCCGCGCAGGCGAGCAGCACATCGGCCTGCGCGATCGCGTCATGCAAGGCCGATCCATCGCTGCCGGACACGCCCTTGAGTTCGACGCCGAAGCGCTCGCCCGTCTTGCGCGCGGCCTCCTGCGCCGCGCTCGCGCTGCCCCGGCTTGAAAGAACGACCTGCGCTCCCGCCTGCGCCGCGATCACCCCTGCAATTCGACCGACCGGCCCGGTGCCGCCGAAGACCACGACCTGCCGGCCCGTCAACTCCGCCTTGTGATGCGTGCGCAGTGCAGCCTCCACGCAGGCCACCATCGCTGCCGCCGTCGTGTACGCCCCGCTCGGGTCGGCCATCAGCGACACCTGGAAGGGCTTGAACATCGAGGCCTTGGCCCGCTTGAGCAGGTCGGCGGCTTCGAGCGCATCGCGCCCGCCGATGAAGATGCCGGTGCGCAGCAGGCCCTTGGGGCTGCGCGAGAAGATCGTGTCCTGCGTCAGGCTGGCCACGCTGTCGGCATCGCAATCGGTGTACGGCACGATCACCTGGTAGCCGGCGTCGGCGGCCATGTTGATGTCGAACGGGCTCATGCGGCGGCCCGGCGTGAACATGTGGAGGATGTAGGGACGTTCCATCTGAAGAAGCTCCATATGCCTGCTGCGGCGTGGCAGTTCAGCGCACCGACGCGCCCGGTCGGCGGTCCACCAGCGTGGCGCCGGTGTTGCGGCCCGAGACGATGCGCAGCGACAGCGATGGGGCAACCACCCCGGCGACATACAGCGCGCCGGCCAGCGCCTCGGCACGCGACATGGACGGCAGGATGGCAAAGCCGGTCGGCCCCCATGAGCTCTGGCCCAGCGCGCTGAGCGGTTCGTGCATGCCGATCCAGTCCATCACCCGCCCCACCGCCGCGCTGGTGAAGGCGTGGCCGCCCTGCCCCGGCGCGAAGTGCGCGCCCAGCAGGCGCTGGATGTGCGTGACGCCGGCGGCGAAGGGCGCAAACTCCGCGCCGGCCGCTCCCGGCAATACGCGCATCAGCACCTGGTGGCAGATCTCGGCGGCCTGTGCCTGCGGCATCGGCGGCAGGGTGCGGATGGCCTGCTGTTCGGCCGCGCCCGACAGGCCCCGCTGCGCGCCATCCTGAACGACCAGCACCCGCCATTCTGCAGGCAACGCGATGCGCGACAGCATCACCGGCGGCTCGCCATGCGCGTCAGGTCCGCCATCGACGAGCAGGCCGCCCAGGTCGAAGCCGGCGACACCGATGCCGGAGCGCTGGCCGCGCCCCAGCCATTGCGCCAGCCGGGCCGTGGACAAGTCCAGCCCATGCCAGTGCGCGAAGGCGCGCGCGATGGCCAGCGCCAGTTGCGTGCCGGAGCCAAAGCCGGCATGTGCGGGCAGCACCTGCACCAGCCGCAGGTGCAGCGGCTCATGGTGGCCGCTGTGGCGTTGCAGCAGCCGCAGCTCGGCTTCCGCGCGCTCCACATCCGCAAGCGCCGCCGGCCCGTTCGCGCTCACCTGCGTGGAGGACGAAGCGCCCAGCTCGACCTCGGTCTCGAAGCCGTTGATCACCAGCCCCAGGCTGCCGAAGCGCCGGCCCAGCGAACCGGATGGATCGAGAAAGCCGAGGTGCAGGCGCCCGGGCGCACGGACCGTGACCGTCGCCGATTCGTCGGCAAGCATGGTTTCCTCGGCACTGGATGGAGACATGTGCATCGTGGCTCCAAAGCAAGGTCTGTTCCGCCGCCAAACCGCGAGGGGATCGGGTTGCGCGCCTTGCGCCGACCACCCGCTGTATCGAGGCGGGGACACTGTGTCACGGAGTTGCGCCTGCGACGGGCTGCTGGCCACGCCGTCTGCCATGGGACTCCCGCTTCGCGGGCAACCCCTTATCGCGCAAGACCATCGGATCGGGAGAATCCGGAATCGCCCCCAGCTACCCGGAGCCCGAGAACATGTACCCAGGCAAGTATGCGCAGCAGCACGCCGAGCGCCCCGCTTTCATCATGGCCACCAGCGGCGAGTCGTTGACCTATGCGCAACTGGAAGCACGCAGCAACCGTCTCGCGCACCTGCTGCGCGCGCAGGGCCTGAAGCGGCTCGACCACTTCGCGGTGTTCATGGAAAACAACCGCTACTTCATCGAGTGCTGCGTGGCTGGCGAACGCACGGGCCTCTACTACACCTGCATCAACGCCTACCTCACCGCGCAGGAGATGGCCTACATCGTCAACAACAGCGAGTCCCGGGTGCTCATCACCTCAGCCGAGAAGCTGGCCGTGGCGCGCCAGGCGCTGGCGGAATGCCCGAAGGTCACGCTGTGCCTGGTGGCAGGCGGCGGCCCGGGCCTCGCGGGCCAGACCGCCGGCGCGGCGCGGCTCGTCGACCTCGGCGAGGCCTTGGCGGACCTGCCCGACACGCCCGTCGCCGACGAATGGCTCGGCACCTCGATGCTGTACTCGTCCGGCACCACCGGCCGTCCCAAGGGCGTGCTGCGTCCGCTGCCGGAAGAACCGCCGAGCCATCAAATGCCGCTGTTGCTCTTCCTCAGCAAGCTGTGGCAATGCGAGGAAGGAATGATCTACCTCTCGCCGGCGCCGCTGTACCACTCGGCGCCGCTGGCCAATGTGTCGCAGACCATCCGGCACGGCGGCACCGCGATCATCATGGAGCACTTCGACCCGCAGCAATACCTTGCGCTGATACCGAAGCATCGGGTCACCCACACCCAGCTCGTGCCGACGATGTTCTCGCGGCTGCTCAAGCTGCCGCCGGAGGAACGGGCCAAGGCCGACATGTCGACGGTGAAGATCGTCGTGCACGCCGCGGCGCCCTGCCCGGTCCAGGTGAAGGAGGAGATCATCGCGTGGTGGGGTCCGATCGTTCACGAGTACTACGGCGCCACCGAGGGCCTGGGCTTCACCGCCTGCGACACGCCACAGTGGCTGGCGCACCGCGGCTCCGTGGGCAAGGTGCTGCTCGGAGACATCCACATCTTCGACGAGCAGATGCAGCCGGTGCCCAGGGGCCAGCCGGGCGAGATCTGGTTCAGGACGGCCACGCCCTTCGTCTACTTCAACGACCCCGAGCGCACCGCCCTCACCCGCTCGCCCGACGGAACGATGAGCACCGTGGGCGACATGGGCTATGTCGACGACGACGGGTATCTCTACCTCACCGATCGATCCACCTTCATGATCATCTCGGGCGGCGTCAACATCTATCCGCAGGAATGCGAGAACCTGCTGGTCACCCATCCGAAGGTAGCCGACGCAGCGGTGTTCGGCGTGCCGAACGCGGACCTTGGCGAAGAAGTCAAGGCCGTGGTGCAGCCGGTGCCGGGCCTCGCGCATACGCCCGAACTGGCGGCCGAACTGATCGACTTCTGCCAGTCGAACCTGACGCACATGAAGTGCCCGAAGTCGGTGGACTTCACCGACCAGCTGCCGCGCCTGCCCACGGGCAAGCTGTACAAGCGCAAGCTGCGCGATGCGTTCTGGGAAGGGCACGCCAGCCGGGTGGTTTGACCCTCGAGGCTGGCGCCCGCAACGGCGCCGCGTGGCGAATGCCTGCAGGAGGCGATGGCGCTTGTCCTACGACAGGGTTGGGCACGCTTGCGTACATTGCCGTTGCCGCGCGCTCCGGACGTCGCGGCACTTGATCCATTCAGAGCAGGGAGGGCTCGATATGAAACAACATCTGTTTGCGCTTGCGATCGCAGCGTCGCTTCTTGCCTTGACCGGCGTGCAGGCGATGACCAAGGGTGAATACACCGTCGCGGGCAACGTCATCGAGGCCAACTTCCAGGCCGCGAAGACCAGATGCGGCGGCGTCGACGACAGCGGCAGGGACGTTTGCCTGAAGCAGGCCCAAGGCACTCGGGCGGTGGCGCGGGCGGAACTCGAGCAGCTCTACAAGCCGAGTCCGGACAATGCGCGCAAGGTCGCTGCGGAGCGGGCCAAGGCGGCCTACGAGCTGAGCAGGAACGCGTGCGGCGCGCTCTCTGCCGACGCCAGGGACGCCTGTGCGCAACAGGCGCAAGCCGATCCAAGGCCAAAGCCGGCTTCAGGGACATGAAGTGGCCGACGGCGCGCGAACATCCGGGCGCCACAAGTGCCAGGACCGACGCCTTCCGGCGCCGGTCGCTGGACGTCACTCAACCAACTCAGGCTTCGTCGCGCGCACGCGCGGCATTGCGCAAGTCGCGGATCTGGTCGTGGTTGCGCTGGGCGCCGTCCGCCTGACGCTGCACAACGCTTCGCACGTCTGCCGGCAGGCTCTGCTTCAGCGCCTTGCGATAGCGGGCAATGGCGGTGTCTTCTCCGCGCTCGCATGACTCAAGGATCGACAGTTCGCTGTTGGCGCCGAGCGCGCCCTTCACATGCACCCAGCCGCGATGCATCGCGCCCGCCGCCGTACCGCCGTCCGAGGGCTTGCCGCCATAGGTGGTGATGAGCTGGACCAGTTCCGATTCCGCCTGGCGGCAGCCTTCGGCCCGGCTCAGGAACAGTTGCTTCATCGACGCCGACTCCACCTCCTCGGCGCATGTCAGGAAGCCGTAGCCGCCATCGCGCGTGTTCTCGAGCAGGTCGTTCAGCACGTCCACCACGTCGTCGTTGGACAGCGGCTCCTCATAGGCCGGGCCATCGCCGGCAGTGACTTCGTCGGCATTGAAGTAGGTCTGGTCGGCGCGGTCCCAGGCAGCGCGCGTAGCCTGGCGGGCGCGCGGCCAGTCGAGCTGGGACGCGCCACGGTCGGCCTCCCAACGGCTGGCCAGTGTCGGCTCGACGGTGTCGAAGTCCCTGCCCAGCGTGTCGCGCCCGGTGTAACCCAGTTGGTAGGCCGGGCCGTAGTCGTCATAGCCGTAGCCCGCTTCATAGTAGGGCTGCGTGTCGTAGTTCTTGCGCCAGTAGGCGTCTTCGGCGGTCGGGTTGATGCGCTCGCCGACGGCCTTGCCGCCCAGGCCGCCGACAACGGCGCCCGCCACCAGCCCCACCGCGGCGCCCACGGGTCCGGCCATCGCGCCGGCAGCAGCCCCTGCGAGTGCGCCGCCTGTCGCACCTACGCCGGTGCCCACGGGATGCGCACCGGGAGCGCCCGTGATCGGGTCGCGGTTTTGGTCACGGGTTTCGGGAAAGTCTTGATCCTTGGCCATGTTGTTTCCTTCGTTGGTTGGTTGGTCGAAAGCGCCGCCCGGAGGGCTGTGCGTCAAGACCGAAGATGACGACGCGCATGGCCGCAAACCGTCAGCGACGGGGGCTACCGCTTGTAGGGAATACGGAAAGGAATCACGACCCGATGTCTTTTGACATGAGGTAGCGCGTGCCTTGCACCGTAGGCTGCCACCTACCGCGCCTGCCGCCGCGCCGCCGCTGCAGCCCGTCGCTGGGCGCCGTATGTTCATTGGCACGATGATCAAGATCCGAAAAGGCCAAGCGCCGGGCCAGCTTCAACGCGCCGCATTCCACGATCGCTTCATGCAATCCTTCGCGGACCCGAGCTTCGCCCCCGAAGGCGAAGCGCTCGCAAGGCTGGAGACCATCGCGTGGAACAACTACAAGGACAGCCGCAAGGCGCCCGTCACGCGCAAGGCGGGCAAGGGCTTCGCGGATCCCGAATACCAGGTCTCCGTGGAATGGCTCGAAGCCCGATCGCGCCTGCGCAAGGCCCAGGTCGGGTGGGGCAAATCGACGACACGTTCACGCGTGTTGCTGGTCAACGGCTCGTCGCGCAACGACGGCACCTGTCCCGGCGAGAACTCCAAGACGCATCGCATGGTGCAGCTTGCGAAGACCCAACTGGACAATGCGCAGATCGAAACCGACGTGCTGGACCTGAGCCTGCTCACCTCCGAATACGGGCGCAGGATCCACCCGTGCAAGGGCTGCGTGTCGACCGCCATGCCGCTGTGCCACTGGCCCTGCAGCTGCTATCCCAACCACTCGCTCGGCCAGGTCGGCGACTGGATGAACGAGATCTACGAGCGCTGGGTTTCCGCGCACGGCGTGATCCTCTTCACGCCGACGCACTGGTACCAGGCCACCAGCCCGCTCAAGCTCATGATCGACCGGCTGGTCTGCGCGGACGGTGGCAACCCCGACCCCAGCAGCACGCACGGCAAGACAGTCAGCGAAGCCAAGACTCTCGAGATGAAGGGCTGGGACTATCCCAAGCACGTGGCCGGACGCGTCTACGGCCTGGTGGTCCACGGCGATGTCGCGGGTGTCGAGGACCTGCGCCGCAACCTCAGCGACTGGCTGGACTGGATGGGCCTCATCGACGCCGGACCGCAAGCGCGGCTGGACCGCTACATCGGCTACTACAAGCCCTATGCAACGAGCCACGATGCATTCGACGCCGACCACGCTGTGCAGGAGGAGGTGCGCAACGTCGCGCGAGCGGTGGCGCATGCGGTGAAGGAGCTACGCGCCGGCCGCCTGCAGCCGCCCGACAAGGCGGTGAAACGTCCGCGACCCAAGTGAGTGGCCCGGCGCGACGCGCGCTGGACGCGCTGCATGAGCTCCCGAAGTTCCCCACAATGCGCAACCATGCAAACGCTCACGCTGCGCCAGTTCGCCCTGCTCGTTCCACTTACGCTCGCATGGGGCCTCAACTGGCCGGTGATGAAGCTGGGCGTGGCCGACTACCCGCCGCTGGCTTTTCGCGCGCTCTCGCTGTGGCTCGGCTTGCCGGTGCTCGGACTGGCGCTGGTCGCCATGAAGACGCCGTTCCGCGTGCCACGCCGGCAGTGGCCGGAACTGCTCTGGCTGGGCGCCACCAACATGTTCGTGTGGCACGCCTGCATCATCCTGGCGGTGAAGGCGCTGTCCAGCGGGCGCGCGGCGATCCTGGGCTACACGATGCCGGTGTTCTCGGCCGTGATCGGCGCGGTGCTTTTCTCGGCGGTGCTGACACGGCGCGGCTGGCTCGGCGTGGGCGCGTGCGCGCTGGGCGTGGCGCTCCTGCTGTGGCATGAGTTCACGCATCTTTCCGGGCGCCCGGGCTTCGTTGCGCTGGCGCTGGTGGCGGCGGCCACCTGGGCGCTGGGCACGCAACTGTTGCGCCGCACCCGCATCCCGTTGCCGACGCTGACGCTGTCGTTCTGGATGACCGCGCTCACCGCCGTCGTGATGACGGTGCTGTCGCTGTTGTTCGAAGGTTCGCAATGGCGCTCGCCGGGCCAAGCCGCCTGGGCCGCGATCGCCTACAACGCCGTGCTGATCTTCGGTTTTGCGCATGCCGCCTGGTTCTCCCTGGCGCGGGGCCTGCCGCCGGTGGCGTCCACGCTGAGCGTGATGCTGATCCCGGTGCTGGGCGTGTTCAGCGGCGCGCTGTGGCTGGGCGAAACCGTGTACTGGCAGGACTGGACCGCGGTCGCGCTGATGATGGTGGCCATTGCATCGGTGCTGTGGCCGGTGCGGGCCAGTGATCCGCCGCACGAAGCGCCGGCGCCCTTGCGGCCCTGAGCACCGTTGGCGTATCGGCGGCCGGCGACGCATGGGCATGCTCGACAAGCTCGGCACCTGGGCAAGGCGGATCAAGCGCGACGGCCTGACGCTGTGGTTTGCCGGCAGGCACCCCCGCACGCCCTGGCATGCCAAGGCGCTGGGCCTGTTCGTGGTCGCCTATGCGCTGAGCCCGATCGACCTCATACCGGACTTCATCCCCGTGCTGGGCTACGTCGATGACGTGTTGCTGCTGCCCGGCCTGATCTGGCTGGCCATCCGGCTCCTGCCCGCGGACGTGCTTGCCGAATGCCGTGTGCAGGCCGACGACTGGATGATGACGAAGGGCGCGAAGCCGCGCAGCCGGCTGGGCGCGGTCCTCGTTGTCTGCGTGTGGCTGGCCTTGACCGCCGGGGCGTGGTTCTGGGTCAGGGCGCGCCTGTAACTGGCCGGCGCGTCACGCGGACGCGACGGCTTCAGTCATATTTGATGTACTTGAACCTTGGATCGTCAGGCGTGCCTTCGAGCACGGCGCCTTCCGCCGCGCCCGGTTGCCACATCACCACCTCCTCGATCTTCTTGGCCAGCTCGAAGTCCTTCTCGGTGATGCCCTTGGCCGCATGGTTCATGAGCTTGACCGTCACGAAGGCATAGGAGACGGTCAGGTCCGGATGGTGCCAGGCGGCTTCGGCCAGGTGACCCACGGTGTTGACCACCATGAGCGTGCCCTTCCAGCCGCTGGTCTTGAACTTGCGTCGGATCCAGCCGTCTTCCAGATACCATTTCGGCAGTTCCTCGGCGAGCCTTGCGGTGACCTCCTCCGGCGTGAACACCTCGGAGGCGGTTTGCTTGCGCCATTGGGTCATCTCGTTCTCCTTCTCTGTGCGAAGTGGTGACCGTCGATCCTATGGCGAGACAGGGTCGCCGGGCGAGCAACCTTGCGGATAGCCGCGACAGCAAGAGGAGTAGACGAATGAACCGTGCCCAGCGTTTCGTGATCTCGACCATGACCGCGCTGCTGTCCGCCTTCAGCGCCATGGGCGCCGCGTCAGCCGAGCTTTCCCTTGATCGGCTCACCGCGTTGCTGAAGAGTGCCACGCCCGACAAGCCGGCCGACCTGGCCGGCAAGGACCTGTCGGACCTCGACCTGAGCAAGCTCGATTTCCGCAATGCCCACCTGCGCGGCGTCAGCTTCTTCGGCAGCAAGCTGGTGCTGTCCGACTTCCGCGGCACGAACATGGAAGGGGCCAACCTCAACGGCGCATGGTTGATGGGCACCGACTTCACCGGCGCCAACCTGACCAGGGCCAGCCTGTTGTCGGTCGTGATCCTGGGGGGCGAGGTCAAGAAGATGCCGATCTTCAAGGGCGCCAACATGACCGGCGCAAAGATGATCGCGGACCTGCCGGGGGCCGATCTGTCGGGCGCCAATTTCAGCAACGCGATGGTCGGCGTCAACATCAAGAACCAGGGGATGGGCCAGATGCGTACCGACATGTCGGGCGCCAACCTGGCGGGGTCCACGCTCGCGGGCGCGGACTTCAACCGCTCGCTGATGAACTTCAGCAACCTGCGGGACAGCAATCTGCGCGGTGTCAGTTTCTATCTCGTCCGGCTGGCGGGTGCAGACCTCACGGGCGCGGACGTGACCGGCGCCGACTTCACCGAAGCCGACCTGGACGGGACGATCTTTCGCGACGTGAAGGGATTCGACCAGGCCAAGGGCCTCGACCGCGCGGTGAATCGCGACAAGATCGTTCGCTGAAGCCGCAGGTGCTTCCCTCATGCGACTTTGCAATCAATCGCAGAACAAGGCGGAGCGCCGCAGACAGTGCTGTAGCACGGCAAGGCGATCCAACGCAGTCATGCGTTTGATCGCGAAGTCGCATCAATCCTGGTTTACCGCGGCCCGCCCCGCAGGCCGGGCCTCGGGGCTGATCGACCCATCGACCCGTTCGGCAAAGTAGCGATAGATACCTTCGATGTTCGCGTCGACGATTGGGTTGCCGCGGTAGGCAGGCATGCCCCGCGGCGCATCGCCATCGAGCACCGCGCGGACGAAGGACGCATGGCCCTGCGTGCGCGCGTAGTCGACGATGGATGGTGCGGCCAAGCCCTCGTAGCTCTTGCCGTGGCAACGTGCGCAATCGAGGGTGCGCAAGGCCTGCCACGCGCTCGCGACGGCTGGATCGTCGATCCCGATGCGAAGCTGCTGCTGCGAAGGGCCGGTGATGTCTGGCGTGCCGAGTTCGCCGGACAGCGCAAGGAAGAGCGGCGCCGCATAACGGGCGATCCGGCCGACCTGCAAGGTCCCCGCCGCGCGCGCTGAGCACCACATCGCTGACTCCCGGTGCAATGCCATCTTTGGCGCGCGGATCGCGACAGCTATCGGCTGCCGTTGGCGATTTGCCCGACGAACTTCCAACCCTGGTCGAAGGTGTACATGAAGGTGTAGCCGGTCGGACCGTCGATGAACACCGTCAACGGCCGCGCTACCGCGGGTTGGTCGTCGGCCGACAGCGCGACGGACTTGAATGCGGTCTTCATGGGCTGGGCCTTGCCGCCGCCTTGCGCGGCCTGGACACCGCCGTCCCAGCCACGGTTGAGGCGCCAACCCGCGTCTGTGGAGAAGGCGAGAGTCGCGGGGTCGCCGGTCGGGCCGCGCAGCAACAGGGTCACCGCCGCGCCTTGGCCAGGGGCCTGCGTCGGCATGGAGATGGATTGGCCCAGCGCCACGGAGGCGCCACCGGCCAGTGCGAGGGCGGCCACTGCGGCAGCGGGCACGCGCCAGAAAGAACGGCTGGAAACAGTGAAAAGCTTCGTCATCATGGACTCCTGCGATCGAACGGGTTGCAAGGTCCGATGCGTGTCGATGGCCTGCCAGGGGCACGATCGACTGCTTCGAACAGTTCAAATCGTAGGCATCGAACGTTTTTTTCCCTGTGCCGCGGCGCACACCTAAAAAGTACGGGTCGGTTTTCCTCCCCCACATGAGGGAGGAGGCAGGAGCAGATCAATGTCTGTTCGTGGGCACCCGCGGAACCGGCTTTGCCGGGCCGCTGGGTGCGTCCCCTTTGAGGGGGAGCGCCGCAGGCGCATTCGGGGGTGGGCTCAATTTCAGGCGTGCTCGGCGGGGATCAAGCCGTGCCGCAGCGCCAGGTGCGCCATCGCCGCGGTGGTGTGGACACCGAGCTTCTCCTTCAGCAGGCTCTGCAGGTTGGACACCGTCTTCGGGCTCAGGTGCAAGGTGTTCGCGCAAGTGGCCACCGACTCGCCGCGCGACAGCAGCCGGAACAGTTCGAATTCGCGCTGCGTCAGCGAATCGAAGGCCTGCGACTCGCCCGCGCCTTTGCGCAAGCGTTCGGCAAGCGCCGGGCTCAGGTAGCGGCGCCCGTCGCGCACGCTGTGGACCGCTTCGATCAGGCACTCGGGCGGGCTGCTCTTCGAGACGAAACCGAGCGCGCCGAGTTCGAGGGCGCGTTGGACGAGCAGATTGGTGTCGTGCATGCTGAAGACCAGCGTGCGCGCGCGTGGATCGCGTTCGCGCAGGCGGCGGATCAACTCGAGCCCGCTGCTTCCGGGCATCGCCAGGTCGGTGACGGTGATCTCCGGCTCATGGATGGCGTATTGCGCACAGGCTTCATCGACGCTGGCCGCCTGCGCCACGACTTTCATGTCGCCGTCCTGTTCGAGCAGGTGGGTGTACCCGGCCCGCACCACCGGATGGTCGTCCACCAGCAAGAGCCGGATCACGCCGCCTCCGCGCGAAGTTCCGGAAGAAGCGGCAATTCCATGTGGATGCGCGTGCCTTCGCCCGGCGTGCTGTGGGCTTCCAGCCTGCCGCCCAGCGCCGCCGCACGCTCGCTCGCGCCGAGCAGGCCGAAGCCGCACTCCGGCGCCGCGACGCTGAAACCGCGGCCGTCGTCTTCCACGCACAGGCGCAGGTGCTCCGACGTCGCCGCCAGTTCGATGTGCACGCGTGTGGCATTCGCATGCCGCACGACGTTGGCCAAGGCTTCCTGCGTCACGCGATAGATGGTGGTGTCGACGGCCTCGCTGTGCTGACACAGATTGCCCCGGGAACGGAACAGGCAGGGCACGCCGCTGCGCGTCGTCCAGGCTTCGCACAGCGACTCCATCGCGGCGACCAGGCCAAGCTGGTCGAGTTCGGCCGGTCGCAAGCGCCGCACCAGTCGCCGCACGCCCTCCTGGAGCGATTGGGCAGAGGCGGCGGCGCGCCGCGCGGCTTCCCCGATGTGCTCGAAGGAATTCGAGCGTTGGATGTAGGTGGCCTCGATGCGGATGGCGGTGCAATGCTGGGCGAATTCGTCATGCAGTTCACGCGCCAGCGCCAGCCGCTCGCTGTCCTGCAGGGCGATCAGCTTCTGCGTGAGTTCGCGGTTCTTTGCCAGCAGGCGCGATGCCTCGAGGCGCCTGCGTCGCGCATACCAGGCCAGGCCCAGCGACAACGCCATCAGCGTGAACGGGATTTCGTCAACCTGCCATGCCTCGCCACGCGCAAGCCATTCGGTCATGCGCTCGCGCAGTTCCAGCGCGCTCGACAACACGAAGGTCAGCAGGGTGGCAAGCAGCACGGCTGCGAATTCGTATCGCTCCGGGGCCCAGGCACGTACTCGCGGCAATCGCCAGTCAGTTCTCATCCGCCATGTCTCCAATTGAAGCGCCGTGCTGCACTCTGTTCCGCAATGTAACGTCGCCAGGCACGCGTCGCCCCCGGGGCTGACCCGAGTGCGGCCAGCGCTGTGCAGCCCGCCGCTGGCATCCCGCATCCGCGCGGCAGGCGTCCATTCGTAGCATCATTCGCGCCTCCCTCCTCTGCGGCGATCGTTCGCCAACGCAACTGCAATGTCCATGCCCAACCCGACCGATGCGCCCTACGGAAGCTGGTCGTCCCCCATCACGTCCGCGCTGGTGGCCAGCGAGACCATCACCCTCGCCGATGTGCTGCTGGACGGCGGCGAGGTCTGCTGGGTCGAGGCCCGACCGCAGGAGGCAGGGCGGCATGTGCTGGTCCGCCGCGCGCAGGATGGGTCGAATGTGGATGTGACGCCGCTGGCTCATTCCGTGCGCACGCGGGTGCATGAATACGGCGGCGCAGCGGCGCTGGTGGTGGACGGAACCGCCTGCTTCAGCGACTTCGCGGACCAGCGGCTGTACCGCCTCGACAAGGGCGGCAGGCCCGTGCCGCTGACGCCGGGTGCCGAGCTGGGCGCGCCCCGCGCCGCGCTCCGGTACGCCTGTGGCCTTGTCGACACGCAGCGCCGCCTCTGGATCGGCGTGCGCGAGGATCACCGCGAGGCCGCCGGCGAAGCGATCAACACCATCGTGGCGCTGGATCTCGATTCGGAAAGCGCCGGCGCGGTGCTGGTGCAGGGGCATGACTTCTTCGCCGCGCCACGCTTGAGTCCCGACGGCCGCCGCCTCGCCTGGCTTGCGTGGGACCACCCACGCATGCCGTGGGAGGGCACCGAACTCTGGGTCGCGGAATTCGACGGCGCCACGCTGCGCAACCCGACCTTGATCGCCGGCGGCCCGGGCGAGTCGGTGTTCCAGCCGGAGTGGTCGCCTGATGGCGTGCTGTACTTCGTCTCGGATCGTCCGGGGTGGTGGAACCTGCACCGGGCCGAGGCCGGCGGGCATGTCGTCAACGTGTGCCCGATGGCGGCGGAGTTCGGCCGGCCGCAATGGGCGCTGGGCATGTCGACCTATGCACTCCTGTCGGCGAGCGAGGCGGTCTGCAGCTACATCGAAGGTGGCGTCGGCAAGCTCGCGCTGCTGGACCTCCTCAGCGGCGCTCTGACCCGCTTCGACCTGCCCTATGCCGACTATTCCGCGCTTCGCGCGCACGGCGGGAAAGTGGTCTTCAAGGCCGGTGCGCCGACGCTTGCGACCGCGATCGTCGAACTGGATCCCCGCACCGGCACCGCCACCGTGCTCCGCCAGTCCGGCACGCTGGCCGACGACCCCGCCATCCGCCGGCACTTGTCCGCCCCTCGGTCGATCGAGTTCCCGACGCCGCGCGGACCCACGGCCTTCGCCCAGTTCTATCCACCCACCAACGCGGACCATCGCGCGCCGGACGGGGAACGCCCGCCGCTGCTGGTCCGCTGCCATGGCGGCCCGACCTCCTCCGCATCCGCCCTGCTCGACCTGCGCACGCAGTTCTGGACCAGCCGCGGCGTCGCGGTGGTGGACGTCGACTACGGCGGCAGCGCTGGCTACGGCCGCGCCTACCGCGAGCGCCTGCACGGCATGTGGGGCATCGTCGATGTCGAGGACTGCGCTGCCGCGGCACGTCATCTCGTCGACCAGGCCTGGGTCGACGGCGAGCGGATCATGATCACCGGGACCAGCGCCGGCGGCTTCACCGCATTGGCCTGCCTGACCAGTGCCGATGCGACGGTGCGGGAAACCTTCAAGGCTGGCGGCAGCCACTACGGCGTCAGCGACCTGGCGGCGCTGGCGCGGGACACGCACAAGTTCGAGTCGCGCTACCTCGACTGGCTGGTCGCGCCGTACGCGGAGGGAAGCACGGTCTACGCCGAGCGCTCCCCGGTCCGCAATGCCGACAGGCTCGCTGCGCCGGTCGCGTTCTTCCAGGGCGCGGAGGACAAGATCGTTCCACCGGGCCAGACCGAGTCGATGGTCAGGGCGCTGCGCCAGAAAGGCATCACCACGCAGTACCTGCTGTTCGCAGGCGAGCAGCACGGTTTCAGGCAGGGCATGAACATCGCGTGGGCGCTGGACGCCGAGTTCTACTTCTACGAGACCCTGGTTTTCAGGCCAGCCCGCGAAGCCCGCCGCCGAAACAGCAACGGCACCGCATAGCGCAGCAGCAGCAGCCCGAACGCCACCGCCCCCAGCATGCCGGCCAGGCTGGAACGGGCCGGCTCCGGCCGGGCCAGCGCAGGCGAGGTCAGGGCTTGCGCCAGTCGCTCGGGCGATTGCAGCCGAACGAATTCGAGCCCCTGCTCCCCCGCCAGCAAGCGCAGGTAGGTCTCGCGCAACGCCGACAGGTGTTCAGTGCCCGGCGTGGCGCCGAGCGTGGGCGCGCTGGTTCCCACCGTGTCGTCGACCATCGTCTCCGAACGCACGCTGGCATTGCGGCCCTGGCTGCGCAGGTCGGTCTGCGCCACCTCGTCGGCGCGCCAGAAGCCGAGCGGCCGGCCCTCGGGGTCGGTCTTGGGAATCGGCGACGGGCGCAGGTCGCCCACGCCGACGACCAGGCCCGTCACGTCGCCCGGCTTGTCGTCGAAGGCCGGGCGGTAGTGCGGGTTCAGCGGAGGCGCCTCCTGGCCGTCGGTGATGAACACGAGCGATGGCTTGTCTGGCAGCAGCTTGGCAATGCCGATGGCGCTGTGCAGCCCCTTGGCGATCTCGCTGTTGCCCGACCAGGCCATGCGCGTGTCGATGCGCGCCAGCGTGGAGCGCAGTTCCTTCAGGTTGGCACAGACCTCGATGGGCGACAGCAGCAGCAAGGCACGGTATTCGGTGAACACCGCCCAGCCGACCTTGGAGCCGCACGGCAGTTGCAGCAGCGACTGGCGCAGCGCCTGCTTGGCGAAGTCCAGCCGCGACGCCGGCTCGCCGTCGATCCGCTCGTCGAGCACGTTCATGCTCTGGGTCACGTCGATGACGACGACATGATCGACCAGCGGACGCTGCGTCATCACCGCCGGATCGAACAGGCTGGCGGCCAACACCGCCGCCGCCAGCGCCAGCAGCCCGCGATCGGCCTGATGCCACCACGCAGGGTGGGCCGTCATGGCAGGCCCGGGGAGAAGCCGCGCATCGTCGTGGCCGCGCGTTCGGCGTTGCGCTGGGTGTCGGGTGGCGCGAGGTCGAGTTCGTCGGGGTCGGGCAGCAGGCGCTGGGCGCGTTCGAGGTTGTAGCGCGCATCCCAGCGACCGGGTTCCACGCGCAGCACGTCGCGGTATATCTCCTTGGCCAGTTCGATGAGCGGAATGGCCTTGCCGGGCTCGGCGCCGCCTTGCATCGCGATCGCCTGCCGCACCAGCAGGTTGGCGCTGTTGTAGCGGGCGGCCTGGCCCAGTGGCGTGTCGTCTTCCAGGCTGCGGTAGAGATGCAGCGCGGCTTCCTGCTCGCCCGACTCGTCCTGCGCATGGGCCTGCGCGAAGCGCACCTGCGGCGGCGCATCCTTGGTGTCGGCGGGCAGCGCGCCCGAGGCAATGACGTCGTTCCAGCGGTGCTGGCGCCAGACGAGCGCGCCGTCGACCATCGCCGCCGCCGCCAGCACGGCCAGCAGGCCCCACACCATGCGCGTGCGCCGCCGCAGCTTCACGACCATCGCCGCAACTCCGAGAGGTTGGCCGCCAGCAACAGCAGCACGCAGCCCAGGGCCAGGCCCAGGACCGGCATGCGCAGTTCGCGCTGCGGCACGGTGTCGAGGTAGGTGATCGGCAGGTTCTCGAGCCGGTTCACCGCCTCGATGGCAGCCTTCAGCGCCGCCGGATCGTGCGCCTCGTACGCGCGGTACGGCGTGCCCAGTTGCTCGAAGAAGCGGTGCAGCGCGTACTCCGGCACGGCGTCGATGTTCGACGGCGTCTCGCCCCTCTCCAGCACCAGGCCCGGGCTGTTGCTCGAACGCAGGTAGATCCAGTAGACCGCTACGCGCAGCTTGCGCGCCATGTAGGTGATGCGCTCCTTGGCGTCGGGGTCGAGCCGGTCGCCGCCGTCGGAGACCAGCATCACGATGCGCGAGCCGGTGTAGGGCTCGTCCTCGAAGTACGACAGCGCCGACTGCATCGCCAGGCCGATGTTCGTCTCCGACAGGCCGCGCCCGATGTCGCCTGCCGAGATGGCGGCCTGGATGGCCTCGTCCTTGGACGTGAAGTCCAGCACGCGGATCGGCAAGGTGCTGAAGACGATCATGCCGAAGCGGTCGTCCGGCCGCTTGGCCGCGAACTCCGCCAGCAACTGGCGCGCGACCTTGCCCTTGGGCACGAGGTTGTTCCTCTGCCGCATGTAGTAGTCGATCGCCTCCGGGCCGGTGCCCTTCACCGCGCCCGCCGGCACCCCGCCGAAGCCCTGGTCCATGCTGCGGCTGCGGTCGAGCACCAGCACGATTTCCGCGCCCTTGCCGACGCGCTCCACCTCGTACTCCGGCAGATGCGGCCCCGCCATGCCGAGCAGCGATGCGGCCAACGCCAGCGCGCCGATGCCGCGCAGCGCCCAGCCGAGCAGGTCGGAGGCGCGGTCATGCGGCATTTGCGCGGCCCAGGTGTTGGCGAGCGCGCCGCCGGTGCGCGCCAGCAAGGGCAGCGCGGCCAGCGGCAGCAGCCACTGCAGCCAGGGATGGTCGAAGCTCACCATGGACGCTCCGTCCGGCGCACGGCACCGGCATCCGTCCGCGGGCCGGCGCTGCGCCTCATGCGGAACCTCGCTCGGCATCGCGGCAGCGGCGGCAGAAGTCGATGAGCCAGGCGCGGTCCGCCGCCGCGTCTCCTCCCGCGCCGAAAAACTCGACACGCGACCGCTCGAAGAAGGCGGCCAGGTCCGCGCGCAGCGGCGCGAAGCGCGGACGCGCCAGCACGAAGCGGTCGACACCCTGCTCGAAAACCACCTCGCCCATCGATTGGTTCAAGGCTGCGTGAAGGCGCTGGTAGCCCTCGCGCCACTGGGCATCCGGGCTCGCGGGCGTGAGCCCCCGCAGCGTGCGCCACGCCATCGTGAACGGCCGGTGCGCGCGGCCCCACCACGGCAGGCCGATGTACACGTGGGCCAGCCAGGCCAGCAGCGCCAACGCGGCGCAGCCATAGGCAATGAGGCGATAGCGCCCGGGGCGGGTGTCGAGCAGCAGCGGCGCGGCGTCGGGCTGCAACTCCCCCAGGCCGCGCCGTGACGCCACATCGACCGGCACCAGCGGCGACACGGTCACCGGCCAGGACTCGATGCGAAGCTCCTGCGCGCGCGGCTCGCCCTTGAAGCGCAAGGTGAAGCTCGGCATCTCCAGCGTCCGCGGCTCCGGCGGCGACAGGAACACCTGGTAGGCCAGCCTGAACTCCAGGCGCCGCCCGCCGGAGAGCCCGCTGCCGTGCCGTTCGATGCTGCGCAGTTCCAGCGCATTGCCGCGCGCGCCCGGACGCGGCACGCTGGTCTCGTCCAGCGTCAGGCCGTCCGGCTGGTCGACCGTGACCGTGCGCGAAACCATGTCGCCGACCTGGTAGCCGAAGGCGCGGGGGTCGGAGGTGCTCGCTTCGAGCTGCGGCGCGGCAAGCACCGTCGAGCAGACCATCGATGCGGCCCACGCCAGTGCCCAGCCCTTGCGCCGCCCGTTCAGGAACTCCGACCGCGACACGCCGCTGGACACCGCCAACTGAACCGGCATATCCGTGCCGCTGCGAGCGCCCCCTGCAACGAGGGTGCGCGCGCGAAGCGAGCGGAGCCTGGAGGTGAGCGTCATTGCATGAAGTGCCGCGTCACCGCATCGGCATCGAAGGCGCCCTCGATGAACAGCGGCTTGAGCCGGTCGGCCCGGAACAGATGCAGCAGCGCCTCGCGCCGCTGCTCCTGCGCCGCGCGCCATCTGTCGCGCAATGCAGGCCGCCACCACACCAGCCGGCGCCGCCCGCTCTCCGGATCCATCACATTCGCAAGGCCGCGCTGCGCCGTCAGGCTGAATTCGATCGGGTCCCACAGCACGACGGGTACCACCTCGTGATGCGCCATCGAGGCGATCAGCGCCTCGACTTCCGGCAGCGGCAAGTGGAAATCGGACACCAGGAACACCAGCGCCCGCTGCCGCCCCAGGTAGCGCGATGCCGACAGCAGTCCGCGCGCCGACTCGCCCTCCAGCGCCAGCCCACGCAGCGCCTGCGCCAGCGTCGCGCCCACGCCGCGCATGCGCGTCGGCGGCAGCAGCACGTCGTCACGCACCGCCGCGTCGCAACCCACGAAGCCGAAGCTGTCCCCCGTGCGCCAGGCCGACCACGCCAGGCTGTCGACGAAATCCGCCAGCACGTCGAGCTTGCGGCGCGTGCCGGCGAACCCCATCGACGCCGACAGGTCCGCCACCACCACCACCGGGATCGACTTGCGCTGGCTGTAGACCCGCACCACCCAGTTGCCGAAGGGGTCGCGCAGGCTCGCATGCAGGTCGAGTCGGCGCGGGTCGGGCGCGTCGAGCAGCGAGGCATGGCCCCGGAACTCGAAGCCGCTCTCGCCCCGCGTGCTGCGGTGATGGCCTGGGAAATGACCCATGGCCGGCGTGGCGAAGCGGTAGTGCACCTCGCGCGCGTTGGGCGCCTGCTGCGTCACCGCATCCGCCTTTCAGGGCGCGGCCACGCTGGCCATGATGCCGCTCATGAGCCGGCCCGAGATCTCCTGCCGGCGCATCTCGTACACCGGCTGGTAGCACAGGCGATGGGCGATGGTCTCGACGAAGACGGCCTGCACATCCTCCGGCGCCACATAGTCGCGCCCGTCCAGCCAAGCCGCCACGCGCGCGGCGCGCATCAGGAGGCTCATGCCGCGCGGACTGGCGCCGGCCAGCATCAGTTGCGCGGTGTCCACGTCGGACAGGCGAACGCCGTAGTCGGCCGGCACCGAGGTCGCGCGCCAGAGGTTCAGCGCATAGGCCTGCAGTGCGTCCGACGCCTGCACGCCGCGCTGGATCAGCTCCGAGACCTGGTTGAGTTCCTCATACGCGACCAGCGCGCTGGCCAGTGCGCCGACCAGCCGGTCGGTGTCGTGGAAGCGCGGGTCGAACATCAGTTGACGGCGCTCGGCATCGTCGGCGGGTGCGTCGATGGTCACTTCCATCATGAAGCGGTCGCGCGCCGCCGCAGATATCTCGAAGGTCTCCTCGCGCTCGACGCGGTTGCGGTCGGCGAACACCAGCAGGTGTGGAAAACGGAACTCGCGGTTGAATGCCGACACGCTGCGCTCGGCCATCACCCGCAGCAGCAGCGAATGCACCTGCGGCCGTGCGCGGTTGATCTCGTTGAAGAAAAAGATCGCGAGGTTCTCGCCGTGCCGGATCAGCGGGCCGGGCTCGACCGCCGGCTTGCCCTCGGCGCTGATGTAGGTGTAGTAGATGAGGTCGTTGGGCATCAGGTCGATGGTGCCCTCGGTGCGCCCGAAGTCGCCGCCCAGCACCTGCGCGAAGGCGCGCAGCAGCGTGGTCTTGCCGACGCCGACATCGCCTTGCAGCAGCACATGGCCGCGCGCGAACACGGCGGTGTTGATGAGGCGAATCGCCCTCGCCTGCCCGATCACCGCCTTCGCCACTTCGGACTCGAGCGCCAGCGCCCGCTGCCGCCAATCGCTCATCACCGCATCGTTTCGATCCATTCGTCCTTCTCCCGTTGTGACGAAGCCTGGCACCTGGGCGCGCTCAGTTGACCGCGCCGCGCACACCGCCGAGGCGCTCGGCCGCCGCGCGCTCCTTGGCGAACTCCGCACGGCAAGCCCTCGCATAGTCCGCCGGCCCGAGATAGGCGAGTTCCTGGTCGTACTTGGCCAGGTCCTCGATGAAGCGCGGATCGAACATCGCCTTCTTGAAGGCGTCGTGCAGCACGGCCACGACGCTGGGCGGCACCCCGCGCGGGCCGGCCAGCCCGTACGGCGACATGGCCACGATGTCGAAGCCCAGCTCCTGCAGCGTGGGCACCTCCGGCCAGCGTTTGGAGCGCCGGGCCGAGAACGTCGCCAGCAGCCGCATGCGGCCCGCATCCACTTCGGGGCCGAAGCCGCTGGAATTGACGCCCACCAGCACCTGGCCAGACTCGACGGCCAGCGTCAGCTCGGAGGTGCCTTTGTACGGGACATGGATGTAGCGCAGCCCGCGCTCGGTGAACAGCGTTTCCAGCACGAGGTGCGGCGTGGTGCCGACGCCGTTGGTGGCGATGCTCAGCTCGCCCGGCCGGTCGCGTGCGAAGGCGAACAGGTCGTCGAGCGACCGGAACCGGCTATCGCTGGCGACCAGCACGCCGAAGGTGACGCCGGAGATCTGGATGATGGGCGTGATGTCGCGCACCGGATCCCACTGCACCTTGTGCGTGAAGGGCGCGCGGAACACGGGCTGCGGTATCTGCGCGATGGTGTATCCGTTGGGTTCGGACTGGGTCAGCAAGCCCATGGCCATCGTGCCGCCGGCGCCAGGGCGGTTGCTGACCACGACCGGCTGGCCAAGGGCGGGCCCCGCGAGTTCAGCCAGCAGGCGCAGCGAAAGATCGGTGGCGGCGCCCGCGGCCCAGGGCACCCACAGCATCACCGGGCGGATGGGGAAAGGCTCGGACCGCGCTGCCCCGGCGGCGTTCACGAACGGCAGGGCCGTCAGCGCACCCGCCGCCGCACTCACCAGCAGCCGTCGGCGCCCGGCGTTCACGGCGGGCCTCCACGCTTGGTCAGCCCGCCGAAGCCGCGCTGCGGGTCGTATCCCCAGCAGGCCACGAAGAAGAAGACGAACAGGCAGCCCAGCACCACCCACGGGGCGGCACCGGGGTCCTTGCCGTAGAGCGCGAAGCGGATCCATTCGACGGCATGCGTGAACGGGTTGAAGCGCGCCAGCTGGTAGACCCATTCGGCGCCCGACTCCTGCAGCTTCCACAGCGGGTAGAGCGCAGTCGACATGAAGTACATCGGGAAGATCACGAAGTTCATCGTGCCGGCAAAGTTCTCGAGCTGCTTGATGTAGACCGACAGCAACAGGCCGAGCGCGCCCAGCATCAGCGCGCCGCACACGAGCGCCAGCAGCGCATGCAGGCCGGCCAGCGAGAAAAGCGGAAGGTCGGTGCCGACCAGCATCGCGACGACGATGAAAGCCAGCGCCTGCAACACCGACAGCAAGGCCGTCGCGCACAGCTTGCAGAACAGCAGCCAGGCGCGCGGCAGGGGCGCGGTGAGCAGCAGCCGCATCAGGCCCATCTCACGGTCGTAGACCATTGCAAGCGAGGACTGCATGCCGTTGAACAGCAGCACCATGCCGACCAGGCCTGGCGCGATGTAGACGTCATACGGGATGTAGGTGTCGTAGGGCTCGACGATGGCCACGCCGAAGACGTTGCGAAAGCCCGCTGCGAAGACCGCCAGCCACAGCAGCGGGCGGACCAGCGCGGACACAAGGCGGCCGGTCTGCTGCGAGAACTTGATGAGTTCGCGCATGACGATGGCGCGCATGGCCTGCAGCGCGTGCGCAATGCCGCGGCGCGGCGCCGTGTCGTCTGCGGCTTCCACCGTCGTGCTGGCGGGGGTCATCGCGTCACCTTGCATTTCTTCTCCGGCGCATCCGCGCCCAGCGTGTCCAGCACGTTGCTGGGGTGCAGCAGGCCGTCGATCGGCGCCTGCGAGATCACGCCCTGGCCGTCGGTCAGCAGGACGGTCTGGCGCAGTTGCCCGTCCCAGGGGCGAAAGCTCAGGCTGGTGCCCTTGGAGCCGTCGATCGGCGTCTTGGCGAGCGCCTGCGCCCAGTTGGCCACCGGCCCCTTGGGCGCCGCGATGGCCGCCGCCACCAGCGCCTTCCCGGCCATCCACGCCGCCCAGTCGCTGGCAGTCATCGGCCGGCCGACAGCCTTGGCGAAGCGGCGCGACACCTGCGGCGCGCCGTAGCGCTCGAATTGCGCGTGCCAGGCCACTGCCACCAGCCCCGCGTCACCCACCACCGGCCGCGGCAGCACGATGCGGTACGGCAGGGTGCGCGCGAATTCGCCGTCGCTGTCGACCACCCAGACCGCGTCGTAGGTGCTGCCGGCCGTCAGCAGCAGCGGGTTGGCCAGGTCGCGCTCGCGCGGGTCGGCGGACAGCTTGAAGGGCTTGGTCGCCACCACCTGCAGGCCGTAGCGCTTGATCGACGCCTGGACCGTGGCGGCGCGCAACTGGTCCTGCGCACTCTGCCCCACCAGCAGCAACAGCTTGTTCCATTTGCGTGACACAAGGGTTTGCGCCAAGGCATCGGCGCGCATGCGTTCGCTCGGCAGGATGTGGAACAGGCGCGCCCGGCAATCCTGCTCGCGCAGGCTGTCGGCCGGGTCGCCGATGTTGATGACCGGCACCTTCACCGCGTCCGCGACGGCCAGCGTCCAGTCGGTCGGCAGGTCGGTGAGCAGGACTGCCGCGCCGGCCTTCTCCGCGGCCTGGGCGGCCGTTCGGGCGGCCGCCAGCGAGTCGGCCGGCTGGCTCGTCAGCGCCACGCCGGCATCGACCGCCTGGAGTTCGAATTCGCTTTCCTCCAGCGCGACCTGCAAGCCGTCGTTCGCGGGGCCGTCGGTATGGCCCAGGAAATGACGCTCGACAAGCGAGCGCTCCAGCCGGGGGTCATCGGCCGGAACGATCAAGGTGGCCTTCAGCGGCGTGACCGCGCCGGCCGCACCCGCCACGCTCGCGCCCAGCGCCGCCACCAGCAGCGCCAAACCCACGCGGCAGGCTCGCCCCTTCATTCCACCACCACCAGGCCGTAGGGAACGCGCCCGACCGGGATGCTCTTGAGCGGCTTGGCACCGGCCACGTCGACCACCGTCACGTCGTCGCTCAGGCCGTTCACCACATAGAGCCGCGCCTCGGCCTTGTCGAGCGTGAGGTTCCATGCCCGCTTGCCGACCAGCACGAGATTCGTGACCTTGCGCTGCGCCACGTCGACGAAGGCCACGTGGTTGGCCCGGCCCAGCGCCACGAAGGCGCGCTTGCCGTCTTGCGAGATCTGGATGCCGACCGGCGTGATGTCCTCGGCGCGCGCGCCCTTGACCTCGAAGTTGACAGTGGCGATCACAGACTGGCTGGCCGTGTCGATGACGCTGACGCTGGCATCGAGTTCGTTGGTCACCCACAGTTCCTTGCCGTCGGGCGTGAAGGCCAGGCGGCGCGGCCGCTTGCCGACCTTGACGTTCTTCACCACCTTGGCGGTGGCGACGTCGATGACGTGGACCAGGCTCGCCACCTCGGACGTGACGTACAGCGTCTTGCCGTCCGCGCTGACCTTGACGCCCTCGGGCTCCTTGCCGACCTTGACCGACTTGACCACCTTGCCGGTGGCCGCATCGACGAAGCTGGTGGCGCCCTCGTCCTCGTTGGAGACGTAGATGGTCTTGCCGTCCGGCGAGATGTCGAAGGCTTCGGGCTCATCGCCGAGCGGTATGCGGCGCACCGACTTGCCGGTGGCGGGGTCGATCACGTCGGCGGCGTTGGAGTCGGTGCAGGCGACCATGATCATGTGCTCCGGCGTCATCTGGATGTGGCGGCCGCGCTTGCAGGTGGGGATGGTGCCTTTCACCGTGAGCGTGGCCAGGTCGATCATGGTGAGCGCCTGGTCCTTCTCGCTCGACACATAGGCCGTGCCCTGGGCCATCGCGGCCCCGCCCATGCACAGCCCCAGCGCCACCGCGCCCGCACCGGCCATGCGCTTGCCCCACACACCAACGTCATTCATGTACTCGTCTCCTTTTGTCTGGTCTCGTTCGTGCGCGAGATGAAGCCTGCTTCCAGCGTCGGCCCGCCCAGCGCCTGCGTCACCTCGGCCGGCGTGCCGTCGCACAACAGCTCGCCCTTGTGCAGCACCAGCACGCGGTCGGCGCCCTCGGCCTCACCCACCAGATGGGTGGCCCACAGCACGCCCACGCCGCGCTCCTTCACGTCGGCACGCAGCGCACGCATCAGGTCCTGGCGCGACTTGGGGTCCAGCCCCACCGTGGCTTCGTCCATCAGCAGCACGGAGGGTCGATGCAGCAAGGCACGCACAAGTTCCACCTTGCGCCGGTTGCCGCCGGAGAGTTCGCGCACCTTGCGGTCGAGGTTGGGCTCGATGCCGAGGCGGGCGCAGTCGGCCTCGATCCGCTGCACCGCCAGGCGCCGCGGCAAGCCGTGCAGGTCCGCCTGGAACAGCAGGTTGCGCCGGATGCTGAGGTCCAGGTCGAGCGAGATCTGCTGGAACACCACGCCGATGTGACGCAGCGCCGCTGTCGCCGAGCGGCCCAGCGAATGGCCCGCCACCTCGACCTCGCCCTCGTCCGCCGCGAACAGCCCCGTGAGCACCTGGAACAGCGTCGACTTGCCGGCGCCGTTCGGGCCCAGCAGCGCGACGAATTGCCCCGACGCCAGGCTCAATGAAAGTCCCTTCAATGCCACGCGTGCGCCGTACCGTTTGGTCAGGCCGGTGGTCCGGAGCATGGTCTTCGAAAGTGTCTCTGGCATTGATCGGTTGTCGTGGTCGGTCAAGGCAATCCGCATTGGACTGCTGCATTCTTGTTGGCGAGTGAGGGCCGGCCACAGGGCGGATGCGGAGCCTCCATCAAGCAATACCCGCGCCCATGGTTTTTCTGCCGCCGTCGCATGCGTCGTCTGCCTCCGGATGACACCGTTGCCGGTGAAACACTCTGTGTCGAAAGTGGTTGCCACATTTCTGATGCAGCACCCACCGACCGATGCTGCGGCCATTGGCCGGATCGCACTTCATGGTGAACCCTGAGAGCGCTGCGATCCAGGCGCGGGCCCGCGCTGCGCGCCAGCGTCGCGCGACTCGCACGCCAGTCGCCCGGCGTGACCTGCGATCCCCCGCAAACAGGTCCCTTGGCTAGGGTTTCCCCTCGCAATGTGCTTCAGCACGGCGCATGCGCGGGCGGCAACTCATCGTTGCAAGACGCCACGAATGCGGCGTCCTGAAGCAGGCGCGCAACTTGCATTTACTTCGCTGGCCGGCTTCGTCGAGTTGCTCGGCAGGCGCCTGTTTGCGGTTGGTGCGGGCAGGCTCTGATGTTCCAAAACAAGGAGACTTCGATGCGATTTTCCGGGCACTTACTAGGGCGCACCTGGCGCCTGCTGGCGGCGGCGCTACTTGCGGTGCCGGCATTGGCGCATGCCAATGCCGATGTCGAGAAAAATATCGCCAACTCGAAGAATTGGGCGATGCAGGCTGGCGACATGTACAACCAGCGCTACAGCAAGCTCAAGCAGATCAACACGGGCAACGTCGGCAAGATGCAGGTCGCGTGGATGTTCTCCACCGGCGTGCTGCGCGGCCATGAAGGCTCGCCGCTGGTGATCGACGGGACGATGTACCTGCACTCGCCCTTCCCCAACAAGGTCTTCGCGATCGACCTCGACACGCAGAAGATCATCTGGAAGTACGAGCCCAAGCAGGATCCGGCTGTGATCCCGCAGATGTGCTGCGACACCGTGTACCGCGGCCTGGCGTATGCAGAGGGCAAGGTCCTGCTGCAACAGGCCGACAGCAACCTGGTCGCGCTCGACGCCAAGACCGGCAAGGTGATCTGGACCGTCAAGAACGGCGACCCGAAGCTCGGCGCGGTCAACACCAATGCGCCGCACGTCTTCAAGGACAAGGTCATCACCGGCATCAGCGGCGGCGAATGGGGCGTGCGCGGCTTCATCGCAGCCTACAACCTGAGCGACGGCAAGCTGGCCTGGAAGGGCTACAGCGTCGGACCCGATGCAGAAATGCTGATGGACCCGCAGAAGACCATGACCTGGACCGACGGCAAGATGGCGCCGGTGGGCCCCGACTCCTCGCTGAAGACCTGGAAGGGCGACCAGTGGAAGATCGGCGGCGGCACCACCTGGGGCTGGTACAGCTACGACAAGGCGCTCAACCTGATGTACTACGGCTCGGGCAATCCGTCGACGTGGAATCCGTCGCAGCGGCCCGGTGACAACAAGTGGTCGATGACCATCTGGGCGCGTGACGTGGACACCGGCATGGCCAAGTGGGTCTACCAGATGACGCCCTTCGACGAATGGGACTTTGACGGCGTGAACGAAATGATCCTGGCCGACATCGACGTCAAGGGCAAGCCCACCAAGGCGCTCGTGCACTTCGACCGCAACGGCTTCGCCTACACGATGGACCGCGTGACGGGTGCGCTGCTGGTTGCCGAAAAGTATGACCCGAACGTCAATTGGGCCACCAACGTCGACATGAAGACCGGCCGCCCGCAAGTGGTTGCGAAGTACTCGACGGCGCAGAACGGACCGGACGTCAACAGCAAGGGCATCTGCCCGGCAGCCTTGGGAAGCAAGGACCAGCAGCCTGCGTCCTACGACCCTGAAACCAAGCTCTTCTACGTGCCGACCAACCACGTCTGCATGGACTACGAGCCGTTCAAGGTCGAGTACACGGCCGGCCAGCCATATGTGGGCGCGACGCTCTCGATGTTCCCGGCGCCGAACAGCCATGGCGGCATGGGCAACTTCATCTCCTGGAACGCCGGCACCGGCAAGATCGTGCAGAGCCACCCCGAGAAGTTCTCGGTGTGGAGCGGCTCGCTCAACACCGCGGGTGGCCTGTCGTGCTACGGCACGCTGGAGGGCTACCTGAAGTGCGTGGACAAGAAGAACATCAACAAGGAACTCTTCAAGTTCAAGACGCCGTCCGGGATCATCGGCAACGTGTTCAGCTATGAGCACAAGGGCAAGCAGTACATCGGCGTGTTCTCGGGCATTGGCGGCTGGGCCGGCATCGGCATGGCAGCGGGCCTCGAGAAGGACCAGGACGGCCTGGGCGCAGTGGGCGGCTACCGCGAGCTCAACCAGTACACGGAGCTGGGCGGCTCCTTGACAGTCTTCGCGCTGCCGAACTGAGCGCGTTGAACGCAGGGTAAGTACCGGGGAACCACGAGCCCCCGACCCTGTTCTCATACCGAAGAGGGGCAGCTGGCACCTACTGGCTGCCCCTCTTTTCAATTGATCGAAAACAGGGCTGAATAGAAATCATGAGACTGAAAATCGCGTTGATCGGCGCTTGCGCGCTGTTGTGCATGGGTGGTGCCGTTGCGGCTCACGCGGAAGACAAACCGTACAAGGTGGTGGACGGCTACAAGGTCGACAGCGAGACCATGAAGGGCTTCCGGGCCTGGCGTGCCGCGGCCTGCGACCGGTGCCATGGGGCCAACCAGGAAGGCCTCGTCGGGCCATCGCTGGTCAACAGCCTCAAGACCCTGACCAAGGACGAGTTCGTCAAGACCGTGACCAACGGTCGGCTGGACAAGGGCATGCAGAGCTTCGGCAACAGCCCGGTCGTCATGGACAACATCAATCAGCTCTACGCATATCTCAAAGGCCGATCCGATGGCGCCATCACCCGCGCCAAGGTCGAAGAAATGCCCAAATGAACGGCATCCGCGCGCTGGCCCTCGCCGCCCTGCCCCTGACCTTGCTGGCAACCGGCGCGGTGGCGCAGGACAAGCCCGCACCGCGCACTGCGCTGCGCGTCTGCCAGGACCCGAACAACCTGCCCTTCTCCAACGTCAAGGGCGAGGGCATCGAGAACAAGATTGCCGAACTGTTCGGCAAGTCGATGGGGCTGCCGGTCGTCTACTACTCCTTCCCGCAGCGCCTGGCCTTCATCCGCAACACCTTGCGCTTCAAGTTGCCGGACCAGGACTACCCCTGCGACATCGTGATTGGCGTGCCAGCGGGCTATGACCAGGTGTCCGTCACCAAGCCCTACTACCGCTCGACCTATGCGCTGGTGTTCGCCAAGGGCAAGGGCATGGACCAGGTCGCGTCGACCGAGGACTTCCTCAAGCTCGACCCGGCCACATTGTCCAAGCTGCGCATCGGCATCTACGACCGGTCGCCCGCATCGGCATGGCTCAGCAAGCACCGGCTCACGGATCAGGGCGTGCCCTACCAGACCATGAACGCCGACCCCGACCAATACCCCGGCGAGATCATCGAGAAGGACCTTGCCGCGGGCAAGATCGATGTCGCCATCGTCTGGGGCCCCATCGGCGGCTATTACGCCTCGCGCATCAAGACGCCTGCGCTGGTGGTGGTGCCGATGAAGTCCGAGCCCGGCGTCCAGTTCGACTACCAGATCGCGATGGGCGTGCGCTACGGCGAGCGCGAATGGAAGCAGCAGGTCGAGGGCCTGATCGAATCGAACCGGCCGCAGATCATGGCCATCCTGAAGGAGTACGGCGTTCCGGTCGTCGACGCGTCGTACGAGGCACCGAAGTAGCCGCGGTGCTGCCGATGAAAGCATTTCCTGCCCTGGCGCTGGTCGGGTTCCTGGCGGCAGCATCCCCCGCCTTGGCCGCGACGGACTTTTCAGCCGCCGAGCAGGCGGTCTTCATGGACAACCACCTGGGCAGCCTGCAACCGCCGCTCACGCTGCACTACGTCTTCCACAAGACCGGAACGCTGGAGGAAGCCTTCGACGACAAGGTCGACTTGAAGCTGACGGCGCAGCCCGACGGCAGCTGCTGCGCAGCGGACGCGCAGTTCTTCAGCGGCAAGCGCGCCGTTGCCGAACCCGCCGTCGAAGGCGCCAAGGGCAACCCGGCCATCCTGTACTTCCTCGAACGCGACATCAAGGAGATGCAGCGCCTGACGAAGGGCCAGCCCAACTACTTCCGCAAGCGCATCCGCATGGCGGTCTACCAGGGCGCGACGGTGCGCGACCTCACCTTGCCGTACAAGGGCAAGCCGGTGGCTGTGAAGGAGTTCAGCATCACGCCCTACCTCGATGACCCGAACCGCTCGCGCTTCGAGAAGCTGGCCAACAAGTCCTACGTCTTCCTGATGTCCAGCGCAGTCCCCGGGGGGCTCTACGGCATCCGCACCCGGATCAACGCCGAATCGGCCAGCGATGCGCCGCTCATCGTCGAGGAAATGCTGCTCGACGGCGCCGGACCCCCGCCCAAACCCTGAATGCCTGCGTCGAACACCATGCCCAAGCTGAACCCCTTCCTGCCCTCCGCGCTGGCCCTCGGCGCGCTCCTGCTGGGCGTCGGCGCCGCGAATGCCGCCGCCCCCGTCAATGACTTCCCGACCGTGGACCGGGTGCTGTATGTGCAGGAGTGCATGCGGGCGCATCCGGGGTCGAACTTCGAGATGACCAACAAGTGCTCCTGCGCGCTCGATGCGCTGGCCGGTTCCGTGAAGTACAAGGACTACGTGACGATGAGCACCATCGTCAAGGCCATGTCCATCGGCGGCGAGCGTGGCGGCGCCATACGCGACGTGCCGTCGTACGAGCCCGAGGTCAAGCGCTACAAGGCCCTGCAGACGAAGGCTGAACAAGGATGCTTCCTCGGCGCTGCGGACGCGAAGTAGCCGGGTGATGTGATGGCAGGGAGCGGGTTGCCGATGCCGACATTCATGCGGCGTTGGATGCGGGGGCTGCGGGCCGCGATCCTGCTGTGCGCTGCCGTCGCTGTTGCGCAAGCTGCCGGGGCCGTGACGCCCCTGGCGGTCGTCGAGGTGAAGCCCGGCTTGTTCGTCCACACCGGCGCGCTGGAAGACTGGGCGCCCGCCAACGGCGGCGACGTGGCCAACCTCGGCTTCGTGGTTGGCAGCCGCTGCGTTGCGGTGATCGACACCGGAGGCACGCCCGCCGTCGGCCACGCGCTGAAAGCCGCGATCGACCGCGTGACGCCGTTGCCGGTCTGCTACGTCATCAACACGCATGCCCATCCCGACCACGTGCTGGGCAACGTGGCCTTCGCCGAGTCCAGCACGCCCGCCCCGCGCTTCGTGGCCAGCGCGCGCTTCACGCAGGCGCTGACCGCGCGCGAACCGTACTGGCTGAATTCGCTGAAACGCGACTTCGACATCACCCTGCCGCGCACCGCCATCGTGTACCCCGGCATCAGCGTCGACAAGACGATGCAGCTGGACCTCGGCGACCGCGTGCTCACGTTGCAAGCCTGGCCCACGGCGCACACCGACAACGACCTCACCGTGTACGACCAGCGCACCCGCACGCTGTTCGCGTCCGACCTGCTGTTCGTGCGGCACCTGCCGGCGCTCGATGGCAGCCTGCGTGGCTGGGTCTCCGTGATGGAGGACCTGAAGCGCGTGCCCGTCGACACCGTCGTGCCCGGGCACGGCCCGGTCGGCAATGAGTGGCCCGGTGCGATGGATGCGCAGGCTGCCTATCTCGGCGCCCTGCTGCGCGACACCCGCGCGGCCCTGCGCAAGCACCTGACGATCCAGCAGGCCGTCGACAGCATCGGCATCGCGCCCGGCACGCCCTGGCTGTTGACGGATCGCTTCCACAAGCGCAACGTCACGGCAGCGTACGCGGAACTGGAATGGGAAGACCCCGATACCGCCGAAGCGCCCAAGGCATCGAAGCCATGAACCAGCCGAAGAACCCCAGGTTTCCAGGACGCCCGTTGACGCGGCGCGCCGTGACCAGCAGCGCGTTGCTGGCCCTCGCACTGCCCATGCGGCAAGCGAGCGCGCAGATCAAGAGCGCCGACAACCCCGAGGCCAACCCGGTCTGGAAGAAGGTGCGCGCCAGCCTTTTCCAGTCGCGCCCGATCGCCGCCGCGAGCGAGGACGTGATCTCGCTGGTGGTGCCGGTGCGCGCCGAGGACGCGGCCATCGTGCCGATCGCGATCCGCTCGCGCATGCCGCAGACGCCGGAACGCTACATCGACAAGGTCTACCTGATCATCGACAACAACCCCTCGCCGATCTCCGCCATCTTCCATTTCACGCCACTGAGCGGACGCGCCGACATCGAGACCCGCGTGCGTGTCGACGAGTACACCCACATCCGGGCCATCGCCGAGACCAACGACGGCAAGCTGCAGATGGCGACGGCTTTCGTCAAGGCCTCCGGCGGCTGCTCCGCGCCGCCGGGCAAGGACGCGGAGGCCGCGCTGAAGACCCTTGGCCGCATGAAGCTGAGCCTCCAGGGGCCGGCCGACGGCGACAAGCCGCAACTCGCGCAACTGATGATCAGCCACCCCAACAACTCCGGCCTGGCGCTCGACCAGGTCACGCGCCTCTACACGCCCGCGCATTTCGTGCGACAGGTCAACATCACTTACGCGGGGCAGTCGGTGATGTCGGCCGACGTGGATTTCTCGATCAGCGAGAACCCGAACTTCCGCTTCTACTTCGTGCCCCGCGGGGACGGGGAATTGAAGGCGGAGGTGGTGGATTCGCGCGATCTGCAATTCGAAAGCACGCTGAAGTACCGGCGGCCCGAATGAGGCCGGAACACGCTCGCAAGGCCTTCGCCTGCGGCTTTCATCGATGATTCGGATGGGCTGGGCGCGGGTTGCATCGTGGGGCGTCGGGGTATTCGCCATCGCATGCGCAGCGCTCGCCACTGGTTGCTCGACACCTGGAACGGTCCAGCAGGCATCGACTCCACCCATGCCGTCCGCGCCGTCCGCGCAGGCGTACGTCGCCCCGAAGGCCGTCGAAGTCGGCCCCGGCGTCTTCATGATGCAGGGCGAAGCAGGCGCGGTCGATACGCGCAACCTCGGCCGCGTCGGCAATGCCGGGTTCATCGTTGGCGACACGGGCGTCCTGGCCATCGACACCGGCACCTCCTGGCGCAACGGCGAGGCGCTGCTCGCCACGATCCGGAGCGTGACCGACAAGCCGGTGCGGCTCGCGCTCATCACCCATGCGCAGAAGGACTTCCTCTTCGGCGCCGCCGCATTCCGCGAGCGCGGCATCCCGGTGCTCATGCATCGCAAGGCCGCCGACCTGATGGCGTCACGTTGCGAGCGCTGCCTGCGGGTGCTCAAGGAGACCCTGGGCGAAGAGGAAATGAAGGGCACCGTGATGTTCACGCCGGATCGGCAATTCGACGACACGCAAACACTCGACGCCATCGGCCGGCCCGTGCAAGTCTTCTACTTCGGGCACTCCAGCGGACCCGGCGACGTCGCGGTCCTCGACCCGCGCACCGGCGTGCTGTTCGCGGGCGGCCTGCTCGACCAGGCGCGCATTCCCGACGTGATGGACGGCGACATCGACGGCTGGCTCGTAGCGCTCGATGCGCTGCGCAAGCTGCCCATCCGGGTCATCGTGCCCGGCCATGGGCCGCGAACCACGGCAGCAGCCATCGACGCGCAGGTGCGCTACCTCACCCAACTGCGCACGCGCGTCTCGCAACTGTTGCAAGCCGGCACCGCGCTGAGCGAGGTGCCGAAGGCAGCGGCGCTGCCGGAGTTCGCGGACTGGGACCAGTACGAGACGCTGAATGCCAAGAATGCCTCGACGCTCTTCGTTCGCATGCAGCGGGAGCAATTGAACTGAATTGCGAATAGCGAGCGCCGCCCAGTCGTACGACTTTGCAATCAAGCGCAGAACAAGGCGGAGCGCCGCAGACAGTGCTGTAGCACGGCAAGGCGATCCAACGCAGTTATGCGTTTGATTGCGAAGTCGTATCAGGGGTCCAGCGACGCGTCGCGCGCCTGCATCGGCGTCGTGCGGCGGGCGCGTTGTACCAGCAGCCCCACCAGCACGATCGCGGCAGCAGAGCTCGTCATGCTGCCCGAGCTGGAGAGTTGTTGCACCAGGCTGTCGACGGTCTCGATGCTGACCTGCTGGGCATGGTGGACCAGCGCCATCATGTCGGCCGCACTGACGTTTCGCAGATCGTCGACGCGCACCTTCAGCTCATGCCCCGCGCTGCGAAACCGGATCTTGGCGAAAACGCCGTGCGCGATCGCGACGAGCGAGAGCACGCCAAGCGGCCGCAGCAGGGTCTCGACCAGATGGCAGCGCTCTTCCGCAGGCGCCGCTTCATAAACCTGCGCGACCAACGCCGGAATCTCCGTTTCCGATGCGGTTCCCGCGGAGGCCGGCGTACTGCCGATGGGATTCGGCCCAATGAACGTCATTTCTCTACCTCCTTTGCGTCAGGCTGCATCCCGCAGCGCGGACGGTATGAATCCGGCGGCACGTGCACGCCGCCGCAGACATGCATGGTCGTCCCTCTGCCTGAGCTGTTGCTGAGCGATACGTAAAGTCGCGGTGAATTTACGCAACGAGTCGCTGTTGCATTGGAGTCCTTCATCCGGCCGGATGTAAGAAGAACGTTCGCATGCGAAGCCGCAAGTGCGAACATGGCTGCGACCGCGGCGCATCGCAGCGTTGTCGCTGGCGAGCGCGTGTGCGGGGGTGCGCCCGCAGGTTGGCAGTAGATTCGGAACTCCCTGCAGCCCGTCGCGCACCGCCTCCCTCATGAACCTGTTCGTCTCCCTGAAGTACCTCGTCGCGCTCGACGACCATCGCCACTTCGGCCGCGCGGCACTGGCGTGCCGCGTCACCCAGCCGGCCTTGTCGAATGCGATCCGCGCGCTCGAAGAGAGCTTTGGCACCACCATCGTCAAGCGCGGCCGCAACTTCGCGGGCTTCACCGTCGAGGGCGCACGGATCCTCGAGAGCGGCCGGACGATGCTGCGCGAATACGAGATGCTGCAGCAGGACCTGCACAGCCGGGCCGACGCGCCGACCGGCAACCTCCTGATCGGCGCGGTGCCGACGGCCATGCCCATTGCCGGGCGCTTTGTCGCGATGCTGCAGGACCGCCATCCGGGCATCACGCCCGGCTTGCGCTCGATGAGTTCGGTCGAGCTCGAAACCGGCCTGGAGAGCATGGCACTCGACCTGGGGCTCGGCTACACGGAGCGCATCGACAGCGGACGCTTGCCGGTTCGCATCGTGCCGCAATACACCGAGCACTACTTCCTGCTGCGCAAGTCATCGCATGCCGGCAACCACAACGACAGTGGCGGGCTGCGGATCGGCCCGGCCGTGACCTGGCGCGAGGCCGCCGCGTTGCCCTTGTGCCTGTTGAGTTCCGAGATGCACAACCGCACGATCGTCGACCGCGCCTTTGCCGAGGCGGGCGTTGCGCCCAAGCCCGCGATCGAAACCAACTCGGTGCTGACGCTCGCACTGAGCGTGCGGGCCGGACGCGTGTCGAGCATCATGCCCGGCGCACTCGTGGACGAGGTGAAGGGCCATGGCGACCTGGAGGCGCAGCCGTTGACCAGTCCGACCGTCGAGGTGCCGATCGCATTCATGGTGCACGACACCAATCGACCTTCGCGCACCTTGCAGGCCGCGCTGTCGTTCGCAAGCGACCCGGCCTGGCTGAGCGAGGTGGCGCGGCACGCGGGCGCCCTGGGTCGTGCCTGAGGCACCCATGCAAACCCTCATTTCCCAAACGCATCGATTGATTCCCCGAATAAATTAGACCGCCGCGTTCGCTTGTTCGACACTCCGCGCCAAACGCACGAGTGAGTGAACAACGATGAAGCATGCATGCCGGTCGGTCCCGACAACGCCGCGGGGGCACGATGAGTGACGCGACACGCGTCGTACGCGAAGTGCTTGCGCAACGTGCAGGCGAGTCCGGCGCCTTGTTGCCGATCCTGCATGCGGTGCAGGACACGCTGGGCCATGTGCCGGCCAGCGCGGTCCCCGAGATCGCGGAAGCCCTGAACCTCTCGCGCGCCGAGGTCCACGGCGTCGTCACCTACTACCAGCACTTCCGCGACAAGCCGGCCGCACGCCATGTGGTCCAGATCTGCCGCGCCGAAGCCTGCCAGGCCATGGGCGCCGATGCCCTGGTCGCACATGCACAGCAGCGCCTCGGGTGCGCGATGCACGGCAACTCGCAAGACGGCGCGTTCACGCTGGAGCCGGTGTTCTGCCTCGGCCTCTGCGCATCGTCACCCGCGTTGATGCTCGACGACGAGCCGCATGCACGCATGACGCCAAAGTCCTTCGATGCACTGCTGGCCGATGCGAGGAGCGCAGGATGACCATCACCGTCTACATTCCGCGCGACTCCGCTGCGTTGGCGGTCGGCGCCGATCGCGTCGCACGCCGCATCGCCGAGGAAGCTGCGGCACGCGGCCTCGACATCCGCATCGTGCGCAACGGTTCGCGCGGCCTGTTCTGGCTGGAAGTCCTGGTGGAAGTTTCGACCGCCCTGGGCCGCGTCGCCTACGGCCCGGTGAGCGTCGCCGACGTCGGCGGCCTGTTCGATGCCGGCTTCACCGAAGGCGGCGCGCACGCGCTGTGTCATGGGTTGACGGACGACATTCCCTATCTGAAAAAACAGGAGCGCCTCACCTTCGCGCGCATGGGCGTCATCGATCCGCTGTCGCTCCCGGACTACCAGGCGCACGAAGGCTTTGCGGGACTGCGTGCGGCACTGGCCATGAGCCCGGCCGATGTCGTCCAGCAGGTGCTCGATTCGGGCCTGCGCGGCAGGGGCGGCGCCGCCTTCCCGGCCGGCATCAAGTGGAAGACGGTTCATGCGACCGAGGCCGCGCAGAAGTACGTTGTCTGCAATGCCGACGAAGGGGACTCGGGCACCTTCTCCGACCGCATGACGATGGAAGGCGACCCGTTCATGCTCATCGAAGGCATGACCATCGCCGGCATCGCGACGGGCGCGACCAAGGGCTATGTCTACGTGCGCTCCGAATACCCGCATGCCATCGCAACACTGAACGAGGCGATTCGCCTGGCCGAGGCCGCAGGCTTCCTCGGCGACGACATCCTCGGCTCCGGCCGGCGCTTTGCGCTCGAAGTCCGCAAGGGCGCGGGCTCCTATGTCTGCGGCGAGGAAACCGCGCTGCTCGAAAGCATCGAAGGCAAGCGCGGCATCGTGCGCGCCAAGCCGCCGCTTCCCGCCATCACCGGACTGTTCGGCCAACCGACGCTCATCAACAACGTCATCACGCTGGCCAGCGTGCCCCTGATCCTGGCGCGTGGCGCGGCGTTCTACCGCGACTTCGGCGTCGGCCGTTCGCGCGGCACGCTGCCGATGCAGTTGGCCGGCAACATCAAGCGTGGCGGACTGGTCGAGAAGGCCTTTGGCGTCACGATGCGCGAACTGCTCTACGACTACGGCGGCGGCTCGGCCGCGGGTCGACCGATCAAGGCGGTGCAGGTCGGTGGACCGCTTGGCGCCTACCTGCCCGAGTCACAGTGGGACGTGCCGCTCGACTACGAGGCCTATGCCGCCATCGGCGGCACGGTCGGGCACGGTGGCATCGTGGTCCACGACGACACGGCCGACCTGTCGAAGCTGGCGCGCTACGCGATGGAATTCTGCGCCATTGAGTCCTGCGGCAAGTGCACGCCGTGCCGCATCGGCTCCACGCGCGGGGTCGAGGTCATCGACAAGATCCGCGCCGACCAGAACCGGGCGCAGCAGGTGATCCTGTTGCGCGACTTGTGCAACACGATGGTCCATGGTTCGCTGTGCGCGATGGGCGGCATGACGCCGTTCCCGGTGCTCTCGGCGCTGGATCATTTCCCGCAGGACTTCGGTCTTGTGGTTCCCGATCGCGAAGCGGCTTGAGAGGCAAGACATGTTGGACCATCTGAAAGAAACCGACTGGGGCACGCCCAAGCGCGAGTCCGGGCGCGAAGTCACGCTGGAGATCGACGGCACCGAGATCACGGTCCCCGCCGGCACCTCGCTCATGCGCGCCGCCGTCGACGCGGGCATCAAGGTGCCCAAGCTCTGCGCCACCGACAGCCTCGAGCCTTTCGGCTCGTGCCGCCTGTGCCTGGTCGAGATCGAGGGTCGCAAGGGCTTCCCGGCCTCCTGCACCACGCCGGCCGAGCCCGGCATGAAGGTCCGCACCCAGACACCCAAGCTGCAGGAACTGCGCAAGGGCGTGATGGAGCTCTACATCTCCGACCATCCGCTCGACTGCCTGACCTGCTCGGCCAACGGCAACTGCGAGTTGCAGGACATGGCCGGCGTCACCGGTCTGCGCAACGTGCGCTACGGCTTCGACGGCGCCAACCACATCCACAGCCAGAAGGACGAGTCGAACCCGTACTTCACCTACGACCCGTCGAAGTGCATCGTCTGCAACCGCTGCGTGCGCGCCTGCGAGGAAACGCAAGGCACCTTCGCGCTGACGATCAGCGGCCGCGGCTTCGAGTCCCGCGTGTCGCCCGGGCAGGACGAGCCCTTCATGGAATCCGAGTGCGTGAGTTGCGGCGCCTGCGTCGAGGCCTGTCCCACCGCCACGCTGCAGGAAAAGTCCGTGATCTGGCTCGGCCAGCCGGAGCACAGCGTCATCACCACCTGCGCCTACTGCGGCGTCGGCTGCGGCTTCAAGGCCGAGATGAAGGGCAACGAGGTCGTGCGCATGGTGCCGTGGAAGGACGGCAAGGCCAACGAGGGCCACTCCTGCGTCAAGGGCCGCTTCGCCTGGGGCTATGCAACGCATCAGGACCGCATGCTCAAGCCGATGATCCGCGCGAAGATCACCGACCCTTGGCAGGAAGTGAGCTGGGAAGTGGCGCTGAACCACGCAGCCAGCGAGTTCAAGCGGCTGCAGGGCAAGTACGGCAAGGACTCCATCGGCGGCATCACCTCCTCGCGCTGCACCAACGAGGAAACCTATCTCGTGCAGAAGCTGGTGCGTGCCGCCTTCGGCAACAACAACGTCGACACCTGCGCACGCGTGTGCCACTCGCCGACCGGCTACGGGCTCGGCCAGACGCTGGGCACCTCGGCCGGCACGCAGACCTTCAAGTCGGTCGAGAAGGCCGACGTGATCATGGTGATCGGCGCGAACCCGACCGATGGGCATCCGGTGTTCGCGTCGCGCATGAAGAAGCGGCTGCGCCAGGGCGCGAAGCTGATCGTGGTCGATCCGCGCCGCATCGACATGGTGAAGTCGCCGCATATCCGCGCCGAGCATCACCTGCAACTGAAGCCGGGCACCAACGTGGCAGTGATCACGGCGATGGCGCACGTGATCGTCACGGAGGGACTGGTCGCCGAGGACTACGTGTCCGGGCGCTGCGACCCCAAGTCCTTCGGTGAATGGCGCGAGTTCGTCGCCCGCTCCGAGAACTCGCCCGAGGCGATGCAGGCCGCCACCGGCGTGCCGGCCGCCGAACTGCGCGCCGCCGCCCGCCTCTATGCCAACGCGGGCAACGGCGCCATCTACTACGGCCTGGGCGTGACCGAGCACAGCCAGGGCTCGACCATGGTGATGGGCATCGCCAACCTCGCCATGGCCACCGGCAACGTCGGCCGCGAAGGCGTCGGCATCAACCCGTTGCGCGGCCAGAACAACGTGCAGGGCTCCTGCGACATGGGCTCGTTCCCGCACGAGTTGCCGGGCTACCGCCACGTGTCGGACAGCATCACGCGGGCATCGTTTGAGGCCGCCTGGGGCGTGGAGATCAACCCCGAGCCGGGCCTGCGCATCCCCAACATGTTCGACGCGGCGCTGACCGGCAGCTTCAAGGGCCTCTACTGCGAAGGCGAGGACATCGTGCAGTCCGACCCGAACACGCAGCATGTGGCCGAGGCCATGATGGCGATGGAATGCGTGGTGGTGCAGGACCTGTTCCTCAACGAGACGGCGAAGTACGCGCACGTGTTCCTGCCCGGCTCCTCCTTCCTCGAGAAGGACGGCACCTTCACCAACGCCGAGCGCCGAATCTCGCGCGTGCGCAAGGTGATGCCACCGAAGGCCGGCTATGCCGACTGGGAGGTGACGGTGAAGCTGGCGCAGGCGCTCGGCTATCCGATGGACTACACCAGTCCCGAGCAGATCATGGACGAGATCGCCGCGCTCACGCCGACCTTCAGCGGCGTCAGCTATCGGCGCCTCGACGAACTCGGCAGCATCCAGTGGCCCTGCAATGCCGCTGCACCCGATGGCACGCCGACCATGCACATCGACAAGTTCGTGCGCGGCAAGGGCCGGTTCATCATCACGCAGTACGTCGCCACCGACGAGAAGGTCACGCGCAAGTTCCCGTTGCTGCTGACCACCGGCCGCATCCTGTCGCAGTACAACGTGGGCGCACAGACGCGGCGCACGCCCAACAACCAGTGGCACAGCGAGGACCGGCTGGAGATCCACCCGCACGATGCCGAGGAGCGCGGCATCAAGGACGACGACTGGGTCGGCATCCAGAGTCGTGCCGGCGAAACCGTGCTGCGCGCCGTCGTCTCCGAGCGCATGCAGCCCGGCGTGGTCTACACCACCTTCCACTTCCCGGAATCGGGCGCCAACGTGATCACCACCGACAACTCGGACTGGGCCACCAACTGCCCCGAGTACAAGGTGACCGCGGTGCAGGTCATGCCGGTCATGCAGCCTTCGGCATGGCAGCGCGAGTACAGCCGCTTCAACGAGGTGCAGCAAGCCTTGCTGCAGGCGCGCACCGAATCCGGCGAAACCATTCCGGCCAAATGACCATGCTCGCCACCGACGAACCCCTCATCACCGCGCAGCCCGGCAACGACGAGCCGGCTTTTTGCGAAGGCGCGCGCTCCCTGCCCGTGCGCGGCTTTCGTGCGGGGCAGCACTTCGCCGTCCAGGACTGGGTCGCGGACGAAGTGCCCGTGGCCCTGGAATACAACGGCGTCTCGCATGCCGTGATGCTGGCCACGCCGCTGGACCTGGAGGACTTCGCGTTGGGCTTCTCGCTCAGCGAAGGCATCCTCGATGCGCCGCATGAACTGTTCGCCGTCGAAGAGGAACGCTCGGAGATGGGCATCACGCTGCATCTGCAAGTGGCGAGTGGCCCCTTCGCGCGCCTCAAGGAGCGCAGGCGCACGCTCACCGGCCGCACCGGCTGCGGACTCTGCGGCACCGAGAGCCTGGAGCACGTGGCCCGCAACCTGCCCGTGTTGTCGACCCATGCCACGTGGCGCCGCGAGGCCATCGGCCGCGCCATGTCGCAGTTCTGCGAGTTGCAGACGCTGCAGCAGGCGACGGGTGCGGTACATGCGGCCGCATGGTGTTCGGCACAGGGCGAGGTCATGTGGCTGCGCGAGGATGTGGGGCGGCACAACGCCCTCGACAAGCTGATCGGCGCGCTGGCATCGAACGGCATCGACGCGTCCACCGGCTTCATCGCCGTCACGAGCCGCGCCAGCTTCGAGATGGTGCAGAAGACGGCGATGGCCGGCGTCTCGCTGCTCGCGGCCGTCTCGGCGCCGACCTCTTTCGCGGTGGCCACGGCGCGGAAGGCGCGCATGACGCTGGTCGGCTTCGCACGCAAGCAGGACCTGGTCGTCTATTGCCATGGCGAGCGCTTGTCACTCGATGAAGCGGCAGCAGCAGGAGCCGACCATGCACGTTGACGCCCTGGTGCGCATGGCCAACCAGATCGGCCTGTTCTTCGAGGCCATGCCCGATCGCGCCGAGGCGCTGGAAGGCGTGGCGCTGCATCTCAAGAAGTTCTGGGAGCCTCGCATGCGGCGCTCCCTGCTGGCGCATGTCGACGATGACGGCGGCGCCGGGTTGAACGGCATGGTGTCGGAAGCGATCCGGCAGCATCGGCAGACGCTGCAGCCCTGAACTAATCGCTCCCCGCACTTTCGTGCCGGCCCACGATCCTGGCGAACCAGGCATCGAGCATCGGCTTCTCGTAGCGCAGGCGGTCGGAGCCCGGATAGGTGTTGGTCACCATCAGGTAGTTCATGTCGACCAGGCGGTCCTCACCGGTTGCGAGCACCTGGTCGCCGCGCTTCAAGGTGTAGGCCAGCTTGATCCGGGGCCAGGTGATGTCGCGCAGGATGCGGACGTCGTGCCCCGTGCGCGCATGCCACGGCTCGAACCAGCCCGCGAGGTCGATGTCGCGAACGTCGATCGTGAGCGTCTCGTCGCGCGGCAGACCGCGTTCCGCCAGTCGCCCAAGGTGTCGCGCGATGTCGTGCTGCACTTCCGCACGGTCCGTCTCGTTCGCAAAGGCGCGGGTATACGCGGCGTCCGTGTAATGTTCCGGCTCGGTGAAATTGACCACCACGTCGGCATGGGCCGCGGTCGCCGCAATGGCCAGCAAGCCGGCCGGGAAGAGGCTCAACAATGGATGCATGGCATGCCCCTCGATAAGGCGAGGCCGGTTGGAGATGCCATGGACATCGGCAGTTCCCGGGCCCTTGGTCGCCACCCTAGCGCCTTACCGTGTGATCCGGATGATCCGGCAGCGTCCGACGCGCACATGCGGCGCATGCCCGACACGATCGTTGCGTCCACGCCCCTATGGTGCGTCCGATGTACTAAGGTGTCGGCCATGAAAACACTCCTCTCAGCTCTCGCGATCTCGATGATGCCCTTCGCAGCCTTGGCCGCAGGCGCACAGCCCACGGAAGCCGAAATCGCGGCGGCCTTCAAGCAGGCGGACCCTGACAACGACGGCACGGTCAGTCGGGCCGAGGCCCGGAAGTTCGGCATCAGCCGCGCAGCCTTCGAACAGGCCAATCCGGACAAGGACGGTACGCTGGACATCAAGGAATTCATGGCGGCCATCACCTGGCAGTTCAACAAGGCGAACCCTGACAACGACGGCACCCTCGATCCCAAGGAAGCGGCGAAGGCCGGTATCAAGAACAAGAAGACTTTCGACCAGGCCAACCCGGACAACGACGGCACGCTGGACCTTGCGGAATACCTTCGCGCATTGACCCTCAAGGCCAAATAGCGCTATCGCCCTCAGGCGCTCACGCTTGCCTCAGCGCACCGGCGCGGACTCGCTCAGCCGCCTCGAATTCGCCGGCTCGCGGAACACCAGCGGATGCTCCACCGCCTGGGCCGGCGTCAATCTGCCCGCCTTCTCAACGGCCTCTTCCACGAGATGATGGTGTGGGCTCTTGAAGCATGCCGGGTCCGCGACCGCCGGATCGTTGGCCAGCAGGTAGGCCTGGCAGCGGCAGCCGCCCAGGTCCTGCTCCTTGAACTCGCAGGATGAACAGGGCTCCTTCATCCAGCCCGTACCCCGGTAGCGATTGAAGCCCTCGGACTCGAACCATATGTGGCGCAGGTCATGGTCGCGCACGTTCGGGAAGCTCAGGCCCGGCAGCATCTTCGCGGTATGGCAAGGCAAAGCCGTGCCGTCGGGCGCCACCGTGAGGAACATGTTGCCCCAGCCGTTGACGCACTTCTTCGCCTTGCCCTCGTGGTAGTCCGGCGCGACGAAGAAGATGCGCATGCGCTCGCCCATCCTGGCGCGCCAGGCGTCGGTGGTCTGCTCCGCGCGCTTCAACTGCTCGTGCGTCGGCAGCAACTGGTCGCGGTTGAGGAAGGCCCAGGAGTAGTACTGCGTGTTGGCCAGTTCCAGGTACTCGGCGCCGATGTCGGCCGCCATGCCGATGATGCGATCGATGTGGTCGATGTTCATGCGGTGGATCACCACGTTCAGCACCATCGGCCAGCCCTGGTCCTTGATGAGCTTGGCGACGCGGCTCTTGAGGTCGAAGGTCTTGGTGTGCGACAGGAAGTCGTTCATCTCCTTTGTCGAGTCCTGGAAGGACAACTGCACATGGTCGAGCCCCGCGGCCTTCAGCGCCGCGGCGCGCGCCGCGGTCAGCCCGACGCCGGAGGTCAGCAGGTTGGTGTAATAACCGAGCCGATGCGCCTCTGCCACGATCTCTTCCAGGTCGTCTCGCACGAGCGGTTCGCCGCCGGAGAGGCCCAGTTGCACGGCGCCGAGTTCGCGTCCCTGCCGCAACACGCGCATCCAGTCTTCGGTGGTGAGTTCTTCCTCCTGCCGCGCGAAGTCGACCGGGTTGAAGCAGAACACGCAATGCAGCGGGCAGCGATAGGTCAGTTCGGCCAGCAGCCACAGCGGCGGCCCGGGCGTCGCGTTCAGTCCCATGCCAGCCACCGTTGCTTGCCGGCCATTTCGATGAAGGCCAGCACGTCCTTGTCCAGCCCCTGCATCGAGAAGGCCGTCTCCAGTTCGCTCACGATGTCGGCGATGGTCCGCTCACCGTCGCAGCGCTTCATGATCTCGCCACCGCTCTGGTTGAGCTTGACCATGCCCTCTGGATACAGCAGCACATGCGCGTTCTGCGCCGGCTCCCATTGCAGGCGGAAACCGGCGCCGACCCGCGGCGAGCTGTCGCCTGTCGGAGCGTTCATGCGGTGACTCCGTACTTCAGCGCCATCGCATCGTTCATGGCCCACAGGATGTCGAGCTTCAACTGCAGCACCTCCAGTGCCCGCTCTTGCATGGGCCGCGTCGTGAAGTGCGCGAGCGTGATCGCGAGGCCTTGCTCCACGTCGCGCCTCGCCTGGCTCACGCGGTTGCGGAAGTACGCCATGCCCTCCGGTTCGATCCAGGGATAGTGCTCGGGCCAGGTGGACAGTCGCTGCTTGTGGATCTCGGGCGCGAACAGTTCGGTCAGCGAGGAGCAGACGGCCTCCTGCCACGGCGCACGCCGTGCGAAGGTCACGTACGCATCGACCGCGAAGCGCATCGCGGGCGCGACGTGGCGCAGGTCCAGCACTTCCTCGCGGCTCAGGCCCACGGCGGTGGCGAGGCGCAGCCAGGCTTCCACGCCGCCTTCGTCGCGGATGCCGTTCAACTCGAAGCCGTCATGGTCGAGGATGCGCTGCACCCAGCCCCTGCGCACCTCGGGGTCGGGGCAGTTGGACAACACGGCTGCATCCTTGATCGGGATCGAGATCTGGTAGTAGAAGCGGTTGGCCACCCAGCCGCGCACCTGCTCCGGCGTGGCGCGGCCGGAGTTGAGCATCACGTTGAAGGGGTGGTGGATGTGATAGGCCCGGCCGCGCTCGCGCAACTTCGCTTCGAACTGCTCGCGCGTCCATGCCTGCGATGCAGGGATGCCGGAAACGTCAGGGGGGGTCTGGGTCATGTCGGTATGTCTCGCATTCGGCGAATCTTGCGCTTTTGCTGGATCAGATGCGGATCAGCATGTCGTCCTCGCAAACCTCGACGCCGGCACGCTTGAGCGTGGCGCGCTCGTCCGAGTCTTCATCGAGGATTGGATTGGTGTTGTTGATATGGATCAGCATTCTTCGCGTACGTTCCGGCAGTTTCGCCAGCCACTCCAGCATGCCGCCCGGCCCCGACTGCGGCAGGTGGCCGATGTCGCGAGCCGTCTTCTGGCTCAGGCCCATGCGCGGCATCTCGTCGTCGGTCCAGAAGGTGCCGTCGACCATCACGGCGTCGGCGCTGTTCATGGCATCGAACACCGCTGTCGTGATCTGCCCCAGGCCCGGCGCATAGAACACCTGCTTGCCGCTGTGCGCATCGGAGATCAGCATGCCGATGTTGTCGCCTTCGACCGGGTTGTCGCGGTGCGGCGAATACGGCGCGGCCTTGCTCGACAGCGGCAAGGCACGAAAGCTCAGGTTTGCAACGCCTGGCACGCTGAACGTGTTGCCGTCCAGCGCGATGCGATGCCGGTCCACGCCGCAGTAGTGCCCCAGCACGGCCAGCACCGGGTTGCCGCTGCGCAAGTCTTCTTCGACCGGATCGGTGCACCACAGCGGCAGCGGGGACGTTCGTTCGCGCAGCATGAACAGGCCGGTGGCGTGGTCGATCTGGCCATCCATCAGGACCACGCCGGCAATCGCCGTATCGCGCAGGGTGCGCGCGGGTTGCAGCGCCCGCTTGCTGCGGATCTGTTCCAGGATGTCAGGGGAGGCGTTGAACAGCACGCCGTCGTCGCCGTCGTCGGGCTGCACGAAGATCGACGACTGCGTGCGCGCCTTGGCCTTCAGGGTACCGGCGCGCAGGCCGGCGCAGTTGCGGCAATTGCAGTTCCACTGCGGGAATCCGCCGCCGGCAGCCGAACCCAGGACGGTGATGCGCATGGCCGGAATTCAGTACGAAAAAGGAAAGAAGGGAGCCCGGAAGACAACAAGCCCCGCGGGCCAGGCCAGCGGGGCTTGAACTTGCGCAGCCCGGCTCAACGGGCAGCGACGTACATCGTGATTTCGAAGCCGAAGCGGAAGTCTTGAGCGGTCGGGGTTTCCCATTGCATAAGCAGTCTCCTTTGCGCAGTTGCACGGCCACCGACTGGCGGTCGCGGGGATGTTTCGAGTCCCATGGCGTATGGTCCACCCGCCCGCGCCATCGGTACAGCCCGTCGATCATGATTCCCGCCTCATGATTTTCATGAATCGAGCCGGGTCACACGGCAGCCCGGGCAAGCCGCTACCATCGCGCGGGTGTCTGCTTCCTCTGCTTCCATCACAACCCCGAGCGCCGCGCCGGGCCGCCCCAAGCAAGCTCACGCCCCCTCGGGGGGCAGCGAGGACACGAAGTGCCGAGCGTGGGGGCGACATCCATGAGCCTTCGCCTGAAGATCAACCTGATCGTCGTTGCACTGACCTTCGTCTTCGCGTCCGCCATCCTCGCGCTGGAGTTGCGCAGCATGCGCGAATCCGTGCATGAGGAGACCGCAGCCGCCAACCGCGTCGCCTCGCTGCTGCAAGGCCAGGCGTTGCGCTACGCGGCACAGGGCACGCCCGCGATGCTCGCGTTCCTCCAGAGCATCGGGCGGATCCGCTCCAACGACCTCACGCTGTTCGATGCGCAGGGGCGCGAGCTCTATCGCTCCCCTCCTCCCACCTACAAGGCCGGGCGCGACGCGCCGGATTGGTTCAGCGCGCTCGTCGGGCCGACGACAGCGGAGCAGTCGATCCTGTTTCCCGACGGCAAGCTTGTGGTGCAGGCGAACCCCTCGCGTGCCGAAGTCGATGCGTGGGACTACATGTCGAGCCTCGCAATCGGTGCGCTGGTGTTCCTGGTGGTGGTCAACGGGCTGGTGTTCTGGCTGGTCGGTCGGGCCGTGCGCCCGCTGGGCCAGATCGTGCATGCGCTGAACCAGGTGCAGGGCGGCCGCTTCGACACGATGCTGCCGCCGCTCGCAAGCACCGAGGCGGCAGCCATCGGCGCGGCCTTCAACCACATGGTGCGCGACCTGCAGGGCCACATCGAGACCGAACGTCGCGCCATCCGCGCCGAGTCCCAGTTGTCCGACAGCCGCGAGCTTTCGCGCTGGATCGACAAGCACATCGAAGCCGAGCGCCGCATGATCGCGCGCGAACTGCACGACGAACTCGGCCAGTCGGTCACGGCGATGCGCAGCATGGCGCTGTCGATCGCCTCGCGCGTGCGCTCGCTCGACCCGCAGTCCGAGCAGGCGGCCCGCCTCATCGCCGACGAGTCCTCGCGCCTGTACGACGCGATGCACGGCATCATTCCGCGCCTGACGCCGCTGGTGCTGGACAACTTCGGCCTGGCCGAAGCGCTCAACGACCTCGTCGAGCGCACGCAGCGCACCCAGCCCGACGTGCAGATCGCCCTCGACGTCGACCTGGCCGATGCGGTGCTGGGCGCAGACGCCTCGCTGGCCCTCTACCGCGCGGCCCAGGAAGGCATCACCAATGCGATGCGCCATGGCCAGGCCGCCCGGCTTCGACTGACACTGCAAAGCAGCAACGGCGAAGTGCGGCTGGAACTCGTCGACGACGGCGCCGGCTTCGCCCCCGAGGACTTGCAGCGCAGCGGACACCACGGCCTGCGCTGGCTGGCCGAACGGGTGCAGGCACTCGGCGGCGCCTTCGAGATCGACAACGTACAACCCCACGGTGCGCGCCTGCAGGTGCGCGTGCCGGCAGTGGGCACCAAGGAGACGACAACGTGATCCGTGTGATGCTGGCCGACGACCACGCCCTGGTGCGCATGGGCTTCCGCATGCTGCTGTCCGACGCCCAAGTCGAGGTGGTGGCCGAAGTGGACACCGGCGAGCAGGCCTGCGCCGAGTACGCCCGGGTCAAGCCCGACGTGGTGGTGATGGACCTCTCGATGCCCGGCATCGGCGGCCTGGAGGCCGTGCGACGCCTGCTCGCGCAAGATCCGAAGGCGCGCGTGCTGGCCCTGTCCGCCTACGAGGACACCGTGCACCCACGCCGCGTGCTGCGCGCCGGCGCGCTGGGCTACCTGACCAAGCGCAGCGCACCCGACGCGCTGATCGCCGCCGTGACCGCCGTCGCGCGCGGTCAGCGCTACGTCGATGCCGGCACGGCACAGGCCATGGCGCTCGCGCAGCTCGAAGGCGACGCCAGTCCGGCGGACACGCTGAGCGAGCGCGAGTTCTCGGTGTTCATCCAGCTGGCGCGCGGCCAGAGCGTGGCGCAGATCGCCGAGACGCTGAGCCTGTCGCCGAGCACGGTGGGCACGCACCTCTATCACGTGAAGCAGAAGCTGGGGGCGAGCAACCAGTCAGAGCTGACGCTGGTGGCGCTGCGGTGGGGGTTGATCCAGGCTTGAGGTGCGTTCCCGCACGGCGACCCATCACACCGGAAATGGGATGCCTGCGATGGCCTTGACGGTCAAGGAGAACACGGGCTCGCCCTCCTCTGAAGCTTTGGATTGCGAAAAACCAACCACGAAATAGGGGCTGGAACTCGACAGCCTGGTGTTCGCGGCTACAAATGCGAAGCACATCAGAAACTCGCTTTCGTACCGGCGCGCTTCGACGCCGAAATCAATGGTGAGCAGTCGCCACGCGCCTTCGCCCCTGAGGAACGGTGCGATGAGCTGTACTGCTCGTCCACCCAGGTAAGCCCTGCTCTGGACCACCGCAATGGCCTTCGCGACGCCGAGGGGGTTGGGACGATCGCCTTCTTCCGGAACCATGATTTCCGTCTGGTCGGCAAGGGTCGCCTTCCACTCGTCGTGGGGCGCCATCGCCGAAAGCCGGCTGACGCGAACAAACTCGCCAAGTTGCGTCGGAAATCGTCTGGCTTGCGCCGCCCCTTCGGTCGCGACGGTACGTGTGTGGAGTGTCATGGTGCTCTCGAAGGATTGAAAGCACTCAATCTATCGGGCGTCGCCGGCCTCCGAACTCCGGTTCTTGCTCTGGAATCTCGTCGATTCAGCCACCGCCCCCACTCGCCGGAAGATGGCTCGCGGTTGTCTCAATGAAAGCCGCCGCGCCCCAGTCCAATATCGGCCAACCCGCCCGCAGCGCATGCGCGCGCAATCGATCATCGGGGCTGACCGCCACGGGATGGGAGACAGCCGCGAGCAGCGGCAGGTCGCTCATTGCATCGGAGTAGAACCAGCTCTGCGCGAAATCGGCCAGGCGGTTGCCCAACCCTGGCGGCCGCCGCGCCAGCCACTCCGTCACCCGGCTCACCTTGTGATGCCGGAAGCACGGCTCGCCGTCGATCTCGCCGGTGAACGCAGCATCGGGCAAGCCGTCCACGGTGGCGGGCCGCGTCGCCACCAGTTCATCGATGCCAAACAGCCGCGCAATCGGCCAGGCAATCAACTCCGTGGTCGCCGTGACGATGGCGCACAAGTCGCCGTTCGCCCGGTGCCGCTCGACCACGGCCAGGCTCGATGCCGGAATGCGTGGCGCCATGTCCACCTCGAACTCGCGTTGCCATTGCGCCAGCGTCGCCCGCGGCACCGGCAGCAAGGGCTGCATGTTGGACCGATGCATCGCATGGATGTCGAGCGTACCGGCCACGTAGAGCCGGCAGAAAGCCAGGTGGCGTTCCTCCGCATCGGCCGGCAGGCGGCCATGCCGCATCAGGAAGCGGATCCACGCGGTGCCGCTGTCGAACGGAATCAGCGTGTGGTCGAGGTCGAACAGCGCCAGGTTGCCCGACGGCTTGCCGGCGGCCGCGTCGGCCTCGTCTTCACGCCCGCTCACGCACCCAGCTCTGGATGCGAGACCTCGATCTGCAGCTTGTGGATCTTGCGGTAGAGGGTGTTGCGGCTGATGTCCAGCGCCTTGGCCACGTTGCTCACGTTCCAGCGGTGCTGCTCCAGCATCTGCAGCAGCAGTTGCCGCTCGTTGGCCTGGATGGGGTTGAGCCTGGCCGATGCATGCGCGTCATCGTGCTGGACGTTGTGCGCTGCGGTGGCCTGCGCATCGGCAGCCGGCATCGGCGCCACCATTCCCGCGCGCTCGCCGCCCAACTGGGGCAAATGCTCTGCGTCATGCGGCGCATGCAGGTTGACGGCCAGCGCGGGCAGGTGCGCGCGCGTGATCGGCTCGCCATCGGCCAGCGCCGCCGCCGTGCGCAGCACATGCCCGAGTTGGCGCACGTTGCCCGGCCAGTTGTGCGCCATCAGCATGCGCTCCGCCTCGGCACTCAGCACGGCGTCGCTGCCGCCTTCGGTGGCCAGCATGCCGCGGATCAGCGAGAGCTTGTCGCTGCGCTCGCGCAGCGCCGGCAGCTGCACCTCGATGCCGGCGAGCCGGTAGTAGAGGTCTTCGCGGAAGCGGCCATCGCGCACCAGTGTCGGCAGGTGGCGATGGCTGGCGCTGATGAGCTGGAAGTCGACCGCATGGCTTTCCTCCGTGCCCAGCGGCGTGACGCGGCGCTCGTCCAGCACCCGCAACAGGCGCGACTGCAACTCCAGCGGCATGTCGGCGATCTCGTCGAGGAACAGCGTGCCGCCGTCGGCCTGCTGGATCTTGCCGCGGCGCCCTGACTTTTGCGCGCCGGTGAACGCGCCGGCGCAGTAGCCGAAGAGTTCGGATTCGATCAGCGCCTCCGGCAGGCTCGCGCAGTTGATGGCGACGAAGGCGCCAGAAGCCTGCGGGCTTCCCTCGTGCAGCGAGCGCGCAAAGACCTCCTTGCCGGAGCCCGTCTCACCGCACAGCAGCACCGGCGTGCCGCGGGCGATCACGCGCCGGGCAACCTCCAGTTGCGCGGCCAGGCGCGGGTCGTCGAAGACGAAGGCCGCCGCCGGGGCGCGCCGGGCCAGCGGGCGGACGGCCCGGGACCGCGACAGCGCCAGCGATCCGCCGCCTGACGACGGCGTGCTGCTCGCCGACGACGGCAAGCACAGCGCGTCCGCGGCCGAGGCCGGGCGCCGCGCCACCGCGAAGAAGCGTGACGCCGCGTTGGTCCTGTAGGTCACGACCGGATGGAAGGAAGAGGAAGCGCTGCGCTGCAGCATGTCCGGCAACGAGGTCTGGAACAGGTCCTCGATGCGCCGCGAGCGGATCTCGTCCATCGACTGCAGGCCCAGCTGGAACAAGGCGCTGCGATTGGCGGCCAGCACGCGCCCGTCGTCGTCCACCGCCAGCTTGCCCTCGTGCAGCGTGTAGACGAATTCGGGGCGGCTGTGGAAATGCAGCGGGTGGGCGTTGCGGAACTGGTGATCGATCAGGCGGTTCTCGATCATCCGCGCCGTCATCGTCAACAGCACCAGCAGGTGCTGCTGCATCAGGCTGGAACGGCTCGTGACATCGAGCGCCGCGACGATGTTGCCAGCCGGGTCGCACACCGGCACCGCCGAACAGGTCAGCTGCGTGAACTGGGTGTAGAAGTGGTCCTCGCGCTGCACGCAGATCGGACTGGCCGCCGCCAGGCAGGTGCCCATGCCGTTGGTGCCGGCTTCGGTCTCGCTCCAGATGCCGCCGGCGCGCAAGCCCAGCGGGCCGACTTCGGCCGCGAACTCCGGCGAGGACACCATGTGCAGGATCACGCCATCGGTGTCGGTCAACAGCACGGCCATCTCGGTATCGGCCAGTTGCTGGTAGAGCGTGGTCATTTCGTAGCGCGCGCACTCCAGCACCGCGGTGTGGCGGGCGCGCCGCTCCTCGAGCAGCACGCGACCCATCACGGCCGGCTCGCGCGGCTTGTCGGGCCGCAGGTTGTACTGGTTCAGGCAGCGTATCCAGGAGAGCGTGACCACGTCATCGCTGCGCTCCGGGAATCCACCGCGGACCACTTCCAGAACTCGATTGGCGTGGGCATCCGCCGGATGTCCCGCATTGCGCACCGTCAGCACCATCGACGTCTCCAGCCCGGCGTCGATTTGCGCCGGTCCGACGATTCTGTAACGCAGTGGCGGCAGAACGCAACGGGGTGTGCACGGGGGCGCGCAATTTCCCATCGAGCGCCCCACGCGATGCGTGGCCTGGATTTTGCGGATCCACGATCCATTGCATAGGGAAATCTTCCCGACCACCATCGCTTCACAGAGGAAGGCGCCCCCTTGGAAACGAGCATTTCTTCATTCACCCCGCCCTCCGGCGCCCCCGCGCAACTGCCCGACCTGGCCGCCATGGATGTGATCTTCATCGAGGGATTCATCGGCGACACGGTGATCGGCATCCACGAGACGGAGTTGCACCGCCCCCAGCCCCTGGTCATCGACGTGCACATGGGCCTGCCCCGCGCACGCGCCTGCGAGACCGACCGCATCGCCGACACGATCGACTATGGCGAGGTCTGCCAGCGCCTGCGCGGCCTGATGGCCGACCACCAATTGCAACTGCTGGAAGCCTTCGCCGAAGCCATCGCGGAGATCGCGATCGGCGAATTCGGCGCGTGCTGGGTCCGGGTCAAGGTGGTCAAGCCGCGCAAGTTCAGCGATGTGAGCGCCGTCGGCGTGCAGATCGAGCGACGTGCGCCGCCGCCCGAGGCGCCGCTGTCGCGCGCCGGGGCCGTGCTGCGGCTGATCGGCTCCGGCATGGTGCCGGACGGCAAGCGCTGACGGACCGTTCGCCGACCGCGGGATGGCTGATGTGCGCCATGCGTCCCCCGCGCAACCCGGGCGCTGCGCCGCGGGCATGACACTGTGTCACCCTGCCCGGGGCTGAACCGGACATTGTGTGAGCCGCTGCGGCCTTGCAAGCGCCCCGCCCTGCCCTGCGAAGGCCCGCACCTACAGGTCTTGCCAAAGTCGGCTGTCAACCCGCGCCCGTCGGCGGCGTGACGGTCACCTGCGGCGCGAATTGCGCCAGAAGTCCGGCCCCGACCGACGAAGGAACACCACATGACCCACCCCGATGAGTTCACGATCTCCCGGCGCGGCCTGCTGAAGGCAGGCGCTGCCACCGCGTCGGTACCGGCAATGGCCGCAGCCATGCCCGCCGCCGCGGCGCCGGCCCGCAATGCAGGCGACCCCGCCCCCATGGCCGTGACGCTGATCGTCAACGGCAAGCCGCAGCGCCTGGTGATCGATACCCGCACCACCCTGCTCGACGCCCTGCGCGAGCACCTGCACCTCACCGGCACCAAGAAAGGCTGCGACCACGGCCAGTGCGGCGCCTGCACGGTGATGGTCGACGGCCGCCGCATCAATTCCTGCCTGACGCTGGCCGTGATGCACGAAGGCGCCAGGGTCACGACCATCGAAGGCCTCGGCCAGCCCGGCAACCTGCACCCGCTGCAGGCGGCCTTCGTCAAGCACGACGGCTACCAGTGCGGCTACTGCACGCCGGGCCAGATCTGCTCGGCCGTGGGCATGCTCGATGAAATGGCGCAGGGCATTCCGAGCCACGCCACCGTCGACCTGACGGGCACGCCGCAGATGTCGACCGCGGAGTTCCGCGAGCGCATGAGCGGCAACATCTGTCGCTGCGGCGCCTACAGCAACATCACCGACGCGATCGCGGATGTTGCGGGGCTGAAGACATGATGGCCTTCAGCTACGAACGCGCCGCCTCGCCCGCGCAGGCGGTGGAGGCCGCGGCCCGCACACCGGGTGCGCGCTTCATCGCTGGCGGCACCAACCTGCTCGACCTCATGAAGCTGGAGATCGAGACGCCCCGGCACCTGGTCGACGTCAACGGCCTGGGCTTCGACAAGATCGAGGCGACGCAGGACGGTGGCCTGCGCATCGGCGCGCTGGTGCGCAACACCGACCTGGCCGCGGATGCGCGCGTGCGGCGCGACTACGGCGTGCTCTCGCGCGCGCTGCTGGCAGGCGCCTCGGCGCAGCTGCGCAACAAGGCGACCACCGCCGGCAACCTGCTGCAACGCACGCGGTGCCCCTACTTCTACGACACCAACCAGGCCTGCAACAAGCGCAAGCCCGGCAGCGGCTGCGCGGCCATGGGCGGCATCAGCCGGCAGCTGGCGGTGGTGGGCGCGAGCGACGCCTGCATCGCCACGCATCCGAGCGACATGGCGGTGGCGATGCGTGCGCTGGACGCGAGCGTCGAAACCATGCGCCCCGGCGGCCTGCGCCGCACCATCCCGATCGCGGATTTCCACAAGCTGCCCGGCGCCACGCCTCACATCGAGACCGCCCTGCTCCCCGGCGAGTTGATCACCTCGGTCAGGCTGCCGGCGCCGGTGGGCGGCAAGCACATCTACCAGAAGGTGCGCGACCGGGCTTCCTATGCCTTCGCGCTGGTGTCGGTCGCGGCCATCGTCCAGCGCGACGGCACGGGACGTGTCGCTCTCGGCGGTGTCGCACCGAGGCCCTGGCGCGACGACACCGCGGACGCGCAAATGCCACGCGGCGCCAGCGCCGTTGCCGCAGCCCTGCTCGCCGGCGCCCGGCCCACCGAACAGAACCAGTTCAAGCTGACGCTGGTCGAGCGCACGCTCGACGCGGTGCTCACGGACGCCAGGAGCTGAGGCATGAAATTCGACACCCCCGCCACCACCAACCCGATCGACCAGCTCAAGGTCGTCGGCCGTGCGACGGACCGCATCGACGGCCCTCTCAAGACCACCGGCACCGCGCCCTATGCCTACGAACGGCACGACGTGGCGCCCCGTGCGGCCTACGGCTACATCGTCGGCTCCGCGGTCGCCAAGGGCCGCATCAATGCCATCGACCAGGGCCGCGCCAAGGCCGCGCCCGGCGTGATCGCCATCGTCACCTACGAGAACGCCGGCAAGCTGGGCAAGGGCAGCCTGAACGCCGCGAAGCTGCTGGGCGGCCCCAACGTCGAGCACTACCACCAGGCCATCGCGCTGGTGGTGGCCGAGAGCTTCGAGCAGGCGCGCGCCGCCGCGGCCCTGGTCAAGGTCGACTACGCCGCGGCCGATGGCGCCTTCAACCTGGCCCAGGCCAGGCGTTCCACGGAGCGCAAGACCACCGACAGCAACAAGACCGTCGGCGACTTCTCGACCGCCTTCGCCAGCGCCGAGGTGAAGCTGGATGAGACCTACACCACCCCGGACCAGTCGCACTCGATGATGGAGCCCTTCGCGACGACCGCCGAGTGGGACGGCGACAAGCTGACCATCTGGACCTCCAACCAGATGATCGCGTGGAACACCCGCGACCTGGCCGCGACGCTGGACATGCCGAAGGAGAAGGTCCATGTGATGTCGCCCTACATCGGCGGCGGCTTCGGCGCCAAGCTGTTCCTGCGCGCCGACGCGGTGCTGGCCGCCCTCGGCGCGCGCATGGCGAAGCGCCCGGTCAAGGTCGCGATGCAGCGGCCGATGATGGCCAACAACGCCACGCATCGCCCGGCCACCATCCAGCGCATCCGCCTGGGCGCGACGAAGCAGGGCAAGCTCACGGCGATCGCGCACGAGAGCTGGTCGGGCAACCTCGCCGGCGGCAAGCCCGAGAACGCGGTGCAATGCACGCAGCTGCTCTACGCTGGCGAGAACCGCCTCACCGGCACGCGGCTGGCGATGCTCGACCTGCCCGAAGGCAACGCCATGCGCGCGCCCGGCGAGGCGCCGGGGCTGATGGCGCTGGAGATCGCCATCGACGAACTGGCCGAGAAGCTCGGCGTCGACCCGATCGAGCTGCGCGTGCTGAACGACACGCAGGTCGACCCGGCCAAGCCCGAGCGCAAGTTCTCGCAGCGCCGCCTGATCGACTGCATGCACATCGGTGCGGAGAAATTCGGCTGGTCGCAGCGCAGCGCCCGGCCCGCCAACCGGCGCGAAGGCCGCTGGTGGATCGGCACCGGCATGGCGGCGGCTTTCCGCAACAACCAGGTGATCAAGTCTGGCGCGCGCGTGCGCCTGGACGGCGACGGCCGCATCACCGTGGAAACCGACATGACCGACATCGGCACCGGGAGCTACACCATCATCGCGCAGACCGCCGCCGAGATGATGGGCGTGCCGCTGGAGCGCGTCTCGGTGCGGCTTGGCGATTCGAGCTTTCCGGTGTCTTCGGGCTCGGGCGGGCAGTTCGGCGGCAACAGTTCCACCGCGGGCGTGTATGCGGCTTGCGTGAAGTTGCGCGAGGCGATCGCGCAGCGCGCCGGCCTCGATGCCGCGAGCGCCAGCTTTTCCGATGGACTGGTGCAGGCTGGCGGGCGCAGCGTGCCGCTCACGCAGGTGGCGGGCAACGGCCCCATCGAGGCCGAGGACAGCATCGAGTTCGGCGATCTGGGCAAGCAGTACCAGCAGTCCACGTTCGGCGCGCACTTCGTCGAGGTGGCAGTGGACGCGTACACCGCAGAAGTCCGCGTGCGCCGCATGCTGGCCGTGTGCGCCTCGGGCCGCATCCTCAACCCGAAGACGGCGCGCAGCCAAGTCATCGGCGCGATGACGATGGGCGTGGGTGCGGCGTTGATGGAGGAGCTTGTGGTCGACACGCGGCTCGGCTACTTCGTCAACCACGACCTGGCCGGCTACGAGGTGCCGGTGCATGCCGACATCCCGCACCAGGAAGTGATCTTCCTGGACGAGACAGACGCGATCTCCTCGCCGATGAAGGCCAAAGGCGTCGGTGAACTGGGCATCTGCGGGGTTGGTGCGGCGGTGGCGAATGCGGTCTACAACGCCACCGGCGTGCGGGTGCGCGACTACCCGGTGACGCTGGACAAGCTGTTGGCGAAGATGCCTGCGCTGGGGATCTGAGGCAGCTGCCGAGACGCGCGGGGCAAACCCTTACGCACACATCGACGGCGAAAAGTCGTGCAAAATGGTCTGCAAATGGGTTGCGGGTTCGCGACCGGCGTCAGGCTTCTGGGGTATCCCGGGGGCCTTTCTGCTTTGTGGGCTATGGAAAAATCTTCAGCCCGTTGCCGGCCATCGTGTGGCCGCGCATTCCAGTGAAGAACTTCGGCTTCAGCACTTCAAACGCCTGGTTGGTCTGCAGCGGCCGGATCACGGACAAGCCAATCGGGCGCGCCGTCAGGTCGGCCAGTTGCAGCCCCTCGGAGTTGGTCTTCTTGTCCGCGATCACGATGCTGAATGGGTAAGGAGTGCGATTGCGGTTGTCGCCATCACACACGCGCCGGAAGGCCAGTTCGAGGTCGGTGTCTTCCTTGGCCCCGCGCGCTTCGCACACGACATGCGTGATGGCATTGTGCGGGGCGCCCCTCGACGACAAGAAGTCGTGCAAGCGCTCCAACCCCATCTGCAGCCCCAGGTGATAGGGGTGGATCGGCTCGGTATATCTCGCCTTGTGCTTGTTCTTGTCGATCACCACTGCAATCAGAGTGAAGTCGCAGGCATCGATCATGGCGCTCAACTTCCCCATGAACGTCATGCGCTCGGCCGGGCCGAAAGCCGCGAACGGACCGCGCTGGCGCACGATGTCGGCCTCGTGAAAAACCACCATGTCGTGGCCGAAAGTCTCGAACTTCAGACGGCGAACGGCCGGCGTCAACGTGTCGGCGTAGCAAGCCTTCGCGAAAACGCAGAACGACAGGACGAACACGGGATAGTCGGGGTTGATCGAGGTGAGGCTGTGGTCGCCGCTCTCATCTACGAAGACGATGTAATCACCGAACATCCTCCAATTGTCGGGGCCATAGCGGTTGCAGGCTTCGCACAACCAATGCGTCCTCCGTGTTGGCGATAAGGTGGATGTCGAACTCGGCGGGGACGGCCTACTTGTTCAGGTCGTAGGGAAACTTGACGCCAAGCATCCGGAAACCTGCGAGAACCGTGTTCCGAGCGGCAAGCCGCAACTCCCCTTTCAACTCGGTCGCACCACGATAGAGCGGGTAGACGGCTCGAATGAGACGTTCGCGCCCGTCATCGCGGTGACGCACGAGGTCGCGCAGTTGCCGCTCCATCGTGGCGCCGAACGCGGAGTGAGAAAAGTGTCCGTTGAAAGCCTTCCGGGCAGCCGCGCCGCGCTCCTGCCATTCGTCCGCATGCGAGCGCACGATCACATCGAGTTCGCGGTACCGGGACTCTTTCACGAAGAGGCAGAAGCTCCAGTCCACGCCGTCCACCGGTATCCAGCGGTCGGCCAGCACGATCGGTGCGCAGCCCAGTTCCATCGATTCGAACAAGCGGATGCTGGAAGCGCTTGCGCCGCGCGGGCAGAGGACGAACTTGGACGCCTGCATGGTCTCGATGTAGCGCCGCTGCTGCGCGCTGTGCTCGGGTGACGCGTCCCGCGACCAGTGCTTGTAGTGATCTGTGGATTCAACCAATGCATCCGCGATGGTCAGCGACCTGTAGTACCTGAACAGCCGCTTGCGCAGCATGGAGGTGCTGCCGCCCATGAAGCTGTAGAGGTAGCGTTTTTCCACCTGCGCGTCCTTCAGGGGCGAGATCCAGGCGTTGCGCGATCCGAGCGGCGCCTCGACCAGGGAAGAGAACGGACCGGCGGTCAATGCGCGCCCGCGCGACAGCAGGGAGCGATGGTTGGACGCATACAACGAGGGCATGTAGTAGCTCAGGATGTCGCCGTCGGAGATCGCCACGCACTTTTCCTTGTGCGACTGGAACACGGGGGCACTGGCGAAGATTCGCGAATCGTTCTCCGGCATCAGGATGACTTCTGCTGCCGCCGGATCGCTGGTGAGGACGAAGTTGTCGAACTGCCCGAGGACAGCCTTCAACTTGTCGCCGAACGTCGCATCCGGGCCTGGGGTTGAAACATGGACTTTCAGCATGCGTTACCTATGGGTTGAGCCTGCAAGGATGTCGGGGCGCCGGTCAGAATCTGCCCTGGCCGTCGCCGGTTCGGTCATGAACCCAGCGCACGGCCTGCTGCTCCCCATGCCGCCAAGCCTCGTCTGCCGATGCGTACGGGTCGGCATCCACCGGCAACGCGACCTGCTCGACGCCCCGCAGGCCGGCGCGATAGAGGACATGAGGCAGGAACAGGTCCGCCCCGGTACGCTGCACGCTGATGCGGAACTCGCAGTCGTGGTAGCGGAAATCTCGATCGCCGGTATCGCCCATGCCCGTGTCACTCATGCGGATTCCTGTCAAAAGCGCCGACGTTCCCCCGCTCGATAGAGCAGCAGGGCAGGAGCGAAGGACGACTTCATGAAGGACAGGCGCCCGACTCGCACGACTGCGCACGCCATTCACGCATCGGCGCAGCGAAGAAGCGCCTCGGCCCGGGCCAGCGCGCCTTCCAGCTGCGCCGTGGTGTAGGGCTTGCGCAGCCAGATCGACCGCAGCGATCGATCGCGGGGCGGATCGCTCCCCGTGGCGAAGATCACCGGCAGCGATTCGAGCCGACCCAGCTTTTCAGCGAGGTCCAGGCCCGAGAGGGCCGGCAGGTTGACATCGAGCAGCAGCACGTCGAACGCTCCCTCGGAGAAGCGGGCCAGCGCGCCTTCGGCGCTGCCGACCCCTGCCGACCAATGTCCCAGCAGGCCCAGCAGTTCCTGCGTCAGCGCAAGGGCGTCCACGTCGTCTTCCACGACCAGTATTCGCAATCTGCGGGCGGCCTTCCTGCGCGGCGAAGGAGCGTCCGGCACGGGAAGCAGCACGTGGCGGCCTTCGTCCGGCCGATGGGAGATGGAGCTTTTCATAGGATCGATTCGCCCGTCATGGGGGTTGGCCAGCTCCGCTCGAACAGGGGAGCGCGTAATCCTGACCCAGGCGCGGCCGTCGGCACGTAGGAACATTTCTCGAATCGCCCGAAGCCCCGTCAGAATCGCCTTTTCGTCGCGCCTTGTAGAGCGCCCTCGTGGGACTTTGGACACGGACACTCGCCAGATGCGTTGCATCATCGCCGTCGCGGACGCCGGCAGCCTCACCCGGGCGGCAGAGCAGTTGGGACAGGCGCGGCGCGTCGTTGACGGACGCCGGGCATGCCATCGTCTAAGACCTGCGTGCCAGCCTGGCCCATGGCGACGCCGCCGCCGACCATGCTCGCGCGATGGCGCAGGGGCGCGGAGGCAGGCTGGTCATCGGCTTCGTGACGCATGCGGTCTACAAGGTGCTCCCGCATGCGCTCGATCGCCTGCGGCGCGAGTACCCCATGTGGCGGTGGTCCTGCGCGAGATGAGCAATGCCGAACAGGTGGCGGCGCTGGCCTGCGTCGCCGCCGGCATGGGATGGTCCCTGCTTCCCGCTGCACTCCTGCGGTCAACGTCGCTTCAGTGCATCGATGGCTGCTTGCGCCAGATCCTTCCACTGCTCACGCGGCCAATGGTCCAGGTAGCGCTGGAACTGGCGCGTCGTGGACATGATCTGGAAGGGATCTTCCGACAGTTCCCGAATACGCGTGCAGTGCTCGACGATAGCCTCCATCGCCGACTCGGCGGCAACAGGCTCGTGTTCGTAGACGACGCGCAAGAGTTCGATTTCCGCCAGCGTCCCATGCGCCCAGACACGATCGGCCGTCGTCCCGTTGGCGAGCTTCCACTGGGCCAACTGCCAGGCGACCCCCCACCATCGGCGATAGGTCTTGACGGTGGATTCCAGTTCGGCGGCGTCGGTTGCCAGGTCGGGCGTCGCACAAACAGAAAGAAACTGCGTCATCAGCCAATGATTCTCCGGCTCGACCTTCAAGGCGGCAGCGTAGTAGTCACGAGACAGGCGGTAGGCGTCGGTGCTTCCGCCCACATCGCCAGACTGTTTCAAGAAGATGGCAATCCGCTTCTCGCTCGCCGCCCGCATGCCCATGCGCTCCGCGCGCTCCTTTGGATTGCGCTGCGCCGCTGGCTCGTTGAACCAGATCTTGAGGTCGTTGCGGATGTCGGTGCAAAGCTTGCGAAGTTCCGCCTTGACCTCGTCGCTCTGGTTCTGTGCGACCAGGTCATCCATCCGCGCGAACATGACCTCCATCTTTGCCTTGGTCTGGCGGCTGCGGAAGGCGTCGACCTTCGACTCGAGGTCGTCGGATATCGTCGCGTAGGCCACGATGCTGACCCAATCGTGCGTGCCAGGCAGGTCGATGCGCAATCTCTGCCTGAGTTCGTAGAGCACGGCGCGTGGGTCATCTCCGGAAAGCAATCCCCTGTAGATGCACTCCGCGGCGATGCTCGAGGCGCGCATCCACAGCGGAAACTGCGAGGCGATCACCCACGGTATGTCGCTTGCATGCAACTCGTGCGCAATGCTGCCTCCGGGCGTCAAGACCGACCCCGTATTGCCTGAATCGCAGGTCGCCAGTGTCACGACCGTCGGAGGCTTCTTGGCCAGGCCGCTGGATTTCAGTCCCTTCAAGGCCATCGCCAGGCTCTGACCGTCAACCACCGAGTAGCCGACGCCGCCTTCGTCTGCGCTCAACGCAAGGCCGAAGCGGCGCCCCTCCGATCGTGGCATCGGCACGCCATGCGCCAGGATGTGGACGTGGGTGAAATCGTCTTTTCGACAGTATTCGCTGATCTCGCTGGCTGTGGCATTTGGCAGGACCGTCAGCATCTCGCGCACGTCGCGGAGGCTCTCCTTGTGCGACTCGCGGACCTTGATCCACGGATCGATGGCTCGGCGCAACGCCTCGAGATGCTCTTGCGCCGGTACCGCCGCAAGCTCGCGAGGCGACGCGAACGCGAAGAGGATCTTCGGCTTGCGATTCCACTCGAACTGCAGAGGACGCCCGCGCCGTACTTCGCGCGTCATCGTCGTGGGTGTGCTGAGCAGCAGATGCGCGCCCGACCCCGAGGTATCGGCTGGCGCCATCGTCGCTTCGAAGGGAACCAGGCCCAACTCGAAAGCGGAGATGACCAGCCGGATGTTGACGAGGCGGGAAGCGTTGTTCCGGGCATTCCCAAGCTCCGACACCAGGGCTGGGATCTCTGCCAGCACGCGCGCGACCGTTTCACCCAGTTCCTGGAGTTCCCCGGTGCTCTGCGATGCCGAGACCGCGGAGCCGTCGACCTCGTAGCGCAGCCGATCCAGTCGCCTGAGCAGCTTGTCATGCTCCAGCGGGATGCGGACGCTGACCGGGGCGTCCGCGCCGCACAGCGCCAGGTAGGGCGTGAGAGGAGAAAGCAGCTGGTTGTGCGCCGGCCCGGTCCGCAGGAACTCGAGCTTGATGTCGTAGATGTCGCTCATGTCAGTGCCTGCTGAAGCTTGCGACGACACGAGGCGCCCCTGAGCCATCGCCTTCGACGTGGGCCAGCGAACCCACCACTTCGCCGTCCGCCCGGCAGATGGACACGGCACTGGTCTGGTCCAGCACGAAGGGCTTGTCGCCGGCGAAGCGCTTCTCGTCGATCGCCTTCATCGACCCATCGACCAGGACGTCGTAGACCGGCGCGAAGGACGCCTCGTCGCGCAACATGTCGGGCGTCAGCCGCAACAGCCGGATCCAGGTGCCGCTGTTGAAGTAGTAGCGGCCCGCGCCCATGTCGATGGCACGCTCCAGGTGCGTGTGGCCGCAGACGACGAAGTCGATCGCGGAGCCGACCGACTCGCTCACCTTCGTGTAGGTCTCGTCGCGGTCCGTGAGCTCGAAGCTCTTGTCCTTTGCCAGCCAGTCTGCCAGCGCGCGTCGCAGCGCCTCGACCTTGGTCACGCCCGTCAGCCAGCCCGTCAGGCGGTCCCAGGCCAGCTGCGGAACGCCCAGGGTGCCATCCGGCCCCACCGCTCTCTGGACCGAGGCGTCGTAATTCTTCTCGGCCAGCATCAGCATGTCGTCGGCCGGCCGCGCGACGCCCTGCTTGAGGTTGGGGCCCAGCATCTGCTCCAGCGTCGGCCCGGCGCTGGCCGCCGGCGCCGGTGATTGGGCCTGGTCCGCGGAGAGCCGTGCGTCGACCTGCGCGCTGCCCCGGCTGCGTTCTCCGGCCACGCCGAACAGGCCGTCGAGCTTGTTGGCCCGCGTCGGATCCAGCACGAGCAACGCGCCCACCGCCGCCGACGTCTCCGGCTTGAGCAGGTCGATCCATGCGTACCTGCGCTTCACGGCGTTCATCACGTCCTTGACCATCCGCGTGCCGGCATTGGGCTGCCATGCATCCTGGGGGAGCGGCTGGCCGGCATTCATGTGGCGCGACACCCTGGCGAGGTCTTCGTATCGGTTGTAGTTCCAGGGGTCGACTTCATTGCCATGGATGCAATGGACACGGGAGCCGCCGACGGTACAGGTGAAGCCTGCGCCAGCGGTCGAGAACTCGATGCGCGAGCGCGCGATCGGGTCGCCACCCGCCAGCCGCGCCTTGACCAGGCGCTGGACCGGCGGAAAGGCGATCTCGATGTCGTGGTTTCCGATGACGATCACCAGGGTGCGTCCAGGCAACTTCACAAAGCCCGCGAGCGCATCCCAGATCGGTTCGAAGGCCTCGTCCTTCATGATGCGGCTGACGACATCGACGGCGTTGTCGATGGCAACGTAGCCGGCGCCTTCCTCGGCAAGCGTGTCGAACACGTCGCCGTTGAGCACCAGTGCCAACTGTCCTTCGGGCCTTTGCTGGCCCAGCCGTGCAACATGGTTGGCGAGCCGCCGGGTCTCCCGGAGGATCTGGAATCCGGGTCGCCCACCCATGTGCAGGTCGGAGATGACATGCACTTCGTCGAAAGCAGGCAAATCATTCATCGAGGCGCCCTTCTTCTTGTTTCGGTGTGCCAAGCAGCGCAGAGAAGCTTGGCACAGCCTTCGCGAGGCGACAAGGTTCGAAGAGCGGCGGCTCCCTATTTGGATGGACGAGCGGAAATCGCCTGGGCCAAGGTCGTCCAGGATCGCATTCCGGATCAGCGAGGCGAAGATCTCCGGCGATGTCCCTCGGCTTCATCAGCTTCGCGCTGATCGCCGATGCGCTTCAAGGGCCCGCATCGCCCCCCCGCCGACCGCTCGAGATGCGAGCGCAAGCCTGTTCGTGTTTCTTTGTGCCGTCGAATCAATACGCGACGAACGGGCCCATTCCAGCCGGCGTCGAGGCGCCTTCCAGCGCGGTGAACACGTTGCGCCCGTAGAAGAACGGCAGGCCCCAGTCGAATCCGTCGGGTCCCGGAAGATCGCCGGCGATGTTGCTGAATGCGGTCGCGAACGGATTGCCGTTGAATTGCTTCTCGGCATTGGCAACGCTGAAGCTCACGGCGCCGTTGGTGCCGTTGGTGCCCTGGACGACGGCGGTCAGCACCTGCGTCGAGGCCGGACAGTAGAAGCCGAATTCATCCGGGTCGCTGCACATCGGAAGCAGCGTCGAATTGAAGAAGTAGTAGTTCGAACCGCTGTCGATGAAGCTGCTGTTGGCATAGGTGTGCCCGTTGAACGTCGTCGTGAAGTTCCCTGACCCGTCGACGCCATACGCATGTGCGCCGCCCAGCGCGTTGTTGCTGCGCGTGCCGATGCCGAACACCAACGAGCCGCTCACGTTGATGGCCCCGATCGCCGGGATGGCCGGCAACGCGATGAGCACGCCGTTGTTGTCGGACGCAAACCTTGCCACCGGATTGCCGACCTGCCGGGCAAGCGGCATGGCCGTCGGACTGCAGGCGCCGGCGCCAGCGGGACACGCGTAGTAGGCGCCCGGCAAGGCGGCCGAGACACACGCGCTCCCGCAGTCTTCGCGGAACGATTCAACGCCGAGCATGCCGTTGGCGCCGAGGCTGGTCACTGTGTTGTTCGGTGCACCCGCATTCGAGCAAGTCGCGGGAGCTGCGCCGACAGCCGGGTCGCCGATGACCTGCACCGGCACCGACGACGCCGTCTCGTCGGCCATGCTGACATCGGCCAGCTTGACCGAACCCCAGGTGTAGTCGCCGATGAACTGCGCGCATTCCGCGTAGGCGTTGTTCGAGGCGTCGGACAGCGCTCCCAGTGCCGGGAGATTCGTGAGCACCGAGGCCACGAGTCGCAGCCCGCTCGATCCGGTGTCGAGCATGATGTGGTCGATCACCTGGCAGGCCGACGTGCTTCCGGGCGCGCAGACCTTGACGCTGACGAACGGGATGTTGACCGAGCCCGTGACGCCGGCCGGGCCGCCGTCGACGACGATCGCCGTGACATTGGGCGCCTGCGGCGTCGCCGGTGCCGCCGGAGCGCTGCTCGCGCTGGTGCCGGCGGTCGCGGCGGTCGTCGCAGCCGCGGCCAGGACTTGGCTGCTGCCCGCGCCGCCGCTCCCTCCTCCGCCGCACGCGGCTACCACCAGGGCACAGAGTCCCGTCGCCAGCATCGGGACCATGCGGCGCACCACGCTTCGGTCAGCGTATGTCTTCAATGTCGAAGCCCTCCGGCAGTTGGCCCGGCAGGTACGCCATGCCGGAGAAGGCGCGCATGTGACCGCCCGAATGAATGACCAGCTCGGGCTTGCGTACCGACAAGCTGCCACTGGCATGCGGCACCCTGCGGGCGGACTCGACAAAGTCGTCGAAATGATCGCCCAGCACTTGCTTCAGGTCGGGCATGAAAGGGCCTTGCCAAGCCACCGCGAATACCTGTCCGCTGGCCGCGGACACGAACTCGCGCACCGCAGTGGCTGATGGCAAGGTGATCTCGTGCACGCTGTAGCCGGAGCCGTCCTTTTTCTCGCGCCGGGCATGCATGTGGGTCTGGTCGGCCCCGACAGAGGACTCGGTACCGCCCAGCGTTGCGCCCGCCTCCAGCGGAGACAGCATCGCCAGCAAGGACACCAACATGAAGCGACGAAAGATCGGCGCGACGCGCCCATCGGAGGAACCGCAGTCGCGGTGCGGCGAGAAGATGTCCACGCCCCATGATGGCCGCGCAAACTGTCTGTCGCCTGACCATTCGCTGACGGGTTGCTTCAGGCCGAGTCATGCAATGCGCGTGTGGGCGGTGGCTCAGAGGCCAGAGCAGGACGGGTCAAAGTGCAGGACTACGCCATGCATTGCGATCGTATTCCCGTTGAACCGCTTCCTTACCCCCAACAGGGCCACTGCAATGCTCCTACAGGAGGGGGACAAGCGCTCCTCTGTGGGCACGCCCTGGAGGCGCAGCCGGCGCACAATCGACTGCGCTGCGAGTGATCGACATCGAGTACATCTGGTACCAGGACACGGACCAACGGGCCAACTAAGACCCGTTGCTCGGCCGGTTCGTCCATATTCCTGGCCTTCTGCCAGAGCTGATCGAGAAGGAGAGCATCATGATTTCCGACCCCGCCGATGCAGCCTTGGGCCTGCTGGTGATGTACGCGGCCGACATGTACAAGGGCGCACCCGCACAACTGGCCCCGCCTGTCGATTCCCGGCTGGCGGCGAACTGGATCGTCATTGGTTATTTCACAGGGATCGATGCCATCTTCAGAAAGGGATTGCCGACCATGGCCAAGGGGCAGGAAGTCTGCTACGGCGTGCTCGTCGCGAGCAAGGCGAATCCGCGGCAATTCGCGGCCGTGGTGCGCGGGACGGAAGGCATCGCGGAATGGATCGAGGATGCCGAATTCCATCCCATGCCGTACCCGAACGGCCCCGGTACCGTGGAGGCCGGCTTCTGGGGCATCTACCAGTCCATGATGTTCAAGGTCGATGCGGACGACCCCGGCAAGAAGGCCTGCGACGGCATCGCTGCGGCCGTGCCGGCCGGCGCCGAACTGATGGTCGTTGGACACAGCCTCGGAAGCGCCTTGGCCACGTACCTCACGTTCGACCTGGCACGTGTCTCGCGCGCCGGGCGGTGGGTATCGGCGCGCCTGTTCGCGTCACCGCATCCGGGCGACACGGCGTTCGCAAATGCATTCGACAGCACTGTCGGCTCCGACCGCTACATGCTCTACAACTATTTTCTCGACGCTGTCCCACGCGTCCCGTTCGGACCGGACTATGACCATCTTCCCCATGTGACCGACCTGCGCCCGAGCGAAGCACAGGCGCGCATTCGCTTCGAGCTGGCCTGCAACCACCACATCGTCTGCTATTGCGCGATGCTCGACTACCAGCAGACAAACAGCGTGCCTTTGCTCGGCATCGACCAGACTTGCAGCAGTTGCATCAAGGGGCCGGCCTCGAGCACGCTGCCGACCGCGTCGACCGCGTCGATGATTCCGCATCCATGAATCGTTTTGCTGGCAGATCCGGACAGATTCGCGCGGCGATGCTTGTCGTCGTGCTGCTGACTTCGACACTGCCCGGATCGCCGGCACGCTCCGCGACAGAGTCCAGGCTTCCTGACAGGCCCTTGCGCGTTGCCACCAAGCCGATCGCGCCCTTCGTGCTGCCGGCGACGGATCCGCCGGTCGGATTCAGCATCGATCTCTGGGCCGAAGTCGCACGGCGCATGAACCTTCAATACCAATGGCTTGTCGTCTCGACGGTGCCGGAGCTGCTCCAGGCTGTGCGCAAAGGCGACGCCGATGTGGCGATCGCCGCCATCTCGATCACGCCGGAGCGGGAAGAGTTGCTCGATTTTTCGTTTCCGTACTTCGATTCGGGCCTCCAGATCATGGTGGCCAGCGCCGGTCGCCAAGGCGCAATCATGAGCTCGCTGCGTTCGTTCCCGTGGCTCGCGATGGGCGAACTGTTTGCCTTTGCGGGCGTGGTGATCTTCGTGCTGGCCAACGTGCTCATGCTGATCGAGCGACGCCATGCCAATCCGAGCTTTCGCAAGCCCTACTGGAAGGCCATCGGCGAAGGCATCTGGGGAATCATGCTGATCTTTTCCACTGGCGAGCACGGCGACCGGGAGACCTCACGCGTGTGGAAGCGGATCGCCGTGGCTGCCATGTGGTTCCTGGGTGTCTTGCTGGTTGCGCAGATGACGGCCACCGTCACCGCCACGCAAACTGTCCAGCGACTGGAGTCGAATATCCGGGATATCAACGATCTGGCGGGCAAGAAGATCGCGAGTGTTGCGGAGACAGTGGCCGGCGACGAACTGAAACAGCGCGGCCTGCCCTTCGTGGCCGCAAGCGATCTGGCCGACGCGGCACGCATGCTGTCGCGTGGCGACGTGGTGGCCGTTGTCTACGACTCGCCGACGCTCCATTACTGGGTCGCGACACAAGCAAGCGGCGACATGCAGGTGGTAGGGCCGATCTTCCGGCCCCAGAAGTACGGCATCGCCGTCGCCGAAGGGAGCGCGTTGCGCAAGCCCATCAACGAGGCGCTGCTGAAGATCTACGACGACGGCACCTACGAACGCCTGCGTGCCAAGTGGTTTTCGAAGGAGAGATGACTGCGCGTCCTCAAGGGCTACCGGCGCATCTTCTCCCGCTTCGAGAAACTCGCTGTGATGTTCCCTGGTTTCATCAGCTTCGCACTGATCGCCGATGGGCTTCGTTCGTGTCAACTAGTCCAGCCGGATGTTGTTGTCCTTGGCAACCCGCGCCCACTTGGCCAGTTCCGCCCGGCGGAAGCTCTCCAGCTCCGAGGGCGTCGAGCCGATCGCTTCCGCACCCGGCGCGACGAGGCGCGCATTCACCTCCGGCGCCTGGACGACCGCTGCGAGAGCCCGGCAATGTCGGCCAGGCTCACGAAGCCGAGATCGGGCAGGCCGTAGAAGGTGTTGGTCACGCCTGCGCCGCTGAGGTAGACGGCCTCGAAGCCGGCATGCTCGATCACACGGGCAGCCAGGGCGTTGGCCGCGTCCGGAACCATCAGGCCTCGGCGTGCGTCGACGAGCTGGCGCAAGCGCGTGCCGGGAGGCGTCGCGGGGGACATCATTCGTCCCGCATGCCGGTCGCCTTGACCACTGCGCCAAGGCGAGCGCGCTCTTCATCGACGAACTTGACGAAGCTGGCGCGCGTACCGCCGATGGGCTCGATGCCGACCTTCTTGAGCCGCTCGATCACTTCGGGCGATTTCATCGTCTTGTCGACCGCCGCGCTCATCTTGTCCAGGATCGCCGGCGGCGTTCCGGCCGGCGCATGGATGCCGGCCCAATGCGCGATGCGTATGTCGCCGAAGCCCTGCTCGGTGGCGGTGGAGAGTTGCGGATAGGCGGCGATGCGGGTGGTCCAGGTGTCGGCCAGGGCCTTGAGCTTGCCGCTCGTGATGTAGGGCAAGGCGACGATGCTGGCCTCGGAGGTCGCATCGACCTGCTTGCCGATCACCGCGGTGATCGACTCGGAGCCGCTCTTGTAGGGGACGAAGTCGAGCTTGGCCGAGTATTTGGTCTGCAGGATGCCGCCCACGAAGTGCGGCGTGCTGCCGGTGCCCGCGGTGGCCCAGTGGAAGCCCTGCCCTTCCTTCGACGCAGCGATGAATTCCTTCAGGTCCTTGTAGGGCGCATCCGCCGCGACAAGCACCACGGAGGGCGCGAGGCCGATCATGACGACCGGCGTCAGGTCGCTGTCCTTGTAGGGCAGGCTCTTCTTGATCATGCTGTTGGACACGACGCCTGCTGCGCTCACCAGGAAGGTGTAGCCGTCAGGCGCAGACTTGGCCACGATGTCCGCCCCGAGGCTGGTGCCGCCGCCGGGCTTGTTCTCGATGATGACGGGCTGCCCCAGCGCCTTGGACGCACCCTCCGCGGCGATCCGCGCCATCAGGTCGTTCGCGCCGCCGGCCGAGAATGGCACGATCAGCCGTACCGGCTTGGTCGGCCAGGCGGGCGGCGTTTGCGCGAATGCGCTGTGGCTGTTTGCGGCAATGGCCAGCGCGCAGCAGAAACCGATGCGAAAGGTGGGGGTCATGGGGCGAGGTCTCCGTAGGGTCGTTGCTTTGGGGAAGAGCAAGTGTCGGTCCGCGCATCCATCTTCGGAACCGCTATTCTGTTGAGTTTCCATAAGTGCTCGTTATGACGACTTGGGGGGCAAGGCTGCGGACGGGTGCACGGCGCGGATGTTGGTGGGGACGACGAAGCGCCAATGGCTGACAGAAAGTCATCGTCGGAGGCGCAAGGATGCGCAAGGACATCCCCCCTGAACCGATGGAAAGCCGATGGCTACCAAGCGCACCACCAAGACCGCCAAGGCCGCCTCCAAGGCCGCCTCAAAGACCACCGCCAAGGCCGCCCCCAAGGCAAGCCGCAACCCCGACGCCGGCAAGGCCCCAACTTCGACCCGCTCGTTGTGGAAAGGGGCCATCAGCTTCGGCCTGGTGCATGTGCCCATCGCGCTGTACTCGGCCACCGACGAAAGCGACCTCGACTTCAGGATGCTCGACAAGCGATCGATGGACCCGGTGGGCTACAAGCGCATCAACAAGAAGAGCGGCAAGGAGGTGGCGATGGCGGACATCGTCAAGGGGATCGAATGGGAGGATGGGCGCTTCGTGCTGCTCTCGCGCGAAGAGATCGAGCGCGCCTATCCCAAGACGACGCAGACCATCGAGATCGAGGCCTTCGTTCCCATCGACGACATCCCCTTCGTCTACCTCGAGAAGCCCTACTACACGGCGCCGGTCAATCGCGGGCAGAAGGTCTACGCGCTGCTTCGCGAGGCCCTGGCGGCCACGCGCAAGGTGGGCGTCGCGAAGGTCGTCATTGCCAACAAGCAGCATCTGGCGCTGCTGATGCCGTGCGGCCCGGCGCTCGTGCTCAACCTGCTGCGCTGGGGCGGCGAGATCCGGTCATGGGAGGCACTGCAGTTGCCGCCGCAGGGCGTCGAGGCTGCCGGCATCAAGCAAGGCGAGATGACGATGGCCACGCAACTCATCGATGAAATGAGCGCGAGCTGGAGCGCCGACCAGTTCCGCGATTCGTTTCATGCCGAGATCATGAAACTGGTCGAGACCAAGGCCTCGGCGGGCCACGTGGAACAGGTGGAGAAGATCGAGGCGTCTCCCGCCGGTACGCCGGGCAGCGGGAACGTGGTCGACCTGACCGAGTTGCTGCAGCGCAGCCTGGGCAAGAAGGCCGCTGCGCAGCCCGCAGCCAAAGCCAAGGCGCCGGCCGCGAAGGCGCCTGCCGCAAAGAAGTCGCGCAAGCCGGCCCAACGGAAGGCGGCTTAGGCAGCCCGCATCCAGGGAGGCGGGCTGTTGCCTTCACCCCCCGAGCGCCAGGCTGCGAGCCGCGCCGCGCCCACGCACCGGCCGCACGAAATCCGGATGAAACGAACGCTTGCTGCCATCGGCAAATTCGATGTCGACCGCCAGCGCGTCCGCAGCCACGACCTGCCCCACGCCGTAGCGCTTGACGCGCACCGAGGCCTGCGGCAGGAAGATCGCATTGGCGCACGGCGCCGCCTCCGTCGCAGCGTCATCTGCCCGGGCAGGCGCACGCGCCTGCGCCTCGATCAGCGCGATGCGCCTGCAGTTGTCGCAGGCGCCGCAGCGCTCGCGGGGCGCTTCGCCTTCCAGGTGCGCCAGCATCAACTGCCAGCGGCAAGACCCGGCCTGGGCATAGAAGACTATGCCCTCCAGCGCCGCCTGGTCGTTTTCGCGCCTGGCGCGGTAGCTCGCGAGCATCTCGTGCATCACCTCCGTGCCCACGGCCGGGCGCAGCAGCTTGAGGCTGCCGTCCGCCGACTGCTTGACGACACGGCGCTGCCGCAGTAACGCCAGCGCCACCTGGACCTTGCCGCGCGGCGCATTCACTTCGGCCTGCAGGCTGGGCAGCGTCCAGCCGGAGGCATCGGGAGCTTGTTCGCGCAACGCGGCATAGATGCCGTCGAGTTCCTTCGCGTCCGGATAGCGACCGGCCATGAAGAACTGCTGCACGGCCTTGTCGCGTCGCAGGTAGAGAAGGATGCAGTCGGCCGGTTCGCCGTCGCGCCCTGCCCGGCCCGATTCCTGGTAATAGCTGTCGAGCCCGCCGGGCATCTGGTAATGCACGACGAATCGGATGTCGGGCTTGTCGATGCCCATGCCGAAGGCGTTGGTCGCGACCATCACCCGCACGCTGCCTGCCATGAAGGCGTCCTGGGCCTGGCGCCGCTCGCCGGCACTGCGGCCACCGTGGTAGAGCGCCACCGACTCCCCGGCCTCTCGTAGCGCATCGTGCACTTCCTCGGCCGCCTTGATCGTGGCCGCATAGACGATGCCGCTGCCGGCAAGGCTCTTCGCCAGCGCCAGCACGCGCTCGCGCTTGTGCGCTTCGCTCGTGAGCTGTTCGACGGCATAGCGCAGGTTGGGCCGGAAGGTGCCGGTGTCGAGCCAGCCCGCCCGCGGGATGCCCAGGCGCGCCATCACATCGCGCGCCACCGCCTCACCTGCGGTGGCCGTGAGCGCGAGCACGGGCGGCTTGCCCAGCGCCTGCCAGGCCGAATCGATCTCGAGGAAGGCGGGGCGGAAGTCGTGTCCCCATTGCGAGATGCAATGCGCCTCGTCCACCACCAGCAAGGCATTCGACCCGGCTTGCAGCAGCGCCATGAAGTCCTTGTCAGCGAGGCGTTCGGGGGTGGTCAGCACGACGCGGGCGCTGCCGTCCGCGATCGCCGCCTCCGCCGCGTCGACCTCGGCGGCCGTGCACTGGCTGTTGAGTTCTACCGCCGGCACGCCGCGCGCCTTGAGCTTCCCGCACTGGTCCTTCATCAGCGCGATGAGGGGCGACACGACGATGGTGCGGCCGTCGAGCAACATCGCCGGCAGTTGGTAGCAGAGGGACTTGCCCGCGCCGGTGGGCATCACGGCCAGGGTGGAGCGCCCTTCGAGCGTCCGGGCGATCACTTCCTGCTGCCCCGGGCGCAGGCGTCGCAGGCCGAAGACCTTGCGCAGCACGCGCTGCACCGCGGGCAGCTCGCGCGGATCCCGAGCGGGAAGCCTCGACTTGCCGGCAGCCACCGCCTGGAAGCGCGTCACTCCCCGGGCCGCGTCCACTTCGTCGTCACGTTCCTTGCCCATGAAGTCTCCTTGACCATCTGCCGGGCCGCACGGTATGGCGGCAGGTCAAGATAGATCGCGCGGCGGGTCGCCGCGTGGGAGCGCCGTGGGCGCTTGCGTCGGACAGGGCCGCGTGGCCTCCGGCCGCAAGCGCTGGAACTTCTTGCGCAGCACCGCATTGATCTCGGCGCCGAAGATCAAGGTAGTGGCGCTGATGTAGAGGAACACCAGCGTCGCGACCACGCCGGCGAAGCTCCCGTAGAGCAGCGCCAGCTTGCCGGCGGTGCGCAGCGTGTACGACAGCGTGGCGGCGGCCACCACCCACAGCGCCGCGCCGGCCACCGCGCCGGGCACCACCGTCAGCAGCCGCTGCCGGATGTCGGGCAACCAGCCGTACAGCAGCGCATACAGGGCCGTCAGCGCCAGGAAGGCGGAGCCGTAGCGCACGCTGTTGCGCAGCCACACGGTCTCCTGCCCCGCACCCACGTTGGACTCGAGCAGCCGCCACACGTAAGGCGCGATGATCACCGAGCTGAACGAGGCCAGGATGCCGGCGCCCACGATGACCGTGAACAACGTGACCTTGATGCGCGCCCGCCAGAAAGGCAGGCCGCGCTTGATGCCGTAGGCCCGGTTGAGGGCCGATCGCACCGCCTGCATGCCCGACGATGCGGTCCACAAGGTGGCCAGCACGCCGATGGTCAGCAGCGCCTGGTTGCGCTGGCCCAGCACCTGGTGGACGACCGGCTGCAGCGCGTCGCGCACCACCTGCGGCGCGTAGCCCAGGACCCGGTCGGCCAGCGCGGCCGCGTCGCCCGGCTGCCCCACGAAGCCGGCGGCGGCCGACAGCAGGAGCAGCAGCGGAAACATCGCCAGCACCGAGGAGAAGGCGAGGCTGCCGGCCTGGTTGGCGCTCTGGTGCAGGATGTAGTTGCGGATGGCCAGCAGGATCACATTGAGGCCCGGCGTGTTGAATGCCGCATGCCGCGCAGACCGCCACGCATCGCCGAGGCCGCTCATGGAAAGGCAAGCCGGGTCATCCCGCCCGCGGCGGCGAACTGGCGACGACGTTCATCGGACGCGACGGGGAAGGCGGCAAGGCGGGTGCCGGAAGAAGCATTCATGAGCCATCGACGATGCCGCGTCCGAAGGTGCGGGCCTGTGATCCGGCAGCCATTCCACCTGTGCGCCTTCACCCCGCTTCCTCGCGCTTCACTCCGCGCGATGCAGTGCGAGGGGCCGCGCCCGGATCAACCCATGGCGGACCGGCGCGCATCCGCCATCGCGCGGTCCAGGAAGGCCTCGAGTTCCTGGATCGAATACGGCTTCTGCAGCAGGGAGAAGCCGTGGTCGCCATCGACCGCCAGCACATGGCTGTAGCCGCTGGTCAGGACCACCGGCAGGTCGGGCCATCGATGGCGGATCTGCCGGCCCAGGTCGACGCCGTCCATCTCCGGCATCACGACGTCGGAGAACACCAGGTCGAACTTCTCGCGGCCTGCTTCCAGGATCTTCAGGGTCTCCTTCGCGCTTGCGGCGCGCGTGACCGAATGCCCCACCGCGCACAGGAGTCCTGAGGAGAACTGTCCGACCTCGTCGTTGTCTTCGACGAGAAGGATGGACAGTTCGAGCGCTTTGCGCGGTGCGGTGGCGGCGCCGTCCTGCGCGGCAGTGCCGACGCCGCCCGTCGCGCGGGGCAGGTAGAGCGTGAAGCAGGTGCCCTCCCCCACGCGGCTTTGCACGTCGATCTCGCCGCCGGACTGCTTGGCAAAGCCGTAGACCTGGCTCAGTCCCAGCCCGGTGCCCTTGGTCGCGGGCTTGGTCGTGAAGAAGGGCTCGAAGATGCGCCCGAGCGTGAGCGGCTCGATGCCGGAGCCGCTGTCCGAAATTGCAATCGCCACGAAAGCGCCCTTCAGGGCCGCATGGCGCCGGACCGGCGGGACTTCCTCCACGTTGGCGACCGAGATCTTCAGGGTGCCGCCCGTGGGCATGGCGTCTTTTGCGTTGATGACGATGTTCAGCAAGGCCGTGTCGAACTGGTTGGGGTCGGCCTGGGCGATATCCATCGGCGCGTCCAGCGCAAGTTCCACCTTCACCACGGCCCCGAGCATGGTCTCGATGACCTGCGCCATCGATCGCACGCGCTGCGCGATGCCGAAAGCCTCCGGCCGCAGCGGCTGCTGGCGAGCGAAGGCCAGCAACTGCTTGGTCAGCAGCGCCGCGCGATCCGCCGTCTCCGCGATCGCGCTGATGTAGCGCTCGCGGCGCTCCTCGTCGCCGCCGCTCCTTCGAAGCAGTTCCACCGAGGACCGGATGATCGTCAGGAAGTTGTTGAAGTCATGCGCGACGCCGCCGGTGAGACGGCCGACGGCTTCGAGCTTCTGCGCATGCCCGAGGGCCTCGCGGGCGCGGTCCATCTCGTCCTGCGCCCTCTTGCGCTCCGTGATGTCGCGCGTGATCTTGGCAAAGCCGATGTGCCGGCCGGCCTCGTCGAAGATGGCGTCGATCACCACGTTGGCCCAGAAGCGCGATCCATCCTTGCGCACGCGCCAGGCCTCGGCCTCGTAGCGGTTTTCGGCCAGCGCCGTTTGCAGGGCCAGCGCGGGGACGCCCTTGCGCTGGTCCTCGGCCGTGTAGAAGCGCGAGAAATGCTGGCCCAGGATCTCGTGCGCGGTGTAGCCCTTGATCAACTGCGCGCCGGCGTTCCAGTTGGTCACCCGGCCGGCGGGGTCGAGCATGTAGATGGCGTAGTCGCGCACGCCTTCGACCAGCAGGCGGAAGCGTTGCTCGCTGGCATAGAGCGCCTGTTCGGAGAACTTGACCTGGGACAGGTCGCGCGTGATCTTCGCGTAGCCGATCAACTCGCCGCCCGGGCTCAGCACGGGCTCGATGTGCACGTTGGTCCAGAACCGGGTGCCGTCCTTGCGCACCCGCCAGCCCTCCGCCTCGAACTTGCCCTGCTCGCGGGCGAACTTCAGCGCGCGCGCCGGAAGACCGGTGGCAACGTCCTCGGGCGTATAGAAGCGGGAGAAATGCTGGCCGACGATCTCATCCGCGGCATAGCCCTTGAGCCGCTCCGCGCCGGTGTTCCAGCTGCTGACGTATCCCTGCGCATCCAGCAGGTAGATCGCATAGTCCTTGATCGCGTTGACCAGCAGCTGGAACCGGTGATCGCCTGGAAGCGACACGGCAGTTTCATCGCGGTCAGGCTTCGATGCGGGGTCCATCATGACTCTCTGTTGCCGATGCACTGAGAGTCTTGTCGATCGGGTCCCGGTGCATTCGTGGGGGAAGGCTGCATTGTCACTTGACTCCGGGAAGGCGTCGCCAGCGGCATCGCGGATCGGGCCGTTCTCCTACAGCCACCTGCGGCGTGCGCGGGCCTTGCCGGCCCGGTTCGTGCCCCTCGCGGCCGCCGCACCGCGTGCGCCTCTTCCTTCAGCGGATGCCTTCGCGCTGGGCGACCGAACGCCGGTCGCGCGACCAGACCTGCAGCAGGAAGTCGTGCTCCGCATGCACCACCAGGCGAGGCAGGCCGATCTCTCCGAGGATGGCGTGCACGCGTGCGGTGGACAGCGCACGCTCCTTGAAATCGGGACGCCAGTCACAGGCGACCAGGGTGGCGTTGGGCGCAAGCGTCGCCGAGCACAAGGCAGCGATCTGCTGCATGGCTTCGGCCTCGAGGAAGTAGCCGATTTCACTGAGCACGACCAGCTCGAACGGTGCTTCCGCCACCGGCCAGTCGACCGGCAGATGGTGCCGTTCCACGCGCACGTTGGCCAAGGCGGTCGTGCGCCGTCGCGCAGCCTCCACCGCGGGGACCGAGAAGTCGCTGGCCAGCACCGCGTCGCAGCGCCGGGCCAGGTCGAGGGTGAGTTCGGCCGCGCCACATCCCGGCTCGTAGGCGCTGGCAAAGCGTTCGCTCGGCAAGGAAGCCATCAGGATGGCGCGCTTGCGCTGCTCATACCAGCGATTGCGCAGGCCGTACGGGTCGTCGGTCCCGGCGTAGAGCGCGTCGAAGTAGGCCTGGCGCTTGCCGGTCATTCCGCCCTCCACGTCCGTCATGTGAACAGCACCTCGAAGGGACGCGCGGCCCGCGCCACCGTGCTCGCGCGCAGCACCGGGCCGGCGCCCGTGGAAGGGTCGCCGCGCAGCTGGCTTTCGAAGGCCTGTGTGGCAAGGCGCTTGCGCATCGACGCATCGACATCGAGCCCGAGCATGCGTGCGCGTGCCCACGGAATGCGAGGATCGCCGGGCCGCGCCCAATGCCATGCCCACACCGGCACTTCGACCATGCGCGCTCCGATGCGTGCAGCGGCGTCGGCGCAGGCTGCGCCGGTGGCCTCGTGGTCCGGATGACCGTCGAGGCGCCAGGTCGTGAAGAGGGTGTCGCCGGGCCGCAGCAAGGGAAGCAGTGCATCCGCGAGCCGCGAACCCAGCGCCTGCAAGCCGCCATCGGGCAGGCCCAGCCTTACGGGAGCCTGCGGCACGCCGAGGCGCTGCAGCGCACGAAGGCTCTCCTGCGGGCGGATACGCGCGAGGTCCAGCGCCGACCATCGCGTCGAACCCCGGTGGCTCGCCGTGCCATCCGTGACCGCGATGATGCAGATCTCCCGCCGCAACGCGGCGAGCCGGACCAGCAGTCCGCCCACGGCGAGCACTTCGTCATCCGGATGCGGAGCGACAACGACCGCGCGTGCGCCTTCCGGCACCAGCGTCCCGGCTGTCGCGGCAGGCATGCCGGCCGAACGGAGCCACGGCAACCAGTCATGCTCCGGCGTGCCTTCGCTCGCGTCGATGCGTCGCGCCTCGTCCATCAGAGCAGCCATGCGCCGGGCGGCGCCTCCGTCACGCCCTGGCCCAGCGCGGCGAGGTCGCGCTCCGCGTGGCTCTGGCGCAGGTAGACGGGCAAGTCGGCCATGGCACGGGCGAAGCGTTCATTGCGGCACAGCGGGCCGGCGCCCAGCGCACGGCCCGCGTGCCGCATGACCTGGTCGGCCGCGGCCTCCACGACCAATCGCGCGCGAAGGGCCAGGGCCTGGGCGTTGGCGCCCGGCTGCGCATCGATGATCGTGGCCGCCTCGCGCAGCACTGCCGCGGCGCTGCCCATCGCGACATCGATCGCGCCCAGGTGCGCCAGGCGGTGCGCATCCTTCGCAGCGCGACTAAGTTCGCGCGCCGTGTTCGCGATGCCCAGCGCGCCGCCGTACCAGCACGCCGCAATGCCGGCGCCGCCGTGCCAGAAGCCCGGGCGCCGCGTGTAGTCGCCGGGCGCGCCGAGTTGCACGCCACGCGCATCGGCGAATCGAACGTCCACGCTGTGGCTTGCCGCCATGCCGACCGCCTGCCAGCCCTGGTCCGTCACATTCACGCCCTCCTGCGCCATGGCAACGGCCGCGAGACAAGGCTCACCCGCTTCGTTCCAGCCGCTGACGACCGCATGGGTGACGCTGGCCGCGCCGGAGCACCAGGCCTTGGTGCCGTCGATGCGGATCTCCTGGCCATTGCCTTCGGGCCGGAAGGCCAGTCGTGCGTCGGGTGGTTCGGCGCACCAGGTGCCCCAGCGCGAGCCGGCCGGCGCCGGCGGGCCGCCCAACTCGGCCAGGATGGCGAGCGCATCGGTGTGCCCTTCGAACAGCTTGATCAACGACAGGTCGAGCGCGGCCACGGCGGCGAGTGCACGCCAGCGCGCCAGCGTCTGGCCAGCGCCGGGCAGCGGCAGATCGTCGAGGCCGTCGGCCACCAGGTGGGCGAGTGCCAGCGATCGGCCATGCGCCTCGTGCAGGGCCGCGAGCCCTCCGCTTGTGCTCGCCGTATTGCCGGCCGAAGCAGGGTCCCTGTCTGGAAGCGGAGCTGAGGCAATGCGCATCGCTCCAAGCGTAGAGCCCGCGCCCGCGCGCATCGTCGGCGCATGCGTTCGCATGCTGTAGGAGAAGGAAGCGCCTCGGCTGCCGGCTACAGAACAGGTTTCTCCATTCCGCGAAGGAGTGGTGCGGCTACCCCACCACCTTCACCAGATGCGGACGGCTGCGCTGGAACTCGGCCGCATCCGCGTGCGTCTCGAACACGCGCGCAGACGCCTGGCGGGACTGCAAGGTCGAGCCCAGCTTGGCGCGCAGGAAGGCGCTGGTCGAGTAGCGGCGCGCGGTGGCGTAGTACTTCGCGCGCAATGCCGCCACGATCTCCTCGTAGGGCTCGATCAGGCGCTCGTCGAGCTTGAAGCCGTCGTAGTTGACGATCAGGTTCACCTTGCGGCCGATCTGGCTGCACATGGCCTCGAACACGCGGCGCACGCTCTCGACATCCTGCATGTCGCGGATGGCCATGCCTTCGAAGTTGACGAAGAGCGTGTTGCGCCCGGCGTCGTAGCTCAGCCGGTCGGAGAGCTGGAGATCCTGCAGCACGGCGGCCAGGCCCATCGACTTCGGCCGGTAGATGCGGGCGTCCATGGTGGCCACGACGCCGATCAAAGGACGGAAGGCCATGTGCGCCAGGATGTCGCGCTCGACGTCGATGCCCGGCGCCACTTCGATCAGCTGCAGCCCCTCCGGTTGAAGCCGGAACACGCATCGCTCGGTCACGTAGTGGACCGACTGGCCCTTGGCTGCCGCCTGCGCGCCGCTGAAGGTGATCTGCTCCACCGCATCCACGAACTTGCGCGTCCTGCCTTCGACGTCGATGTGCACCTTGCCGTCATGCACCGACACTTCCAGGCCACCGGCGGTGAAGGTGCCGGCAAAGACGAGCCGTCGCGCGTTCTGGCTGATGTTGATGAAGCCGCCCGCCCCGGCCAGGCGCGGCCCGAAGCGGCTGACATTGACATTGCCGACGCGGTCGATCTCGGCCATGCCCAGGCATGCGAGGTCCAGCCCGCCACCATCGTAGAAATCGAACTGCTGGTTCTGGTGCAGCAAGGCCTGCACGTTGACCGCCGCGCCGAAGTCCAGCCCGCCTTGTGGCATGCCGCCGATCACGCCCGGTTCCGCCGTCAGCGTCAGGTCTTCCAGCACGCGCTCTTCGGCCGCCACGGCGGCGACCACCTCCGGCACCCCGATGCCCAGGTTGATTACGCCACCCAGCGGCAGCTCGAAGGCGCAGCGGCGCGCGATGATCTTGCGCTCGTCCAGCGGCGGGGGCACGAACTTGTCGGTCGGCACGCGGATCTCGCCCGAGAAGGCCGCGCTGTAGTCGGTGCCGTAGGTCTGCACGTGAGAGCCCTGCGGCGCCAGCACGACGCAGTCGACCAGCACGCCCGGCACCACGACGCTGCGCGCGTCCAGCGAACCCGTGGCCGCGATGCGTTCCACCTGCACGATGACCAGGCCATTGGCGTTGCGTGCTGCCATCGCGGCCGCCTGCGCGTCCAGCACCAGGGCCTCGCGCTCCATCGTGACGTTGCCGGAGGCGTCCGCGGTGGTGCCGCGGATCAGCGCCACGTTGACCGGGAAGGTCTTGTAGAACAGCCATTCCTCGCCGTCGATGAGCATCACGCGAACCAGCTCCTCGGTGGTCAGCGCATTGATCTTGCCGCCGCCATGGCGCGGGTCGACGAAGGTGCCCAGCCCGACCTTGCTCAGCGTGCCGGCCCGATGCGCGGCCACGTCGCGGTACAGGTGCGAGATGGTGCCCAGCGGCAGGTTGTAGGCCTCGATGAGGTTGTCGGTCGCGAGCGCGGCGAGCTTGGGCACGAGCGACCAATGCCCGCCGATGGCCCGCTTGACGAGCCCGCGGTGCGCCAGCCGGTTGAGCCCGCGCTCCTTCGCGTCGCCCGGCGCCGCTGCGAATACCAGCGACAGGTCGCGCGGCGCCTGCGTTTCAAGAAAGCGCCGCTCCAGCGCCTCGATCAATACCTCCGGCGTGCCGATGCCGATGAAGCCCGAGCAACTGACCGAATCGCCATCGCGGATCAACGCGACGGCGGCATCGGCCGAGACGATCTTGTCGAGTTTCATCATGCGCTCGCCAGGGTGGATCGGTCGGAGCGGCCGGCGCCGGCTTCGCATGCGCCGGCCGGAAAGAGAAAGTCCTTGATGACGGCGATCTGCGCCGCGTCCATCAGCGCCGGCGCATGCCCGCACTCGGGCACTTCCACGACCGTGACCTGGCCGGCCATGGCGGCGGGGCCGCGGTTGAGCATGTCCCGCGTCGTCGACTGGCTCAGCAGATCGGAATCCTCGCCGCGCAGGAGCAGCACCGGGCAATCGATCTTGTCCCAAAGCTGCCAGAGCACGACGTCCAGGTAGATCGGAATGGCAAAGCGCATGCCGATGGCCGGATCGAAATGAAAGCGGAATCCGCCCGCCAGGTCCGGCGCCGCGCTGTGCCGGGCCAGGTGGCGCCACTGTTCGTCGGTGAGCTTTCCGAAGGGCGCATGGATGTCGCGCAGGTGCGCCTCGAGTTCATCGACGGATTCGAATCGCCAGCGCTTGCCGAGATACACGCCAATCCGGCGCAGCGCCCGCGCCGACACGCGCGCGCCGAAATCGTTGAGCACCAGCCGGCGGATCGGGGTCGATGATTCCGACGCCAGCATCATGCCGATATGGCCGCCGAGCGAGGTGCCGATCCAGTCCACCTGTTCGACATCGAGCCGCGCGATGAGGGTGGACAGCGCGCTGGTGTAGGCGCGATCGGTGTAGTGCGCCGGATTGGCCAGCCACTCGCTGCGGCCGCGCCCGGGCAGGTCGGGCGCAACCACGCGCACGCCCTCGGCGGCCAGCGCTTGCGCCAGCACGTCGAAATCGCGGCCGGTGCGCGAGACACCGTGCATGCAGATGACGGTGCGGGTCGCCTTGGCAGGCCCCCATTCCGCATAAGAGAGTTTCCGGAATCCGCCGCGGCCGAGCACCGAAAGCTGCCTGATCCGGGGTTCGGTCGTGTTGTCCTGTCGTCGCGCCATGGGCTACTGCTCCTGCCTGAACGTGCGGCTCATTGGAACTCCACCACCTGGCGGATCGCCTTGCCTTCATGCAGCAGGTCGAAGCCGTGATTGATCTCGTCGAGGGTCAGCCGCCCGGTCAGCAGCTTGTCCACCGGCAGGCGCCCCTGCTTGTAGAGCTCGATGTAGCGCGGGATGTCGCGCGAGGGCACGCAGGTGCCGATGTAGCTGCCCTTCAGCGTACGCTCCTCGGCCACGAGGTTGACGGCCGGCAGCGGGAACAGCGCGGCGGCCGGCGGCAGTCCGGCCGTGACGGTCATGCCGCCGCGGCGCGTGACCTTGTAGGCGAGTTCCAGCGCGCGCACCGAGCCCGCGAACTCGAAGGCGTATTCGACGCCGCCCGAACTCAGCGAGCGGACCTGCTCCAGCGCATCGGCCTGCCCGGCGTTGACCGTGTGCGTCGCGCCCAATGCGCGCGCTTGCTCGAGCTTGTCGTCGGCCAGGTCGATGGCGATGATCTGCCGCGCACCGGCTGCCACCGCGCCGATCAACGCGGCCAGGCCCACGCCGCCCAATCCGATGACAGCGACCGATGCCCCGACCTGCACCCGGGCCGTGTTGACCACCGCGCCCACGCCGGTGAGCACGGCGCAGCCGAACAGGGCCGCCTCGTGCAAGGGCACGCTGGGATCGATCTTGACGACGGAGCGCCGCGACACCGTCGCATGGTCCGCGAACACCGAGCAACCCAGTTGGTGGTTCAACGCTTCGGTCCCGCGGCTCAGGCGCCTGGCGCCGGAGAGCAAGGTGCCCGCGCCGTTCGCCGCGGCGCCCGGCTCGCACAGCGCGGGCCGGCCTTCGGCGCACGGCGCGCAGTGGCCGCAGCTCGGCACGAACACGACCACCACATGGTCGCCGACCTGCAGGTCGGTCACGCCTTCGCCGAGCTCCACCACGATGCCGGCGGCCTCGTGCCCCAGCGCCATCGGCATGGGACGGGGCCGGTCGCCGTTGATCACCGACAGGTCCGAATGGCACAGGCCCGCGGCGACGACCTTGATCATCACTTCGTCCGGCCCGGGCGAGGCCAGGTCGAGCGTAGTGATCGTGAGCGGCTTGCTGGTGGCATAGGGCGGCGGCACGCCCATCTTCTCGAGTACGGCGGCGCGGATTTTCATGAGGGTTGGCTCCAGTGATCCATCAGAGAGGCGACTTCATTTCCTTGAGCTTTGCGGTGAGCTTCATGTTCTCCGCATAGTCCACGGGGCAATCGATGATGACGACGGTGTCGTCGGCAATGGCTTGCTTCAAGGTCGGCAGCAGGTCTTCCGCACGCTCGACGCGATAGCCCTTGGCGCCGAAGCTTTCCGCGTACTTGACGAAGTCCGGGTTCTTGAACGCGATGTGGCTGGGCCGGCCGAAGTGGCGCAGTTGGTGCCAGGTGATGAGGCCGTATTCGGAGTCGTTCCAGATCAGGATGACGAACGCCGTCTTCATGCGCAGCGCCGTCTCGATCTCCTGCGAATTCATCATGAAGCCGGCGTCGCCCGTCACCGCGACGACCTTGCGATCCGGGTACGCCAGCTTGGCCGCGAGCGCGCCCGGCACGGCAATGCCCATGGCCGCGAAGCCGTTGGAGATGATGCAGGTGTTGGGGCGCTCGGCCTTGTACATCCGGGACATCCACATCTTGTGGGCGCCGACATCGGAGATGGCGATGTCCTCCGGGCCCAGCGCCTCGCGCAGGTCCCAGACGATCTTCTGCGGCCTGATCGGAAAGGCCGTGTCTTGCGAATACTCCGCGCGATCGGCCACGACGGCCTTGCGGATCGCCTCGAAGGGCGACACGGCCAACGGTTTCGCATTGACCGCGATGGTGCGCAAGGAGCTGGTCAGGTCGCCCAGCACGCCGACCGAGACGATGTAGTGCTCGTCCACTTCCGCGGGCAAGGCATCGATGTGGATGATGATCTTGTTGCCGTCGGGGTTCCACATGTCGGGGTGGTACTCGACCATGTCGTAGCCGACGCAGATCACCACGTCGGCCTTCTCGAAGGCGAACCACTGCAGGTCGCGCGCCTTCATGCCGATGGTGCCGAGCGACAACTCGTTGGTGAAGGGCACGACACCCTTGGCCATGAAGGTGTTGGCCACGGGAATGCGCAGCATCCCGGAGAAGCTCACCAGCGCATCCGCCGCGCCCTGGCGGATCACGCCATTGCCGGCCAGGATCACGGGCGCCTTGGCCGCGTTGATGAGGCGGACCGCCTCGTCGATCTTGCGGCTGGGCGCCTCCGAGGTGTAGGCCGTCTGCACCTTGATCGGCTTCTTGTCCGTGATCATCTCGGCCACGTTCTCGGGGAAGTCGATGAAGGTGGCGCCGGGCTTCTCCGTCTGCGCCACCTTGAAGGCCTTGCGCACGATCTCCGGGACGATGCCGGGTTCGAGGATCTGCGTCGAATACTTGGTGATCGGCTGGAACATGCTCACCAGGTCCAGGATCTGGTGGCTCTCCTTGTGCAGCCGCGTGGTGGCGCCCTGCCCCGCAATGGCCACGATCGGCGCGCGGTCCATGTTGGCGTCGGCAACACCGGTGATGAGGTTGGTCGCGCCCGGCCCGAGCGTCGACATGCAGACGCCGGCACGTCCGGTCAGGCGGCCGTAGACGTCGGCCATGAAGGCGGCGCCCTGCTCATGATGCGTGGTGACGAACTGGATCGGGCTGTCGAGCAACGCATCCATCACGTCGATGTTCTCTTCGCCCGGAATGCCGAAGATGAACTCGACCTTCTCGTTCTCGAGGCACTTGACGAACAACTCAGCAGCTTTCATGTGGATTCCTGGGGGGTGACGGGGTGGAACGCCGTGGCGTCGGAAGGAGGGCAAGCCTCCGGAGGTCGAGCGCTGCGGGGAACCGGAAGCAGGCTCGGCAAGTGATCGCGGACACGCGATGCGGCCGGGTGGACGACGCTTGCCTGGAACGGGCCGCGAAGTGGCTGAGTGAACCACGCGGAGGCTCAGGTCCACAAGCAGACAGGGCCGCATCGCCACGAAAGCCATGATGCCGCTGGCCTTTCATGCCTTTGGCGCGCCGGTATCGACGCAAGATGCGTACCCGCCGAGCCCCTATGTCAAAAGACACGGCGTCGACTGAATTCCGGGGTGTCTTCTGCCAGGTGGATGGGCGTGCTTCCTACCGGGCCGGCTTGCCGCCAATGTCCCGATGGACGGAGTTCCACCCCACCAGGACACGTCCATGCTCACTGCACAAATCGCCGCCGGAGTGCCACCTCGCACCACCGCCCGACTCGATGCGATGCCACCCCAGGCCACGCCCAGTTCCTGAGCGCAAGCATGATCGGCGTCGTCATTCCGGCTCACAACGAAGAGCATCACCTGGGCGTCGCCCTGCAAGCCATCGAACAGGCGCGTCGCGATCCTTGCCTGGAGGGCGAGGCAGTCCAGGTCATCGTCGTCCTCGACAGTTGCACCGACGGCACCGCTGCCATCGCCGCCCAGCATGGCGCCGCAACGTGCGCGGTGCGGGCGCGCAACGTGGGAACAGCGCGCGCGCTCGGCGCCACCGCCATGCTGGCCGCAGGCGCGCGCTGGCTGGCGTTCACCGATGCGGACACCGCCGTCTCGCCGAACTGGCTCTCGGCGCAACTGGCGCTCCGTGCCGATGCCGTCTGCGGCTCCATCGGCGTGGCCGACTGGTCGCCCCACGGCGAGCATGCGGCGCTGATCGAAGCCCACTTCATGGAGACCTACAGCGACCGCGAAGGCCACCGCCACATCCATGGCGCGAACCTTGGCGTGTCCGCAGAAGCCTACCTGCGCGCGGGCGGCTTCCGGGCGCTGGCCTGCAGCGAGGACGTCGACTTGGTGCAGGCCCTGGAGCGCAGTGGCGCCCGCATCGCCTGGAGCGCGGCGCCGCGCGTGGTGACGAGCGCGCGCCGGGATGCCCGCGCCAAGGGCGGCTTTGGCGATGCCTTGCTGAAGGCAGTGGCCGCGCGTCTTGCACTGCCTGCAGTGAATCCTTCCTGCTAGGGCCCGTAGACCACGTCGACGGGCCGGGCCGCACGCAAGGGGCCGACCGCTGGTCGGCCCAGGCATGCGAAACATTCGGCGAGGCGCACCCGATCTGGAAGAATGCCTGTGTCCCCACAGCGCCATTCCAACGGCCCGCCGAGACATGTCCGCCACCGCGCCATCGCTGGTCGAAACACTCACCGAGGTCAACGTCGTCGACCTGCTCGATTCGATCGGCCTGTTGCACCTGCGCGGCTCTCCCTTGCGCCGCGTGCTCCGGCCGCTGGCCCGCCGCTTCGCCCTGACGGCGCACGAGTTCGACAACCGGGTCGGCGCGCACGGGCTGGCGCAAGGCAGCGCATGGCTGGTGGACCGGATGACGGCCGGCCTGCTGACCTCGGGCGTGGAGCACGTGCCAGCGCACGGCCCGGTGGTCATCCTCTCCAATCATCCCGGCATGACCGACACGGTCGCGCTCTTCACCAGCCTCGCGTCACGCCCCGACCTGCTCGTGATCGCCTCGGATCGTCCCTTCCTGCGCGCCTTGCCCAACGTCGCGCGGCAGTTGATCCTGCTGCCCGATGAAGGCGGCGAGCGCATGGCGGTGGTCCGGGCCGCCTCCCGGCATCTGCAGGCGGGCGGCGCCCTTCTGACCTTCCCGGCCGGGGACATCGAGCCCGACCCCGCCACCTTCGGCGCACAGCGGGCGGCGCAGTCCCTGCGCCAATGGACCAGTGGTTACGCCCTGTTCGCTCGCCTGGTGCCGGAGACGCGCTTCGTGCCGGCGCTGGTGAGCCATGTGGTGTCTCCCGATGCCCAGCGGCATCCGCTCACGCTGCTGCGCCGCACCGCGCGCGACAAGGAAAAGCTCGCTGTTGCGCTGCAGGTGGCGCTGCCCCGCTACCGCAACCTGGTCGCCAGGGTCACCTTCGGCGCATCCACGGTCGCGGGTCCGGGCGGGGCGCAGGCGCTCACTGCATCCGTCGCCATGCAGATGCGCCATTTGATCCTTGCCGACGGGCCGGAGCCCCGCGCGGCCGGGTCGCCGAGGCCCGTCCACCCATCGCGGCAAGACCCCCACTCGCCCGCCGTCTGAACGATGGAACACATGCCCGCCCATCGCACCCGCGCGTCGACCGAGTCCCAAGCCTGCTGGACCACCGCGCCGGGCCATGCCGAGATTCGCCCGGCCACCGTGGGCGAGTGCGCGCCCGGCGAGGTCGTCGTGCGCGCACTCCACAGCGGCATCAGTCGCGGCACCGAACTGCTGGTGTACCGCGGCCAAGTGCCGCCCAGCGAGTTCGAACGCATGCGCGCGGCGTTCCAGGAAGGCGATTTCCCCGGGCCGGTGAAGTACGGCTATGCCAGCGTCGGCATCGTCGAACAGGGCCCGCCGGCCTTGCAAGACCGCCACGTGTTCTGCCTCCATCCCCACCAGACGCGCTATCGCGTTCCTGCCGATGCCGTGCACCTGCTGCCCGAGGGCGTGCCTGCCGCGCGCGCAGTGCTGGCCGCCAACATGGAGACCGCTGTGAACGCGCTGTGGGATGCGGCCCCGCGCGTGGGCGATCGCATGGCCGTGGTCGGCGGCGGCGTGGTCGGCCTGCTGGTGGCATGGCTGGCCGCCCGCATGCCGGGGTGCGAGGTCGAAGTGATCGACACGCATGCCGCGCGCGCTGCGGTGGTCGAGCGCCTGGGCGCAAGCTTTGCGAGCCCTGCCACCGCCCGGCCCGATGCCGACATCGCCATCCACGCCAGCGGCCATCCGGAGGGCCTCGCGCTCGCGCTGGACCTCGCCGCCTTCGAAGCCACCGTGCTCGAGATGAGCTGGTATGGCTCGCAACCTGTCTCGTTGCGGCTCGGCGAAGCCTTCCATGCGCGCCGCCTCGTGCTCAAGAGCTCGCAGGTCGGCCAGGTCGCCGCGGCGCAACGTGCGCGCTGGACGCGTCGCCGCCGGCTCATGCTGGCGCTGCAACTGCTGCGCGAGCCGGTGCTCGATGCACTCATCACCGACAGCGCACCTTTCGACGAACTGCCGCAGGTGCTGGCGCGGCTGGCGCGCGGCGCGCCGGACACGCTGTGCCAGCGCATCGACTATTCCTGAACGCCGAGACTTCAACGGAGCCCTCACCCATGTACAGCGTCAACGTCCGCGACCATTTCATGATTGCCCACAGCTTCCGCGGCGAGGTGTTCGGCCCCGCACAGCGGCTGCATGGCGCCACCTACGTGGTCGATCTCGAACTGCGCCGGCCTGAACTCGACGCCGACGGCGTGGTCGTGGACATCGGGCTGGCCACCTTGGTCCTGCGCAGCGTGCTCGGTGAGTTGAACTTCCGCAACCTCGACGACGAAGCCGCCTTCGCCGGACGCAACACCACCACCGAATTCATGGCGCGCGTGATCTTCGACCGCATCGCCTCGCGCATCACGGCCGGCGAACTCGGCCCGCACGCCAGCGGCCTGGCCTCGATGCGGGTGTGCCTGCATGAATCGCACGTGGCCTGGGCCGCCTATGAGCGCACGCTTTGACGGCATGCGTTGCAGCTTCCTCGTTCCCGGCGACCTGAACGCGCACACCGGCGGCTACACCTATGACCGCCACATCATCGAGGCGCTGCGCGCATCGGGATGGCAGGTCGAGGTCCATGCGCTCGGCGACGGCTTTCCATCGCCCGCCGCCGAGGCGCTGGCCCGCACGGCGCGCGTGGTCGAGGCCTTGCCCGATGGCGCACTGGCCGTGGTCGACGGCCTGGCCTTCGGCGTGCTCGATGAACTGGCGCACCGGCATGCCCAGCGGCTGCGATGGGTGGCGCTGGTGCACCACCCGCTCTCGCTGGAGACCGGGCTCGATCCCGCCCGGCAACGTGCGCTGTACGAAAGCGAGAGACGTGCGCTGGCCGCCGTGCGCGGCGTGATCGTCACCAGCCCCTTCACCGCGCGCGGGCTGGACGCCTTCGGCGTTCCGCCTTCCCGCGTGGCCGTCGTCGTGCCGGGCACCGAGGCGGCACCGCCGGCGACGGGGTCGGGCGGGGAAGGCTTGTCGCTGCTGTGCGTGGCCACGCTCACGCCGCGCAAGGGCCACGCATTGCTCGTCGAGGCGCTGGCCAGCCTGCAGGACCGCGCGTGGACGCTCCACTGCGTCGGCAGCAAGACGATGGACGCCGCGTGCGCGTCCGCGCTGTGCGACGCCATCGACAAGCGCGGCTTGCGCGAACGTATCGTGCTGCATGGCGACAAGGCGGAGGGCGAACTGCCGGCCTTCTACGCGGCGGCCGATGCCTTCGTGCTGCCCTCCTTCCACGAGGGCTACGGCATGGCGCTGGCCGAGGCGCTGGCGCGGGGCCTGCCCGTCATCAGCACGCGGGCGGGCGCGATCCCCGACACGGTGCCAACGGAAGCTGGAGAACTGGTGCCAGCGGGCGACGTGGTCGCGCTGCGCACCGCGTTGCTTCGACTGATGGAAGACCCGGCATGGCGCGCGCAGTTGCGCGCCGGGGCCATGGCCGCACGCCGGGCCTTGCCGACCTGGCGCCAGAGTGGCGCCCGCTTCGCCACGGCCCTGGTCGATGCGATGCAGAGGCCGCACGCGACATGACCGGCTTCAGCGCCGACTGGCTGGCATTGCGCGAGCCCTTCGACCTGGCGGCCCGCGCTGGTTCGGGCCATGCGCTCGCATTGCGCGCGCTGGCAGCCCGCTTGCGCGGCAAGTCCGCCCTTCGCGTGATCGACCTGGCCTGCGGCACAGGAGCCAACGTGCGCGCACTGGCGCCGCAGCTCGGTGGCGCGCAACAGTGGCTGCTGGTCGACCATGACCCCGCACTGCTGGCCGCGATGCCGCAACACTTCGCAGCCTGGGCGCAGGCGCAAGGCTTTGCATGGCGCACGATGGCCGAGGGGTGGCGGATCGAGGGCCCGGACTGGCAGGCCGACATCATGCCGCGCCGGGTCGATCTCGCGACCGGGCTCGCCACCCTGCCTTTCCATGCGGCCCGGCTCGTGACCACCTCGGCATTGCTGGACCTCGTGTCGGCCGATTGGCTCGATGCGTTGCTGGGCCATGTCACGGCCGCCAGGCCGGCGCTGCTGTTTGCACTGACTGTCGATGGCCTTGTCGCATGGAATGAAGTCGACGCGGACGATGCAGCGGTTCAAGCGCTGTTCCGCGCGCATCAACTCGGCGACAAGGGCTTCGGTCCCGCACTCGGTGTCGATGCCGTGCCTCACGTCGCCGCGCGACTCGGCCGGTCCGGCTACAGGGTGACGCAGGCACGCAGCGACTGGGTCATCGAGCCACCGCACCACGCGATGCTGCAAGCCATGGTCCAGGGCATGGCCGCAGCGGCGCTGGAACAGGATGCGTCAGCCCGGGCGCTCGTGCATGCCTGGAGTGCGCGCCGCCTGGCCGCGATCGGACGCACGTCCTTGCGCGTCGGTCATGTGGACGTGCTGGCCGTACCGGCCGACGATGTCGCGGCCCGCAAGTCCAGGTCCCACAACACGTCCCCGCCCATCCGGTAGACCCGGCTGGCCGGCCGCGCGCAGTCGCCCATCGACAGGTCCTGCGGCAGCGACAGCCCCGGCCGGCCATCGCCGATGACCACGGCGGCGACGCTCAGGTGCAGCCGGTCCATGCAGCCCTGCCGCATGAAGTGCGACACGGTGACGCCGCCGCCCTCCACGAACAGCACGCGCAGGCCGCGCCCGGCCAGGGCCGCTTGCAGAGCCCGAACGTCGACGATGCCGTCCGGGCCGGTGAGCCGCGGCACGCCCAGCACCTGGTCTGCGCCCACGCGACTTGCCGCCTCCGCCTCGCGTTCCGCATCGCAGACCAGCAAGGTGGGCGCGGCCCGGTCGGAGAACACCCGCAATGACGCCGGCAAGCGAAGCGCCGGGTCGATCACCACGCGCACGGGGTTGTCGCCCTCCACGCGCCGCGTCGTGAGCTGCGGGTTGTCCAGGCCCGCCGTCGCCGCGCCGACGACCACCGCGTCGCTGAGCGCACGCAGGCGATGCAGGTGCAGCAGCACCTCGGCGCCGTTGATGTAGTTCGCATCGCCGCTGCGCGTCGCGATGCAGCCGTTGAGGCTCTGGCCCAGTTGCCCGATCACCCAGGGCGTGCTGCCGGATGTGCGATCGAGCAGCGGCTTGACCAGCGTGAACAGTTCGACCGCCTGCGCGCTCCACTCGTCGCCGAGCGCGAAGCCTTGCGACGCCTCCCAGGTGAGCGCCGGGCCGTCCTGCGGCGGCTCGCCGAGGCGGCGTTGCCGGACGATGTGAAGGCACCGGCGCCACAGCGCATCGACGTCCAGCGGGGGAAGGGTCTCCGGCTTCATGAACGGGCGGGGGTCATAGGCATGGGACGGCTCCTGTGTGAGCGGCGCTGCCTGCCGCTTGCGGCGTATTCTGACCGCAAGCACTCGAGCGGGTCGAGGCTCCTGCGCCCACATGCTCCAAATGCCTACAAGGCGGCCGCAGGGGGCACGCGAAAAATCCGCCGTTCAATGCTTACATCCCACGAATTCAAGTTCTTCCGCGCCGGCGGCGTGGACCAGGTCCTGATCCGCGACGGCGCCGACATCGCACACATCGGCGAACTCGACCAGAAGCTCTGGGTCGCACTCGCCTGCCCCACGCGCGGCGTGGAGTTCGACGCCCGCACGCTCGACTTCATCGACACCGACCAGGACGGACGCATCCGACCGCCGGAACTCATCGCCGCCTGCGAATGGGCATGCGCGCACCTGCGCAACCCCGACGAGCTCATGGCAGGCGGCGACAGCATCGCCCTGGACGCATTCCGTGAAACCGATGGCGACGACCTGCCGCTGGGCGAAGAAGCCCTTCGCGTGCTGCGCCACCTGCAGAAGGAGGACGCGGGCGTCGTCACGCTCGACGACGTCATGCAGCGCAGCGACACGCTCGCCGCCATGCGTTTCAACGGCGACGGCATCATCGGCCCCGACATCACGGCCGAGGAGCCCGTGCGCCGGACGCTGCAATGGATCGCCGAGACCCAGGGTAGCGTCAAGGACTGCAACGGCGTCGATGGCGTCGACCGGACACACGCCGAAGCCTTCTTCGCCGAAGTCGAGGCGATGCGTCTCTGGCAGGCCGGCGACGACGGCGCGGCTTGCCACGACGGACGCATGCTGCAGGCGGCCGAGGCCGTGGAAGCCGTGCGCGAGAAGATCGACGATTTCTTCGCGCGATGCCGCGTGGCCGCCTATGACATCCAGGCGGTGGCTGCGCTCAACGCTTCGCCCGAGACCTATGAGGCCATCGGTGCGGAGGAACTGACGCTCGACAACCCGCGCATCGCCGCGCTGCCGCTCGCGACCATCGCACCGGGTCGCACGCTGCCCTTGCGAAGCGGCGCCAACCCGGCATGGGCACGGGCGCTCGCCACGCTGCAGCAGGATGCCGTTGCGCCCTTGATCGGGGAAGCCAACCAGATCGACGAGCACCAATGGAACGAACTGCTGCACCGAGTCGCTTCCTGCCGGGCCTGGCTGGCGGCGAAGCCGCGATCGCCGCTGTCGGAACTGGACAGCGCGACCATCACCGCGCTGACCGCGATGCAGGCCCCGGTGATGGCGCTCATCGAGCAGGACGAGGAAGCCGGCCCGCACAACGCACGCCTGCGCGATCTCGAAAAACTGCTGCGCTTCAAGCGCGACCTGCTGCGGCTGCTGGAGAACTTCGTCTCCTTCAAGGCCTTCTATCGCCGCGAGGGCGCGATCTTCCAGGCCGGCACGCTCTACCTCGACAGCCGCAGTTGCGACCTCGCGGTGCGCGTGGACGACGTGAAGCAGCATGCGGTGCTGGCGGGCCTGGCCAAGACCTGCCTGGCCTACTGCGAATGCCGGCGCGGGGAGGAGAAGATGAGCATCGTCGCGGCCTTCACCGCCGGCGACGTCGACTTCCTCTTCGCCGGGCGCAACGGCGTCTTCTATGACCGGCAAGGCCGCGACTGGGACGCGACCATCACGCGGCTGATCGAGAACCCGACCAGCGTGGTGCAGGCCTTCTTCTCCCCCTACAAGAAGTTCGTGCGCATGATCGAGGAACAGGTCGCGCGGCGCGCCGCCGCCAGCGACGCCAATGCGCAGGGAACGCTCAGCTCATTGGCCAGCGGACTGGCGACCGCGGACAAGACCGCGTCGGCCGGCGTGGCAGCGGTGCGCACGCGCGGCCGCATCGACGTCGGGACGGTCGCGGCCATCGGCGTCGCGATGGGCAGCATCAGCGCCGTGCTCGTGGCCTTGTTCAGCAAGTTCATCGACCTGGGGCAATGGATTCCGATGGCGATCGCGGGTGTGATCCTCGCCATCTCCGGCCCCAGCATGCTGATCGCCTGGCTCAAGCTGCGCCAGCGCAGCCTGGGGCCGCTGCTGGATGCCAGCGGCTGGGCCATCAACGGCCGCATGAAGGTCAACGTGCGGCTCGGCGCCTCGCTGTCGAAGACCGCACACATCCCGCGCCAGGCGCTGCGACTGCTGCACGATCCCTACGCCGGGCGCGTCGGCCTGGGAGCGCCGCTCTCCGCGCTGGCGCTGGCATCGCTCGTGGCCATGGTGGTGTGGAAGCTGGACCTCCTGCATTTGCCCTGAGGTCCCTCCCGCCATGCCTGTACGGCAGGCCTTGTCGGGGCCGCGGCGGCGCCCGCCAGGTGTCAGTGCAGGGTCAGCCGGGTCGTACTAGGCTGCGCATCCGGAGTCGAAGCATCATCGTGCATTCGCTCGCATGGAGGTCGCCGTGGCCAACAGCATCCAACGTCGAAGATTTCTCCTGGGCTCTGCCGCGCTCGCCTCCGCGGGCCTGGGTGCCCGCATGGCATCGGCGCAGCAGCCGCCCCCTCCCATTGCCGTCCCGCAGATCGACCGCCTGACCATCAAGGTGCTCGTCGACAGCAGCTACGACACACCGCGCACCACCCCTTCCCCGTGGGTGAAGGTCAAGCGTGCCGGGCTGGCCGCGGCGGGTGACTTCCGCAAGACCTTGCACAACGAGTGGGGCCTGGCCCTCGCCCTGCAATCGCAGGCCGGCGGCCAGACGCGCGACCTGATGCTCGACTTCGCCTACACGGTCGACGCGCTGACCAACAACATCGCCATCATGGGCGTCGACCCCTCCAGGGCACAGGCATTCATCCTCAGCCACGGCCACTACGACCACTTCGGCGGCCTGATCCCGTTCATCCAGCAGAATCGCGCGAAGTTGCCGACCCCCTTGACGCTCTACGCAGGCGGCGAGGACAACTTCTGCCGCCGCGTGAACGCAGGTGGCGCGCCGGGGCAGTTTGCCGAGTTCGGCGTGCTCGATCGCCGCGAACTCGAGGCGCTGAAGGTTCGTGTCGTCCTGTGCCCGACACCCACCGTGATTGCGGACCAGGCCTTCACCACCGGCGTGATCGAACGCAATTCGTTCGAACGTGTGCTGCCGAACACCTTTGTCGACTACGCCATGAAGGATGGACTCGGCTGCGACATTCCCGCGGCCGCGGCCAAGGCCGAGGGCAAGCCCGTGCCCGACCAGCACCTCAACGAGCACGCCACCTGCTTCCATCTCAAGGATCGCGGCCTCATCGTCATTTCTTCCTGCGGGCATGCGGGCATCGTCAATTCGACACGGCAGGCGATGAAGGTGTCGGGGATCGACAAGGTGCATGCGATCGTCGGCGGCTTCCATCTCTTTCCGGCCGATGATGCCTACCTGAAGCAGACCGTCGTGGAACTGGGCAAGATCAATCCGGATGTGCTGATCCCCATGCACTGCTCCGGGCCCGGCTTGATGACCGCGTTGCGCAACATGATGCCGGAGCAGGTGGTTCCGTCGACGACGGGTACCGAGTTCACGTTCGGCGCATGACGTGCCTGTGGCCCATCGGACGACGACGATGACTCGCCGCGCCGCCGGGCTCTTGGCCGCATGGACGCTGGGTGCGTGGGCAGCTTTCGCACCCAACTGCGGCAATGCCGAAGAGGCAGCGAGCACGCCCGTTCGTGCCGAGGCTGCGCGCCTCATGAACGAACTCATGACCGGCACCGGGCAGCCCATCGGCGGACCGTTCCAGCTCACCGACCCGGACGGTCGCCGCGTGGGGCCGGCGCAGTGGCGCGGCAAGGTGGTGCTGATGTACTTCGGCTACACGGGCTGCCCGGATGCGTGCCCCACGGCCCTGGCCGACATGGCCGCCGCGATCACCGCCCTGGGAGCCGACGGGGACCGCGTCCAGCCCGTGTTCGTGACGCTCGATCCGTTGCGCGATACGCCGGCCGTGCTGGCTGCCTATGTCCGGAGTTTCAATCCGCGCCTTGTCGCTCTTGGCGGCACCGAAGAGGAGGTGCGGCGGGTCGCGTTGTCGTACAAGGTGTTCTACGAGAAGGTGCCGATACCAGGGTCGCGTTTCTACATGATCGACCACACGTCGTTCACCTATGTGCTCAACGAAGCGGGCCAGTATGTCGGTTACTTTCCGCCTGCCACCAGCGGCGAGCGGATTGCCGCGCAGATGAGGGCGATGTTGCCTGCACCCGAGCGTTCGCAGTGAAGTGAAGACCCTGTCCTCGTCGGCTTGTCAGGCTTGACGCACCGGCCGAAAGGACGTCATCGCTGGCGCCGCGAGCGCATGGCCGGGTACAAACGGCCGCGTACCATCGCCGTCATCGGCGACGCCGGGATTCCACTCACCGCCACCCGCAAGGTCCTCCACCGCACACTGCGCGAGCGCATGGCCAGCGCCGCGACGCAGTGACACGAACCACCGCATGCAACAGATCCTGCTCGTCACCGCTCCCTTCTTCGCGCTGGTGTTCTGCGGCTGGATCGTGGCGCGCGCAGGGCTGCTGCCGCTGGAGGCGATTCCGGGGCTGAACGTCTTCGTGCTGTACTTCGCCCTGCCCTGCATGCTGTATCGCTTTGCGGCGACCACGCCGATCGTGCGTCTGCTCGATCCCACGGTCTCGTCGGTCTACCTGCTGTGCGCGCTCCTGATCGTGGCGCTCGCGATCCTGGCCACCCGGCGCGGGGACATCGGCTGGAACGACGCGTCCTTCGGCGCCCTGGTCGCGGCATTCCCGAACTCGGGCTTCATGGGCGTGCCGTTGCTCGTGGCCCTGCTCGGCCAGCGCGCGGCCGGCCCGGCCATCGTGGCGCTGGCCATCGACATGGTCGTGACTTCGTCGCTGTGCATTGCCCTGTCGCGCCTGGACAGCGCCATCGAGCACGGCGTCTCGCGCGCCATCGGCAATGCGTTGAAAGGCATGCTGAAAAACCCCCTGCCCTGGGCCATCGGGCTCGGGTGCCTGACCGCCGCCACCGGCTTCCGGCTGTGGGAGCCGGCCCGCAATTCGGTCGGCATGCTGGCCGACGGGGCGTCGCCGGTGGCGCTGTTCACCATCGGCGCGGTGCTGGCGCGGCCGCAGAAGGAGACGGCCTCCAGGGGCGTCGGCGACGTCCCGCTGATCGTGCTCTGCAAGCTCTTCGTGCATCCGGCGCTGGTGCTGGGCGTCGGCAAGCTAGCACAGGCCATCGGCGTGCCGCTCGACGATTTCGCGCTCGTCGTGCTGGTGCTCATCGCCGCGCTGCCCAGCGCCAGCAGCATCCCCATGCTGGCCGAGCGATTCAGTGCCGACACCGGCCGCATCGCACGCATCGTGCTCATCACCACAATGCTGTCCTTCGTCAGCTTTTCGGTGGCGGTCGCGTGGCTGGCCTGAGCCTGAAGACATGGCGTCGGCGCGCAGCGCGACGAGGCACGTTCCGACAGGCGCCCATGACGGCGCCCGCGGAAACTTGCTGCATGACCCAATTCATCCTTGCCTCGCTGGTTTCCCTCGCAGCTGCCGCCGTAATGACTGCCACCCTGCCTGCGGATGCGGCTTCGGTGGATTGGCAGTTGCCTTCCCTTGAAAGCCGGTGAGGCGCGGCCAGGGGCCTGGACGACGACCAGGCCACCACATGCCAGATGCTCAGCGTCTCACCGAGGCGCAGATCACCTGCCCTCCGCTTCCCTGAAATGCCCGGCATGGCGCTCCCGCAGCACGGACTTCTGGATCTTGCCGGTGGCAGTCTTGGGCAGCGCGTCGACCATGATGTAGGCCTTGGGGCATTTGTAGGGACTCAGCCTTTCACGCAAGCGACTGTCCAGAGCCTGCGTGTCCAGTTGCGCGCCCGGCCGCGTCACGACGACCGCGGTCACAGCCTCGCTCCAGTGCGCGTGCGGCAGGCCGATCACCACCACTTCCGCGATCGCCGGCTCCGCTTCATAGAGGGCCTTCTCGACCTCGATCGAGGCAATGTTCTCGCCGCCGCTCTTGATCACGTCCTTGAAGCGATCCTTGAACCACAACAGGCCGTCGGCGTCGAAGTAGCCCACGTCGCCCGAGTGGAACCAGCCGTGGCGGAACGCCTGCTGCGTGGCCGCCTCGTCATGCAGGTAGCCTGACAACGCCTGCGGGCTGCGATAAACGATCTCACCGGCCTCGCCTTGTGGCAGCCCGATGCCGTCCGGATCGACGATGGCCACCTGCACATTCGTCCCCGGCGTGCCGGCCGCGCCGGGATGGCTGAGCTGGTGCTCCGGCCGGAAGAAGGTCGCGACCGGGCTCATCTCGGTCTGGCCGAACATCAGCGAGAAGCCGCAGCCAAAGGTCTCGATGGCCGCGCGCAGTTCGTGGTCGGGCATCGGCGCCATCGCATACACGGCCAGGCGCAGGCTGCGCACGTCGCGTGGGCGCTCGCGCTGCGCCTCGAGCAGTGCGCGGTACATCATCGGCAGGCCGAACAGCAGCGTGAGCTTCTCCTTCTCGACCAGGTCGAGCAGCCGTTGCGCATCGAAGCCCTGCATGACGCAGATGGCGCCACCGACGGCGATCACCGGCGTGCAGATAGCGTTGATCTGCGCGGTATGGAACATCGGCATCAGCGCCACCGCACGCTCGTCGGCGCTCATGCGCGTGTCGATGGCGGTGCCGAGCGACTCGAGGTAGATGGCGAGCTGGCTGCCGACCACGCCCTTCGGCGCGGAGGTGGTGCCGCTGGTGTAGAGGTAGGACAGCGGCGCCCGGTCCTCGACGAAGACCGGCGGCACGTGCGCCGGCTGCGCTCGCTGAAGCGCGTCGTAGGCGTGCAGCGCATAGGTGTCCGCCAACTGCCCGCGCACCTTGTCGATGTCCCCGATGACGATGACCTCGCCCAAGGCCAGGCCGGGCTCCAGGCCGGTGCTGAACTGCTCGAACAGGTCGGTGGTCACCACCGCGCCGCGCACTTTCGCGTGGCCCAGCACATAGGCCAGTTCGCGGTTGCGCCAGAACAGGTTGATCGGCACGCAGACCACGCCGACCTTGGCGCAGGCGAAGTAGGTGGCAAGGAACTCGGCGCTGTTGGCGGACATCAGCGCGAGCGCATCGCCGGGGCCGTACCCCAGCGACAGCAGGCCATGCGCAACCCGGTTGGCGAGCGCCTCGAATTCACCGTAGCTGAATCGCCGTTCGCCATCGATCACGCAATCCTTCGCCGGCCCACGTGCGGCACTGCGCGTCAGCAGGTCGCCGACGTTGACGCGCTGGATCAGGTTGCGGTCGATGCGCTGGTCTTGTTCCATGTTGTCTCCTGTCGTTGTTGTTCAGTGCCCGGTGAAGTGCGGCGGGCGCTTCTCGATGAAGGCGCTGCAGCCTTCGTGCGCGTCGTCGCTATCGAACACGAGGCTGATCATGGCCTGTTCGTATTCGAGCGCGGCATCGAGCGGCATTTCCGCTCCATGCAGCATCGCGCGCTTCAACATCCGCAGGGCGACCGGGGATTGCGCCGCGATGCGCTGCGCCAGCGCCATCGTCTCGGCCATCAAATGCATGGCCGGCACCACGCGATTGACCAGCCCTAGCGAGAGCGCCTCGGCGGCGGTGATCGGATCGCCGGTGAACATCAGCAGCTTGGCCTGGCACAGGGGCAACTGGCGCATCAGGCGCTGCGAGCCGCCGCCGCCGGGGAACAGGCCCAGCTTGATCTCGGGCAGCCCGATCTGCGCGCCGTCGGCGATCAGGCGGATGTCGGTGCACAGCAGCAGTTCCATGCCGCCGCCCAGCGCCCAGCCGTTGACGGCGGCCAACGTCGGCTTGCTGCAGCTCTCCAGGCGCCGGAACACACGCCGCACCACTTCGCCGAACTCGCCGTGATGCGCGAGGCCGCGCCGCGTGTTCAGGTCCCGGATGTCGCCACCGGCGACGAAGGCGCGATCGCCCACGCCGGTGATGACGATGGCGCGCACCGACGGGTCCTGCGCGAGACGGTCGATCGCCTGTTCCATCGCCAGCAGCATCGGCACGTCCAGCGCGTTGAGCGTGCGCGGACTGTTGAAGCGCATGACGCCGACGGCGCCCTCGTTGAACAGCTCGATGGGTGGGGCTTGCATGGTCAGGGCGGGGCGAGTGCAGTGAAGGGCCGCGAAGCCAGGGCGCCGGCGAGCACGGCGTCGATCTGCGGCAATCGATCGACGCCGAAGAATGGCTCGCCGTCCACCATCACGAAAGGCGAGCCGAAGACGCGCTGGCGCACGGCTTCGTCGACCGCCGCCGCCAGCAAGGACCTCGCCTGCGCGCCTTGCAACAGTTGCAGGCAGGTGTCCGCATTGCCAAGGACAGGCGCCTGCGCGGCCAGCCATCGCGCCACGACCGCCGGGTCGCCGATCGGCGTCGCATCGACGAAGTAGGCGCGCATCACGCCGCGGGCGAAGCGCACCGCGGCCTGCGCATCGACGGCCTCCAGCAGGTAGAAGCCACGCGCCGCATGCTGGGTGATCGCAGGAAAGCCCGGGGGCAGGCGGAAGTCCACGCCCAGGTGCCGCGCCGAACGCTCGAAGTCATGCGCCATGTAATCGCGCTTGACAGGGTTCTCCAACGGCGCGGGCAACCCCAGCGCACGCAGCACGGCAAACAACAGGATCGGTCGCCAGCGCACGCTGCGACCGTGGCGCGCAGCCAGCGCGTCGATCTTTTCGCCCATGAAGTAGCCATAGGGCGACGCGAAGTCGAACCAGAAATGGAGCGGAGCGGGAGCCTGCATGGTCATCAGGCCGTCCGCAGCGCGGGGCTCGGCGGAATGCGGCAGGCAGCCCGGTATTCCTCGGCTATGCGCCTGACGAGTTCGGCGACGGTCGGGATGTCGTGGATCGTGGCCACGCCCTGCCCTGCGCTCCACAGGTCTTTCCAGACGCGGGCCTCGGTGTCGGTCAGCGACGCCATGTCGGGCTTCTTCGGCGGCAGCGTGGCGACGTCGATGCCGAAGCGATCGATCGACGCGCGCAGGAAATTGGCCGGCACGCCGGAGAAGCGGTCGGTGTAGATCAGGTCGGCCACGCCGGCGTCGACCACCATCTGCTTGTAGGCCTGCTGCGCCTGCGACTCGCGCGTGGCGAGGAAGCGCGTGCCCATGTAGGCCAGGTCGGCGCCGAGCATCTCGGCCGCGCGCACCTGCCAGCCGTCGTTGATGGCGCCGCCCAGCACCAGGCTGCCCTGCCAGAACTCGCGGATCTCGCGCACCAGCGAGAACGCGCCCTGGCTCGATGCATGGCCGCCTGCGCCGGCGCCGACGCAGATCAGGCCATCGACGCCGGCCCGCGCCGACTTGCGTGCGTGCTCGGCGCTCGTGACGTCGCAGAAGACCGTGCCCCCATAGGCATGCACAGCCTGCACGACCGGCGCGGGATTGCCGAGGCAGGTGATGACGAAGGGCACCTTGTGCGCCACCACCACTTCGAGGTCCGGCTCGAAGCGCGGATTGGTGTGGTGCACCACGAGGTTGATGCCGAACGGCGCGATGAGGGCTTTCGGGTCGGCCGCGCGGGACGATGCCAGCTCGCGCTCGATCTCGCTGAGCCAGTCATCGAGCTGCGCCGTCGGTCGCGCATTGACGTGCGGAAAGGTGCCGACCACGCCGGCCTTGCACAAGGCCGTCACCAGCGGCGGAAAGGACACCAGGAACATCGGCGCGCCGATGACAGGCACCGACAGGGTGTTCTGGAACAGCGTGGGCAATGGCATGGTGGATCGCTTAGCCGTCAGAGCCGCAGCACGCCATACCCGATGTCGTCGTCGAAGGGCGCATTGAGCGAGGCGACGATCGCCATGCCGAGCGCATTGCGCGTGTCGACCGGATCGAGGATGCCGTCGTCCCACAGTTCCGAGGTCGAGTGGTAGGCATCGCTCTCCTCCTCGAAGCTCTTGAGCACCGGGTCGCGAATGGCGGCCACCTCTTCGGCCGACAGCGTGCGGCCCTTGCGCTCCAGCTGCCGCACCTTGACCTCGGCCAGCGTATTGGCGGCCTGCTCCGCGCCCATCACCGCGATCTGCGACTGCGGCCACATCCAGAGGAAGCGCCCGTCGAACGCGCGCCCGCACATGCCGTAGTTGCCCGCGCCGAAGGAGCCGCCGACGATCACGGTGAACTTCGGCACCGTGCAGCCCACCTGCGTCATGATCATCTTCGCGCCGTCCTTGGTGATGCCGCGCTCCTCGTACTCGCGCCCGACCATATAGCCGGTGATGTTCTGCAGGAAGACCAGCGGCGTGCGGTCACGGTCGCACAGCCGCATGAAGTGCGCGGCCTTGAGCGAGCTGTCGTTGAAGAGCACGCCGTTGTTGGCGAGGATGCCGACCTTGCAGCCCCAGATGCGCGCATAGCCGCAGACCATCGTGGTGCCGTAGCCCGGCTGGTATTCATGGAAGTTGCTGCCGTCGACGATGCGCGCGATCACCTCGCGCATGTCGAAGCCGGTCTTCCAGTCGGTCGGGATGATGCCGTAGAGCTCCTGCGGATCGTAGTGAGGCGGCTCGGCCTCGACGCGGTCGATCGCCTGCTTCCGGATGGGCGTGGTCTGGGCCAGGATGTCGCGCGCGATGGCAAAGGCATGCGGCTCGTCGTCGGCGGCGTAGTCGCAGGTGCCGGAGACGGTCGTGTGCATCTCGGCGCCGCCGAGCGCCTCGGCCGTGACCACTTCGCCGGTGGCCGCCTTCACCAGCGGTGGCCCGCCGAGGAACACGCCGCCGTTGCCGCGCACGATCACGCTGTAGTCGCACAGCGCCGGGATGTAGGCGCCGCCCGCCGTGCAATGCCCCAGCACGATGGCGATCTGCGGCACGCCCATCTTCGACAGCGTGCACTGGTTGCGGAAGATGCGGCCGGCCGCATGCCGGTCCGGGAACAGGTCGGACTGCAGGGGCAGGAAGCCGCCGGCGCTGTCGCACAGGTGCAGCACCGGCAGCCGGTTCTCGATCGCGATGTCGAGCGTGCGCACGATCTTCTTCACCGACAGCGGATACCAGGCGCCACCCTTGATGCTCGGGTCGTCGGCATGGATGACGACCTCGCGGCCCTGGATGATGCCGATGCCCGACACCTGCCCCGCGCCATGCACCTCGCCGCCATAGGCGCGATTGGCGGCCAACGTGCCGATCTCCAGGAACGGCGTGCCGGGGTCCAGCAGCAGGTCGAGGCGTTCGCGCACGGTGAGCTTCTTCTGGCGATGCAGGCGCTCGATGTCGCGCTCCGGCCGCTCGTGGCGGGCCGTGTGGATGCGCTGGCGCAGCGCCTCGACGCGCTCGCTCATGGCCGCATGGTTTTGCCTGTAGCTGGCGCTGCCGGTGTCGACATGGCTCTGGATACGACTCATGCGCCGCTCCCTTCCTCTGCGGCCACGCGCACCAGCACCGCCCCGCGCTGGAAGGTCTGGCCGACCGCGAATGGCAGTTCGGCGACCACGCCATCGCATGCGGCGCCGATGGTCATCTGGAGCTTCATGCTCTCGATGACGAGCAGCGCCTCGCCCTGGCGCACCAATTGGCCCGGCGCGGCGTGCAGCGACACCACGACGCCGGGCATCGGCGCCTGCGAACTGCCGTCGGCGGAAGCGCCGCCCGCAGACCGGGCGCGCGTCGGATCGATGCGCTCCACGCGCCAGGCACGGCCCTGCAACTGGACGTAGATGGCGTCGCCGTTGGCCACGGCCAGCAGCTTCTCGATGCGGCCATCGACCAGGGTGCTGAACTCGCCGTTGCCGGTCTGGCGCACGGCCAGCCGGGTGTCATCGACGGCCACGCCGTCGTGGCGCAGGTGCACCTGATGCCGCGTGGACGGCTCGTCGCTGAGGGAAAGCAGGGTCATGGATTGAAGAGGTCCACTCGGAACCTGTGAATAAATCGGACGTGTACGAGCAGTTCGTCCAAACGCGCCCAATCCAGGCGCAAAGCGCAGCCGTAGCTCGCGCTACGGCGAGCATTCGCAACGACGAGTGGGCGTGTTTGGGCGGGCTGAGCGTGCATGGCTGGTTTGTTCACAGGTTCTCAGTTGCGCCACGCGCCCATCGAGGCGTAGGGCTCGGGAATCGGCCTGGCGCTGCGCTCGGGCGCGGCGCTGGCGGCCACCGCCAACAGGGCGTGGCGCTGCGCATCGCTCAGCGAGTCCGGCAGGAGGTCGGCGCGATGCCGCTCGAGGAAGCCGGTATCGGTCTCCCCGCGTCCGAAGGCCGGGTGACGCAACACGCGGCCCAGGTAGTCGCTGTTGATCGTCACGCCGAGCATCGCGGTCTCGGCCAGCGCGTTGCGCATGCGCGAGATCGCCAGCCCGCGGTCCACGCCATGCACCACCAGCTTGGCCAGCATCGAATCGAAATCCGCCGTCACCGCCGCGCCCTCGATCACGCCGCCGTCGAAGCGCACGCCCGGGCCCTGCGGCGTGCGCAGCAGCAGCACATGGCCGGTGTCGGGCACGAAGCCGGCGTCGGCGTCCTCGGCGAGGATGCGGCATTCGATCGCGTGGCCGGCATGGCGCACGTCTTCCTGCGCAATGCCCAGCGGCTCGCCCTGCGCCACGCGCAACTGGAGTTCGACGAGGTCAAGGCCGGTCACCATCTCCGTCACCGGATGCTCGACCTGCAGCCGCGTGTTCATCTCGAGGAAGAAGAATTCGCCTTCGGGCGAGACGATGCATTCGACCGTGCCCGCATTGACGTAGCCGGCCGCGCCCGCCAGCCGCACGGCGGCGGCACAGATGCGTTCGCGCAGGGCCGGCGCAAGGCCGGGCGCGGGCGATTCCTCGATCAGCTTCTGGAAGCGCCGCTGGATCGAGCACTCGCGCTCGCCGAGGTGGATCACGTGGCCGTGCGCATCGCCGAACACCTGCACCTCGATGTGCCGCGGCCGCTCGACGAAGCGCTCGGCAAAGAGCCGGCCATCGCCGAAGTAGCGCTGGCTCTCGCCGCGCGCGATCGTGATCGCGTCTGCCAGTCCGTCTTCGCCCCGGACGATCTGCATGCCCTTGCCGCCGCCGCCGGCCGCGCCCTTGATCAGCAGCGGAAAGCCGACGGCGCGTGCACGCGCGGCGAAGGTCGACGGATCGTCCGCCTCGTCGGCTGAAGGGGTGACCGGCACGCCATGCGCCACCGCGAATTTGCGCGCGCTGATCTTGTCGCCCATCAGCTCGATCACCTTGGCGGGCGGGCCGACGAACACGAGGCCGGCATCGGCCACGGCCTGCGCGAAGGCGGCGTTCTCGGAGAGGAAGCCATAACCCGGGTGGATTGCGTCGCAGCCGCTGTCGCGGGCCGCGCGGATCATCGCCTGTGCGTCGAGCCAGGCCGCGACGGGCGGCTGGCCGAACACCTCCACCATGTCGGTCGCCGCTGCAAGCGCAGGGCCGGCGCGATCCTGCTGGTGCCAGGGCACGACGGTGTCGATGCCCAGGCGCCGCGCGGTGCGAACGATGCGCAGCGCGATCTCGGCGCGGTTGGCGATGAAGAGCTTGCGAATGGCTGTCATGAACGTGCCTTGCGGCGTTTGGCCGCAACCGGCTGTTTCGCTGCGACGGTGGCTGGTGGCGCTGCGACGGTGGGCATGCTGCGTACATCCTCTGCCGCGGCGCCGGCGACGATGCGTTCGAGCCGCGCCAAGCGGCGCTCGATGTCGGCCGGCGAGCCCGCGGCCGGCTGCGCCGCGACGGCGTCTTCCATCAACAGGCCGTTCAGCAGCAGGGCGGTGAACTGGTCGGCCATCGCCTCCACGTCGACAGCGCCCCCGCGGCCGAACAACTGCGCCCACATGCGATGCTCGATGCCGCCATAGACCATGCTGCGAACCAGTTCGGCATCGGTGCCCGCAGGCAACTCGCCGCTGTCCACCGCCTCGTGCACCGTGTGCAGCAGGAAGGCGGTGTAGCGCACGTGCAGGTCGTGCAGCACGGACTTGAAGTATTCAGGGCTGGTGCGCACCTCGTGCAGCACGATGCGCGAAAGGCTCGGCTCCTCCACGTACACGCGCAGATGTCGCCAGACCAGGAAGCGCAGCCGGCTGCGCAGGCCGTGGATGCGGGCGAAGCTGGTGGCGATGTCCTCGATCAGCGGCTCGTACATGCCGCGAAGCACTTCGTTGAGCAGGTCGCGCTTGGTCGGGAAATAGGTGTAGACCAGTCCCTCGACCACGCCGACACGCGCGGCAATCTCCCCGACCGAAGCGCGCTCGAAGCCCTTCTCCAGGAACACCGCGCGCGCGGCGGCGAGGATCTCTGCCGCGCGTCGCAGGCGGCGAGGCGTCTGCTTGCCGGCGGCGATGGGCGTCACCTTGGCGGTGGAAGTGGATGGCTTGGCCTCTGGTTTCATGGCAATTCCTGTAGCAGGCTGCGTGGCACTTCCACCGGCAGGTCCAGCAGCATCTGGGCGAAGGCCTTGCCCTGCGGGTCGTAGCGCAGCGAGGCGACGCCACCGCCGCCCAGGGCGTTCTCCAGTGTGAAGTTGAAGGCGTGGCAACCGGGCATTGCGAAGCGTGTCACCTTGCCGCGGCACACATGGGCGAAGTAGGAGGCCACCGAGTCGGCATCGAGCACCCGGCCCAGGAACTCGTACGCGGCCGGCGAGCGCGCGATCACGCCGATGTTGGCCATGTCGCCCTTGTCGCCGCTGCGGGCATGGGCGATGCGGATCAGTGGCACGGTTTCAGTGGGCGTGGTGGGGCTGCTTTCATCGATGCGCGGTTCAAGGTCAGGGGCGCTGTCATCGCCGGAAAGGTGTGCGACCGGCTCCGCCTCGAACGCCAGTGGCTCGCCGTCCAGGCTGACGCGCACGTCGACCTGCGACGGATCGACGCGCAGCGAGAACAGGCGCACCACCGGCGACGGCGAAGGCCTGCCCGCCGCGAAGCCCGTGATGCCCTGCGCCATCGAGGTGGCCGAGGGTGCGATCTCGCGGGCCAGCAGATCGAGCGCCGCGCGCTGCGCATGGCGCGCCGCCAGTTTGAGGATTACCTCGCGGCTGTCCGCAGTCCGCGCATGCGGGCCATACGTGCTCTCTGCGCCCAGCACCTCGATGCTCGTCTCGTCGAAGTCCGCCATGCCGCGCGCGAGGTTCAGTCGGCGGCAGCGCGCGAGGATCGCGTCGCCCACGCGCTGCGCCTTTCGTGCCGCGGCAGGGCCGCCGATCATCAGCGTGCCCAGCAGGCGCCAGCCGTCGGCATAGGTGGCGCTGGCCTTGAGCGTGGCCGGCGCGGGTCGGCCACGCGCGCCGGTCACCCGCACGCTGTCGGGGCCCGCTTGCAACATCGTCACCCCGGAGAAGTCGCAGCAGACATCCGGCAGCAGGTAGGCACGCGGATCGCCGATCTCGTAGACGAGTTGTTCCGCCACGGTCGCCGGCTCGACCAGTCCGCCCGTGCCGGCCGGCTTGGTGAGCGTGAAGCCCTGCCCATCCGGATCGCATTCGACGATCGGGAAACCCATCTCCTCCCAGCCGGGCACGCGCTCCCAGTCGGTGAAGAGGCCGCCCGTCGCCTGCGCGCCGCATTCGATCAGGTGGCCGGCCAGGCTCCCGGTGGCGAGCCGGTCCCAGTCCTGCCAGCCCCAGCCGAATTCATGCACCAGCGGCGCCAGCGTGACCGCGCTGTCGACAACGCGACCGGTGATCACGATGTCGGCGCCGGCGTCCAGTGCGGCGACGATCGGTTGCGCGCCGAGGTAGGCGTTGAGGCTCAGCAATTGCGGTGGCATCGGCGCACCGCTGAACATCTCGCGCGTGCCGGCCGCACGCAAGGCATCGGCACGGCTCGACAAGTCGTCGCCCTCCACCACCGCGATGCGCAGCGGCACGCCGAGCGCCCGGAGTTCTCCGGCCAGGGCGCGCGCGCAGGCGGCTGGATTGACGCCGCCCGCGTTCGACACCACGCGGATGCCGCGCGACTGGATCTCGCCCGCAAGCGCCGCTACCACGCGTACGAAGTCCGGCGCATAGCCGGCCTCGGGCGACTTGGCGCGCGCCCGTGCAAGCAGCGACATCGTGATCTCGGCCAGGAAGTCGAACACCAGGTAGTCGATGTCGCCGCGCCGCACGAGCTGCGCGGCGCCCTCCTCCGAGTCGCCCCAGAAGCCGCTCGCGCAGCCGATGCGCAACGGGTGTGTGCGGAGCGTCGAACGGCTCATGGCACGGTCCTTCAACGCCCGGGCCACACCGGCGCGCGGCGCTCGGCGAAGGCCTTCATGCCTTCGCGCGTGTCCTCGCTCTGCGACAGCACCGGCAGGATGGCCTGCGCCAGGTTCAGCGCATCGCCAAAGGCAAGATCATGGATCGCAGAGATGGCGCGCCGCCCGATGCGCAACGCCACGGGCGAGTTGGCGGCCAGCCTGGCCACCATGGCATCGACCGCGCCGTCCAGTTCACCGGCCGGCACCACGGCATTCACGATGTCGAAGCGCTGCGCCTCGGCGGCCGTGAAGCGCTGCGCGAAGAAGCACATCTCCTGTAATCGGCGCCGCGGAATCACGCGCATCAGCACCGGCAGGATCATCATCGGAAAGACGCCGACCCTGGCCTCGGTGGTGCCGAACATGGCGCCTTCGGTGGCAATGGCGAAGTCGCAGGCGCAGACCAGGCCGAGGCCGCCGCCGAAGGCGCCGCCGTTGACGCGGGCGATGATCGGCAGGTTGCAGCGCTCCAGCGCACGGAACAGTTCCGCGACCGGGTTGTCGAAGCGGCCCGGCTCCAGCGCGAACGGCGAGCCGTCGGCCGTGGGCTTGAGGTGTCCGCCGGCGCAGAAGGTCTTGTCACCCGCGCCGGTCAGGACGATGGCGCGCACGCCCTCCATCGCTTCGGCTTGCTGCAGGGCCTCCACCAACGCGGCCATGACGGCATCGGTCATCGTGTTGTGCGCGTCGGCCCGATCGATCGTGATGCGGCAGGCGGCGCCGTCGCGCTCGACCCTGACCTGCGAAGTAGCCGTAGTGGTCGAAGCAGTCATGGGCCCGCCGCCCCTTCCGGCGCGCCGCCATCGGCGAAGGTCACCGGCGGCTGGTACTGCGGAAAGCCATCGAAGGGGAAGCTGCGCTGGGCCGCGGCCAGCGTCCATGTGTGGCGCGCCGTGGGAACCCCACCGTCGACACGGATCACCGTGCCGTTGATGAAGCCGGCCGCTTCCGACAGCAGGTACACCACGGCCGACGACAACTCCGCCTCGGTGCCGAAGCGCTGCAGCGGCACCTTGCCGCGCAAGCCCCGCAGCACGTTGCGGTAGTCCTCGTCGTAGGTGTCGATGCCGGCGGAGGCGATCCAGCCCGGCGCGACCCCGTTGACCCGCACGCCTGAATGCCCCCATTCGCAGGCCGCCGTCTCGGTGAGCGTGAGCACGCCGCCGCGCGCCGCCCCCGAGTGCCCCATGCCGGGCAGCCCGCCCCAGATGTCGGCCAGCATGTTGACGATGCTTCCGCCATGCGCCTGCATCCATTGCACGTAGCACTCGCGCGAGAAGAGGAAGGTGCCGTGCAGGTTGTTGCGCACCACCGCATCCCAGCCCTTGAAGGAGATGCTCTCCAGCTTCGCCGGGTACTGGCCGCCGGCGCAGTTGAAGAGCCCGTCGAGCCGGCCATGGGACTGCACGATGGCCGCGACCGTGGCCTGGACCGACGCCTCGTCGCGGATGTCGCAGGCATGGCATGTGACGTCCGCGGCGCGCTCCGGGTAGATCGCGGTGATCTCCGCCGCGACCGCCTGCAGCTTGGCCGTCTGCCGGCCCACCAGTGCGACGTGCGCGCCCAGGCTCGCCAGTTCATGCGCGGTGCAGCGGCCGAGTCCGCTTCCGCCACCCGTGACGACGACGGTGCGGCCCTCGAACAGGCCGGGCCGGAAGGCCGACCGATAGCGCTCGAGATTGGGAGATGGCGTGGCTGGAATGGTCATCGTCGGAAAGTTCAATACGCGTCGAAGTCGGTCAACGCCTTCACCGTGCCAGCCTGCGGATCGGTCTGGAACAGCTTGATCGGCAGCACCGCCTGGGCCTTCGGGTTGTCGAAGGAGACCGGCCCGCTCAGCCCACCGACCTTGAAGTCATGCAGCTTGTCGAGCTGCGCCACGACGCAGGCGCGCGTCAAGGTGGCGCCGCAACGGCGCACCCCTTCGGCGAACACCATCGTGCCGACGTAGCCGCTCACGGTGTAGCGGTTGAAGTTGTTGTAGTCGTCAGGGCTCAGGTACTTCCTGGCGGAGGCCATCAGCGCCACGCCGGCCGGGTCGTAGTTCGATGCGTAGTAGTCGGGGATCAGGTACTGGTAGCCGGACGGCGCGGCCAGCTTGACCGCCGCAGGCAACTGACCCGCCCACAGCGTCGCCAGCGTCACGTCCATGTCGAGCCGGCGCAGCTCCGACATGATCGAGGCTGACTCGGTCGTCAGCGTGCCGAGGTAGATCGCGTTCACGCCCTTGTCCTTCAGCGTGAGCACCTCGGCCGAGAAGTCCTTGGCGCCGCGCTTGAAGGAAATCTCCGCGACGCTGTTCAGGCCGTACTGCTTCACCGCCTTCTGGTAGCCGGACAGCAGCGCCTTGCCGAAGTCGTCGTCCTGGTAGAGGATGCCGAACTTGGCGCCCTTCTTGTTCATCTTCTCGACCATGTAGCGCATCGGCGCGTAGCTTGCATAGTCGTAGTCGGGGCCGATCATGAACACGGTGGGCCGGCGCGGCGACACCACCGCGGGGTTCGGCGCCATGTGCACCACAGTCGGCACCTTGGCTTCCTCGATGGCCGGCAGCATCGCCACCATGTGCGAGCTGCCGCTGGTGCCGGTGATGCCGAAGACCTTGTCGGTATCGATCAGCTTCTTCACCGCCGACACCGAGCGCGATGGCACGTAGCCGTCGTCCTCGTAGATCGCGCGCAGCTTGCGGCCGTTGATGCCGCCGGCCGCGTTGATCTCGGCGATCGCGAGCTTCGAACCGGCGGCGCCCGCCTTGCCGATCAGCGAGGCCGGGCCCGACATCGGCTGCACCTCGCCGATCAGGATTTCCGTGGCCGTCACGCCCACGTCCTGCGCCTGCGCGCCGAACGCCGCAAGAAGGCCGGCGAGGCCGAGGGTCGTGGTGGCGGCAAGGCGAAGCGCGCGTCTCGTTGCAAGCTGGTTCACTGGGGTCTCCTTCTGTGGGCGCCGGCGCTGGACGATTCCGGACCGTGCGCTGTCTTCGTATTCATCTGTCTCGACGATCATTGCGACAGGGGCCACTGCACCCAGAAGCGCTTGGACTTGCGCCAGATGCCAGCCAGGCCTTCGGGTTCGAGCCGCAGGAACAGCAGGATCACCACGCCGTACATCAGGCCCTTGACCTCGTAGATGCGGTCGGCCATCAGCGTGCGCACGCTGTCACCCGCGGCCGCGAAGCCGTAGTTCAGCAGTTCAGGCAGGAAGAGGATCAACGCCGCGCCGAGGATCGCGCCATGGGTGCGGCCCATGCCGCCCACGATCACCATGGCCAGCGCCTCGATGCTGATCAGCACCGTGAAAGTGTCGACGTTGACGAAGCGCGTCTGCAAGGCCACCAGTGCGCCCGCCACGCCGGTGTAGAAGGCGCTCACCATGAAGGCCAGCAGCTTGTAGCGCATCAGGTCGATGCCCATGGCGCGGGCCGCGATGTCATGGTCGCGCAGCGCCAGCCAGGCCCGGCCGATGCGCGTGCGCATGATGTTGAGCGTGATGAGCACGAACAGCACCAGCATCGCCAGCGCGGCATAGTAGAAGCGTTCGTCGCCCTTGAACGAGAAGCCGGCGATGGACAGCGGCTCGACCGGCATCCCCGCCGAGCCGCGCGTCAGCCCTTCGGCAAACAGCACCACATGCCGCACGATGAAGGTGAAGGCCAGCGTGGTGATCGCAAGGTACAAGCCCTTGAGTCGCAGCGACGGGACGCCGACGATGAGGCTCGCGAGCGCGGCGACCAGCCCGGCCAGAGGAATCGCCAGCAGCGAGGGCACGCCATAGTCCGTGCCGAGGATCGCCTGCGCATAGGCGCCGATCAGCAGGAAGCCGGCATGGCCCAGCGAGATCTGCCCGGCCACGCCCGACAGCAGGTTCAGCCCGAGCACGCCGATCGACACCACGAAGATGTCGGTCAGGATGTTGAGCCCGTGCGCGCCGAACCACGCCGGTGCCAAGGTCAGCAGCACGAGCCCGGCCAGCGACCACGACCAGGTGGAGCGGCGCGGCGCCAGCGCGACGAGGCCGGCGTAGGTGGTCTGGTAGGTACGGCTTTGCATCAGACGCGCTCGATCTCACGTTGGCCGAACAGGCCGTAGGGCTTCACCATCAGCACGACGATGATCAGCACGAAGCCGGCGATCTCCTTGAGCCCGCGCCCCAGGTAGCCGCCGGCCAGGTTCTCGACCACGCCGATCACCAGCCCGCCGAAGGCGCCGCCGATGACCGAGTCGAGCCCGCCGAGGATGGTCGCCGGAAAGCCGCGCAGGCCCATCTGCGAGATCTCCGGCTCCAGGCTGAACATCAGGCAGAAGGTCAATCCGGCGAAGGCCGCGAACACCGCCGACAGCGCCCAGGCGATGGCGCTGATGCGCTTCACGTTGATGCCCATCAGCAGCGCGGTGGTCTCGTTGTTGGAGGTGGCCCGCATGGCGATGCCGATGCGCGAGCGCGAGAAGAAGAGCCACATCAGGAGGCACAGCACCGCCAGCACGACCATCGCGAAGATCTGCCCCGGATAGAGCGCGAGCCCGGCGAAGCGGATGACCGTGTTGCCGAAGGGCCGCGGGAAGGCCGTCGGCTCGACGCCCCAGATCAGGATGACCGTGGAGCGGATCACCACTGCCAGCCCGATCGTGACCATGACGCGCGAGAACATCGGCTCGCCGAGCATCGGCCGGATGAAGACCCGGTCGATCGCCAGGCCCAGCAGCACGGCGATCGCCAGCACCGCGGCCAGCAGCGGACCGAAGCCGATGCCCGGAATCGTGGCCAGGCTGAAGCTGATGTAGGCGATCAGCATCATCACTTCGCCCTGCGCGAAATTCACCATGCCGGTGGCGCGGTAGACGATGGCGAAGCCCATTGCGACCAGGCCGTAGAGCGCGCCGATGACGAGGCCGGAGGTCACGAGGTTGAGGAAGTAGTTCATGCCGCTTCCAGCCCGTAGATGTGCGCCACCTCGGCCGCGAACTTCTGCTCGATCACGCGGCGGCGCACTTTCATCGTGGCGGTGAGTTCGCCATCGTCGTGGTCGAGTTGCTTCCGCAGCAGCGCGAACTTGCGGATGTTCTCCACGCGCGAGAAGCGCTCGTTGACGCGTTTCACATCCTCCGCGATGAGCGTGTTGACCGCCTCCAGCCGGGCCAGGGTCTCGTAGGTGGTGTAGGCGATGCCGCGCTCCTGCGCCCATTTGCCCACCGTGTCGAGGTCGATCTGGATCAGCGCCGAGACGAAATGCCGGCCATCGCCGAGCAGCACCGCCTCGCTGATGTAGGGACTCTCCTTCAACGCGTTCTCGATCAGCGAGGGCGTGATGTTCTTGCCGCCGCTGGTGATGAGGATCGCCTTCTTGCGGTCGACGATCTGCACCTGGCCGGTGGCCGCGTCGAGCTCGACGATGTCGCCGGTGCGCAGCCAGCCTTCGTCGAAGGCCGCGCGCGTGGCCTCCTCGTCATGCAGGTAGCCGTTGAAGACGATCGGGCCGCGCAATTGCAGTTCGCCATCGGCAGCCACGCGCTGCTCGACCACGCCGGGCACGGGCGGCCCGCACCAGCCGAGCCGCGATTGCGCCGGCGATTGCGAATGGCTTGCGCCGCTGCTCTCGGTCATGCCGTAGATCTGGTAGATCGGCACCCCCAGCGCGCGAAAGAACAGGATGACCGAGGGCGAGATCGAGGCGCCGCCCGTCATCGCGACCCGGGTGCGGTCCAGCCCGACGCCGGCCAGCAGGTTGCTGAACACCGTGACACGCAGCAGCCACGCGCCGAAGGCATCGCGCGCACTCACCGGCTTGCCGCCGTTGGCAATGGTCCGCTCGGCAATCGGCGTCGCAGTCGCCAGCGCACGCTCGAAGGCGCGCCGCGCGATGGGCCGCGCGTCGCGCGAGCGAATCAGGATCTCCTGCTGCAGCTTCTCCCAGATACGCGGCACGCCGAAGAAGAAGCTCGGCCCGATCTCGTGCAGGTTGTGCGTCACTGCGTCGATCGATTCCGCGAAGTTGACGACGGAGCCATAGACCAGTTGCATCACCGTCGACATCAGCCGCTCGGCTACATGGCACAGCGGCAGGTAGCAGACCACGGTGAGCGGCTTGCCGCCGAAGCCCTGCACCTGGCCAAGCGCGGCCGCGTTGCGCACGATGCCGGCGTGCGAGATGCGCGCGCCCTTGGGCATGCCGGTGGTGCCGGAGGTGTAGACGATCAATGCGTCCTGGTCGGCGTCGACCGCTTCCAGCGTGGCGTCCCAGGCGGCGCTGCGCACAGGGTCGCCTGCCAGGGCATGGCCTTGCGCGAGCGCCTCCGCAAAAGGCTGCAGGATGGGCTCCTGGTAGTGGCGCATGCCCTTCCAGTCGACGGTCAGCACATGCTCGAGGTCCGGCAATCCACCGTCGCGGCGCATCGCTTCGAGCACCTTGTCGGTCTGTTCCTGGTCGCCGCAGACCGCTACGCGCGCCTTGCAATGGCGCACGATGTATTGAAGCTCCGGCCACGGATTGGTCGGGTAGATGCCCACCGTGACCCCGCCGAGCGACTGCGCCGCGAGGTCGGCGAAGAACCATTCGGGCGTGCCGTCCGAAGCGATGACCAGCTTGTCGCCCGCGCCGAAGCCGATGCCCTGCAGGTACAGCGCAAAGGCCCGCACCTGCTCGAAGTAGCCCGACCAGCTCGTGCCCTGCCAGATGCCGCGAACCTTCTCGCGCAGCGCGATGCGATCCGGCGTGCTGCGAGCCCGATGCCGCAGGAGGCCGGGCAAGGTGGCGCGGCCTTCCAGGACACCGGGCGGCAGCTCGGCATCGGCATGCAGCGTGTGGTCGCGCTGGGTCATGCGGCTTGGCCCAGGTAGGCGGCGATGACCGCGGGGTTGCCGGCGACCTCGGCCGGCGTGCCGTCGGCAATCTTGCGGCCAAAGTTCAGCACGCAGACATGGTCGGAGATGTCCATCACGATGCCCATCTCGTGCTCGATCATCATCACCGTGACGTTGCGTTCCTCGCGGATGTCGAGGATGAAGCGCGCGATGTCCTCGGTCTCTTCCTGGTTCATGCCGGAGACCATCTCGTCGAGCAGCAGCAGGCGCGGCTGCATCGCCAGCGCGCGGCCCAGCTCGACACGCTTCTGCAGGCCATAGGAAAGCGTGCCGACCGGCAGGTCGCGGATGGTCTCGATCTCCAGGAACTCGACGATCTCTTCCGCGGCCTCGCGCGCGGCGATCTCCGCACGGCGGGTCGCGCCCCAGAACAACGCGGCGCCGAAGATGCCGGTGCTCAGGCGCGCATGCAGGCCGGTCAGGATGTTGTCGATGACCGATTCGTGCTTGAACACCGCCAGGTTTTGGAAGGTGCGCGCGATGCCGCGGCGCGACAGGCTGTGGGCCGGCGCGCCGGTGATGTCCTCGCCCTCGAAGGCGATGCTGCCGCTGCTCGGCCGCAGCAGGCAGGAGACCAGGTTGAACAGCGTCGTCTTGCCCGCGCCATTGGGCCCGATGACGCTGCAGATGTGGCCGCGCTGCACACGCAGGTCGATGCCTGCCAGGGCTTCCAGTCCGCCGAAGCGCTTGCCGATGCCTTGGAGTTCGAGCAGCGTCTGCGCCGCGGATTCCACCGCCGACGTGCCAGCGGCGCCGATCGCCCCCGCCATCACGACACGGTCCGTGTGCGGCGCCAGCACTGCACTCACCTGCAGACCTCCGCGCTGCGCGCTGCGGTGCGAGCGCCTTCGGGCGGCCGGGCGGCGCTCATTGGAAACCTCCGCACTGTCGCGCTGCGGTGCGAGCGCCTTCGGGCGGCCGGGCGGCGCTCATGACAACCACCTCTTGCGCCGCTTGTAGTGCTTGATCTCGCGCATGCTGCGCCGCTGGCCGCCAGCCTGCACGCCAAGGTAGAACTCCTTCACGTCGTCGTTGGCCAGCAGCTTCGCGGGCGTGTCGTCGAGCACCACCCTGCCGCGCTCCATGATGTAGCCGTAGTCCGCCAGCGAGAGCGCGAGCTGCGCGTTCTGCTCGACCAGGAGCACCGTCAGTCCGCGCTCGTCGCGAAGCCGCCGGATGATGTCGAAGATCTCCGCGATGATCTGCGGCGCCAGCCCCAGCGAAGGCTCGTCGAGCAGCAGCAGCTTCGGCTGGCTCATGAGCGCCCGGCCGATCGCCACCATCTGCTGCTGCCCGCCAGAGAGATAGCCGGCCACCCGATGCCGGTGCGCCTCGATCGCGGGGAACAATCTGTAGATGTTGGCGAGCGCCTCCGATGTGCCGGCTGCGGGCTGCAGGTAGCCGCCCATGCGCAGGTTCTCCTCCACCGTGAGGGTGTCGAACAGGCGCCGGCCTTCGGGTACCTGCACCAGGCCGCGAGCCACGATCTCGTGCGGGGCGCAGCGCTCCAGGCTGTCGTCGCGGTAGCGGATGGTGCCGCCGGTGATCTCGCCGTCCTCGGGGTACAGCACGCCGCAAATGGCCTTCAGCACGGTCGACTTGCCGGCGCCGTTGCTGCCCAGCAGCGCGATGATCCGGCCCTCGCCCACTTCGAGCGACACATCGCGCACAGCCTCCACCGCATGGTCATAGAAGACCTGCAGGTTGGTGACGTTCAGCATGGCCGTGCGCCGCGGGTCGGCGACTCTCGCAAGTTCAAGTCTTGTCTCCGCGCCGATGCCGGCGTCTGTGTTGTGTGGCCGGATATTGCGACCCGGCTTCGAGCCTGTCAACAGATTTATGACCCTCACTCAAATTCTGGAATCGACCGATCACGGGCATCATTTCCCCTCGTTCATTCGCATGGAGCCTCAAGCCGGAGCGAATGAAGATTGCATATGTCAGGGTATTACCTAGCCCTGCATCCCTTCCAAAACCAGCCGATCGGGTGTCTCATCGCATTCGCATCCCAACACTTTTATTGAGTGACGGTCAATACGAGCAGCATGGCCTGTGCAGGGGCCCTGGAGACATATGGACAAATCGAATTCCGTGGTGCTCGACGCATCGAGCGAAGTCGTCACGCTCACACTCCAGCGCCCCGCTTCGCTGAACGCCCTCGACTTCGACGCGATCACTGCCCTGGCCCGCGCGGTCGCGCAAGTTGCCGCGATGCCGCATGCGCGGGTGCTGGTGTTGCGCGGCGAGGGACGTTCCTTCTGCGGCGGCGGCGACGTGGCCGCCATGCATGCGGAGCGCGCGGACCTGCCGGCCTTCATCGCCAGGATGATCGACAGCTTCCACGGCACGGCCATGGCCCTCAACCGCTTGCCAATCCCGGTGATCGCCAGCGTGCACGGCGCCGTGGCGGGCGGCGGCATATCGCTCGCGCTGGCCTGCGACTTGGTGGTCGCAGCGCGCGGCACGCGCTTCGTGACGGCCTATGCGCAACTGGGCGCGTCGGCCGATGGCGGGCTCAGCTTCAGGCTCACGCAGCAACTGGGCGCGGCGCGCGCCTTCGAACTGCTGACGGTGCGCAGCACGCTGGAGGCCGAGGAGGCACTGCGCCTCGGACTGATCAATCGCGTGGTCGATGCCGACCGGGCCGACGATGAAGCCTTGCGCTGGGCGCACCAGCTGGCAGCCATGGCGCCGCAAGCCGTCGCGGAGATCAAGGGCCTGACCTCGGTGCAGGTCCGCGATGCACTGGAGGTGCACCTTGCGCGAGAGAAGGAGGCATTTCTTCGATGCGCGGCCACACCGGACTTTGCTGCGCGCGTGGCGGCCTTCGCGGAGCGCGGCAACGCGGCCCCGGCACAGAGGAGCGCCGCGCCATGATCGCCCGCCGGTCGCCCGAAGGCGCTCGCACCGCAGCGCGTAGCGCGAAGGTTCCCCGATGAGCACTGCTTCCGCCACGCCCACCTGGTCGACAGACGCGGTGCTCGCGAGCGACATCACGCTCGATGCGATGTTCCGCCGTGCGTTCACCGTGTTCGGCCCGCGCACCGCGATCAGTTGGGACGGGGGCACACGAACCTACGCGGAAACCGGCGAGCGCGCCTGGCGGCTGGCCAGCGCATTGCAGGCCCGTGGCTACCGGCGCGGCGACACCATCGCGGTGCTGTCGGAAACGCGCGCGGAGTACATCGAGTGCTATGCCGCACTCGCAGCGCTCGGCATCACGGTCGCGACGCTGAACACCCGCCTGCACCCTCGCGAACTGGCGACCTGCCTGCACAAGTGCCGGCCGACCGGCCTGCTGGTCTCGGACGCCCTGGCGCCGGTGGCGGAAGGACTGCGCGCGGACCAGGCGCAGATCCGCCACTGGATCGCCTTCGGCAACGTGCCCGGCTTCGATGACTACGAAGCCTTGCTGCGCGCGAGCCCAGCCGATGCACCGCCGCGCGTGGCGCAGGGCTCGGACATCCACAACATCCTCTTCACCAGCGGCACCACCGGCCAGCCCAAGGGCGCCCTCATCAGCCAGCGCGCCGCGGCCACGCGCGGCCTGCGGCTGGCGCAGTGGTTCGGCCTGACCGAGAACGACGGCTTCATCGGCTGGCTGCCCCTGTTCCATTGCGGCGGCGACGAACCGCTGTACGCCACGATCTGGACTGGCGGCACCTACGCGACCTTGCGCAAGGCGGATGCGGCGCAGATGTTCAACCTGGTTGAGCGCGACCGGCTGAGCTGGACCCTGCTGCTGCCCGGCGTCATCACCGATTTCCTGAACCATCCGGCGCGCACGTCGCACGACCTGTCGAGCCTGCGCTTCGCGATCGGCTACGCGAACATGATGCCGCAGGTGATCGCCCGCCTGACCGCGGCCTGCAACATCGACTTCTACGATGCCTTCGGCCAGAGCGAGAGCAGCCTGCTGCTGGCGCACCGGCGTTCCGGTCCCGGCGAGATGCCGTCGCTTCGCAAGCTGCCATCCCCGCTCATGGAAGTGCGCATCGTCGACGACGACATGAACGAGATGCCGGTGGGCCAGCCTGGCGAATGCGTGGTGCGCGGCCCGAGCGTCATGTCGGGCTACCTCGACGACGACGCCGCCAATGCCGAGGTGTTCCGCGGCGGCTGGCTGCACACCGGCGACCTGTTGCGCCGCGAGGCGGACGGCACGCTGGTCTTCGTCGACCGCAAGAAGTACCTCATCAAGACCGGCGGCGAGAACGTCTACCCGGCCGAGGTCGAGGCCGTCATCGGACGGCACCCTGCCGTGCAGGAGGCCTGCGTCTTCGGCGTGCCCGATGCCCACTGGGGCGAGACCATCAAGGCGGTGCTGGTGCTGCAACCGGGCGCGCAAGCCACGCGCGAAGAGATCGTCGCCTGGTGCCGCGAAGGACTCGCGGGCTACAAGCGCCCACGCTACCTGCAGTTCGTGCGCAGCGAGGAACTGCCGCGCAGCACCACCGGCAAGCTGCAACGGCACGAACTCGCGCGGCTGCCGCTCGACGACGGGCAGCGCATCGACTAGCGGTGTGCCATCACGCCCTTGAATTTCCCATCTCCAAACCACATGAACTCCACCGCCTCCACGCAAAGCGCAGCCCAACGCTTCTCCGGCCTCTCCGACGACGAGCAGCAGATCCTCGACCAGGCCGACCATTTCGCCCGGCAGGAGCTCTACCCGCTTTCGCAGCGCATGGACGACGAGGAATGGTGGCCGCCCGAAGCCTTCGCGCGCATCGGCGCCACCGGCTACTTCGGCGTGCCGGTGCCCGAGGCCTACGGCGGCGTCGGCATGGACCTGTTCGCCAGCGGCCTGGTGGTGCAGGCCTTCTCGCGCTGGAACCATGCGCTGGCGCTGAGCTGGGTCGCGCACGAGAACCTCTGCCTCTACAACATCTACCGCAACGCCAACGAAGATCTGCGCAAGACCTACCTGCCCGGCCTGTGCAACGGCACAAAGGTCGGCGCACTCGGCCTCACGGAACCCGGCGCCGGGTCCGACGCGCTCGGCTCCATGCGCACCACCGCCACGCGCGACGGAGACGACTACCTGCTCAACGGCAGCAAGATCTACATCACCAACGGCGCCGTCGCCGACGTGATGCTGGTCTATGCCAAGACGAACAAGGACAAGGGCGCCAAGGGCATCTCGGCTTTCATCGTCGAGAAGGACTACCCCGGCTTCAAGGTCGCGCAGAAGCTGAAGAAGATGGGCTTCCGCGGCAGCCAGACGGCCGAGCTCGTGTTCGACAACTGCCGCGTGCCCGCGCGCAACCTGGTCGGGGAGGAAGACCGCGGCGTGCAGGTGGTGATGAGCGGGCTGGACCTGGAGCGCTCGATGATCTCGCCGATCTGCCTGGGCATCTGCGAGCGCGCGCTGCAACTGTCGATCGACTACGCCCGCACCCGCCAGCAGTTCGGCCAGCCGATCTCCAATTTCCAGATGATTCGCGCCAAGCTGGCGGACATGTACGTGTGGATCGAGTCGATGCGCGTGTTCACCTACCAGGCGCTGCGCGCGGCCAACGAGCTCGAGATTGGCGGCGGCGGCCGCGGCGACATCCACATGATCACCGCCGCGTCCGTGATGTACGCGGCCGAGACCATGAACAAGGTGCTCAACGAAGCCGTGCAGATCCACGGCGGCACCGGCTACATCTGGGAGTCGGAAGTGAACCGGCTCTATCGGGCGATCAAGCTGCTGGAGATCGGCGCCGGCACGACCGAAGTGCGAAAGATCATCATCAGCGACGAGTTGCTCAAGCGCTGAGGGAATTGACGGATCGGGCAGCCGCCGCTGCCCCGCGCACGGCGCAACCGCCTCTTGCGCCGGTCTGCGACTTGCGATCTGCTTGCGCCCATGAGCAGCAATGAGCCCGGGGCAGATGATCGCAACGTGCGCGTCCGGGGCGCGCGCGAGCACAACCTGAAGGATGTCGACGTCGACATACCGCGCGATGCGCTGGTCGTCTTCAGCGGCGTGTCGGGCTCCGGCAAGTCCTCGCTCGCCTTCGGGACGATCTATGCCGAGGCGCAGCGCCGCTACTTCGAATCGGTCGCGCCCTATGCGCGGCGCCTCATCGACCAGGTCGGCGTGCCCGACGTGGACAGCATCGAAGGGCTGCCGCCCGCCGTCGCCCTCCAGCAGCAGCGCGGCACGCCCAGCACACGCTCGTCCGTCGGCAGCGTCACCACGCTGTCGAGCCTGTTGCGCATGCTCTATTCGCGCGCCGGCAGCTACCCGCCGAAGCAGCCCATGCTGTATGCCGAGGACTTCTCCCCCAACACGCCACAGGGCGCCTGCCCGACCTGCCACGGCCTCGGCCGCGTGTTCGAGGTCAACGAGAAGACCATGGTGCCGGACGATTCGCTCACCATCCGCGAGCGCGCCATCGCCTCCTGGCCCCCGGCCTGGCAAGGGCAGAACCTGCGCGACATCCTGGTCAGCCTGGGCTACGACGTCGACACGCCATGGCGCGACCTGCCCAGGAAGCACCGCGACTGGATCCTCTTCACCGAGGAACAGCCGACCGCCCCGGTCTATGCCGGCTTCACGCCCGAGGAGACGCGCGCAGCCCTGCGCCGGAAGATGGAACCCAGCTACCAGGGCACCTTCACGGGCGCAAGGCGCTACGTCCTGCACACCTTCGCGACCACCCAAAGTGCGTTGATGAAGAAGCGTGTCGCGCGCTTCATGATCGGCGCCACCTGTCCGACCTGCGGCGGCAAGCGCCTCAAGCGGGAAGCGCTGGGCGTGACCTTCGCCGGCCATGACATCGGCGAGATCTCGCGCATGCCGCTCAGCCAGTTGGCGGAAGTGCTCAAGCCGGCTGCCGAAGGGCGGCTGGTGGGCGCGCAGGCCGCTTCGACGTTCAGCCGCTCGGCCTCGCGCAAGGACACCGAGCGCCGGATCGCCGCTGGCGGCGCCAGCCACGCGGCCTCGCCCGACGTGCGCCGCACGCCCGAGCTGTCGGAAGAAAAGCGCATCGCAGCCCAGCGCATCGCGCACGACGTGCTGGAACGCGTCACCACGCTCACCGAACTCGGCCTCGGGTACCTCTCGCTCGACCGCAGCACGCCCACGCTGTCGCCGGGCGAACTGCAGCGCCTGCGGCTCGCCACGCAGATCCGCTCCAACCTGTTCGGTGTCGTGTACGTGCTCGACGAACCTTCCGCGGGGCTGCACCCGGCCGACGGCGAGGCGCTGCGCGTGGCGCTCGGCCGCCTCAAGCGCTCGGGCAACTCGATCTTCGTGGTCGAGCATGACCTCGAGGTGATGCGCCATGCGGACTGGATCGTCGACGTCGGCCCGGATGCCGGCGAACTCGGCGGTCGCGTGCTCTACAGCGGCCCGCCCCAAGGCTTGCGCGACCTGGCCGGCTCGCATACCGCGCGCTACCTGTTCGCCGAACCGGCGCCGCGCGCCCGCCCGCCGCGCCAGCCCGTCGGTTGGCTGCAGCTTGCGAACGTGACGCGCAACAACCTGCAGCACCTCGACGCGGCCATCCCGCTGGGCGTGTTCACCACGGTGACCGGCGTCTCGGGCTCGGGCAAATCGAGCCTCGTGAGCCAGGCGCTGATCGAGCTCGTGGCTGCACACCTCGGCCACGAGCCGCCCGAGGCCGAAGACGAATCCGATGACCCGGAAGCCTCCTTGCCGCCGGGCGCCGTGGCCGGACACATCGCCAGCGGCGTCGCGGGCATCCACCGGCTGGTGCGCGTCGACCAGAAGCCGATCGGCCGTACGCCGCGCTCCAACCTTGCCACCTACACCGGCCTCTTCGACGCGGTGCGCAAGCTGTTCGCGGGGACGGCGGCGGCAAGGCGGCTGCGCTATGACGCCGGCCGCTTCTCTTTCAACGTTGCCAAGGGCCGATGCGACACCTGCGAAGGCGAGGGCTTCGTGAGCGTCGAACTGCTCTTCATGCCGAGCGTCTATGCGCCCTGCCCCACCTGCCACGGCGCCCGCTACAACGAGGCGACGCTCAAGGTGCAATGGAACGGCCGCAACATCGCCGAGGTACTGGGCCTGACGGTGAGCGAGGCCGTGGCTTTCTTCGCCGACCAGCCGGCGGTGGGCCGCCCGCTGGCGCTGCTGGAGGCGATCGGCCTCGGCTACCTGCGGCTGGGCCAGCCGGCCACGGAACTCTCGGGCGGCGAAGCCCAGCGCATCAAGCTCGCGACCGAACTTCAGCGCGTGCAGCGCGGCCACACGCTCTATGTGCTCGACGAGCCGACCACCGGCCTGCACGCGGCCGACGTCGACAAGCTGATGGCGCAACTGGATGGGTTGGTCGAGGCCGGCAACACCGTGGTCGTGGTCGAGCACGAACTGCGCGTGATCGCCGCGAGCGACTGGGTCATCGACATGGGGCCGGGTGCCGGCGACGAAGGCGGGCGCATTGTCGCGCAGAGCACGCCCGACGCGATCACGGCGGCGAGCGCAAGCGTGACCGGCAGGTACCTGGCGCGTCTCGGGGCAGGCGCATGAAGCTCGCCGACCCCGGCTCAGGCTCAGGCTCAGGCTCAGGCTTCGTCATCGTCTTCTTCGTCATCGTCTTCGGACGCAGCGAGCTCTTCCACTGACGCTGCCGCCGGATCGTCGATGGACACGGCCGCATCCATCGCGTCCTGCGGCACGGTGCCGATCCGGTCGGGCAGGATGTCCGCGTCGACATCGGGTGCGTCGGCTTCAGCCGAGGCGCGCTCCCCGGTGCCGGCTGCGTCGCTGCTGCTGGCGTGCGAGATGGGGAAGGCGCCCTCGGCGCTCTCATCGGGCAAGGCCGAATGGTTGCGTTCGGTTTGCACGTCGCTGCCGCTGTCGCTGGTGTCGCTGGGGCCGAGGGCGTCGACGTCGGTACCGGCCGGATACGCAGGCGCGTGCTCGCCGCCGAGGATGCTGCTGTTGCTCATGGGGGTCTCCTGTTCTGGTGCGGTATGTCGATGCCGGATCACACGGGACTACGTGCGCGTGCGGTCAGTGCGATGGCCCGACGGCGCGCCAGATGACATTGCCCACGTCATCGGCCACCAGCAGCGCACCCTTGGCGTCGATGGCCACGCCAACCGGCCTTCCGTACGCTTCGCCCTTGTCATTGACGAAGCCCGTCAACACATCGACGGGCTGCCCATCAGGCTTGCCGTCCGCGAACGGAACGAAGACCACCTTGTAGCCGACAGGCGGCTTGCGGTTCCACGATCCATGCTCCCCGATGAACACGCCGTTTGCAAACGGCGCCGGCAAGCTCGTCTTGCCGGCAGCCACGAGCCCGAGTGCGGCCACGTGGGCGCCGAGTGCGTAGTCCGGCGGGATGGCCTTTGCGACCAGGTCGCCCCGCGTGGGCTTGACGCGGTCGTCGACATGCTGGCCGTAGTAGCTGTAGGGCCAGCCATAGAACGCGTCCTTCCTGACCGAGGTGAGGTAGTCCGGCACGAGGTCGTTGCCCAGCTCGTCGCGCTCATTGGCCACAGTCCACAAGTCACTGCTGCCCGGCACCCACGCCATGCCGTTGGGATTGCGCAGGCCGGTCGCAAAAAGATGCTTCTGCCCGGTGGCACGGTCCACCTCCCAGATGGCGGCGCGGCCCTCTTCTGCGGCCATGCCGTTTTCGCCGGCGTTGCTGTTCGATCCGACGGTCGCGTAGAGCTTCGAGCCATCCGGGCTCGCGATGATGTTCTTGGTCCAGTGGTGGTTGATCGTTCCGGCCGGAAGATCGGTCAGCTTCGTGCCCTTGTCGCTGATGCTCGTCTGGCCTGCGGCGTAGGGGAAGCGGAGGATGGCGTCGCTGTCGGCCACGTAGAAGTCCGAACCCACGAGCGCCATGCCGAAGGGCGAGTTCAGGTTGTCGATGAACACCGTTTTTGTCTCGGCCACGCCGTCGCCATCGGTGTCGCGCAACAGCATGATGCGGTTGCCCGTTGGCGCGCCGGCGCCGGCCCGTGCCTGAACCGCCTTCATGATCTTGCCCTTCACACCCTTGCTGTCGTCGGGCTTGGGCGGGGCATTGGTTTCGGCGACGAGCACGTCCCCGTTGGGGAGCACGTAGATCCAGCGTGGATGATTCAAGCCGGCGGCAAAGGGGTTCACGGCAACGCCGGCCGCCGCCGCCGGTTTCCCGGCCGCAGGCCACCCTTTGGCGGGGGCGATTTGCACCGTCGTCACCAGCGGCTTGTCAACGGGCGCAATGGTGGGATGCGGTCCGACGGTTCCGGCAGGGGATGGAACCGGTCCGCTGTTCGCGTCGCCGGGTAAGGCCATGCCCGAATGAGCGATGAACGCGCTCGCCAGGGCGAGGGCGAGTTTCGGAAAGGTCGTCATGGAGACTCCTGACTGATCAAGGTGCTGACGCGGCCATCCTGTCGAGCGCGTATGTGCGAATGCGTAGGCCGAGCCCTGCAACTCGCGCCGGAAGATCGACATTGGCGGGCTCTACGCCTCAGCCTTCCCGATCGCGGGTCATTCCCCGGCAATCGTCGGCTTGCCAAAGGCTTTTCTCAGCGCATTCTTCGCCTTGCCCAAGCGTGCGCGCCGCGTGGCCGAGAGCGACTTGCCCGCCCGGTTGATGTAGAAGTTGAGCATCGACATGGCCGAGCGGAACGGCGCGCTCTTGCGGCGCTTGCTGTGCTCCGCAGAGGACTTGAGCGAGCGCGCAATGGCTTGCGGCGACTTGTCGAAGATCCCGTGCCGGAGGTCCAGCGCATCGCTGGATTCCGTCACGTGCTGCGACCATTTCCTTTGCCTGCGGGCCGATGAGGTAGACATGGGCTATCTCCTTTCGCTCCCGACACACTACGAACGCATCGCGATGTCACTGTAGGACGGCGCGCTCTCGCCTCCACATCCGCGGGCGTGCGCGGATGCGCGTGCGAATCCCGCGACACGCAATCATTCCCTTGTCCCACATCCACGCGCGGCAGTCGTGCCGAGGATGACCCGACACGACAGGAGCCTCGTCATGAGCATGAACGTCAGCGAATATGTGTGGCATCGCCTCAAGCAATGGGGCCTGCATCGCGTCTACGGCTATCCGGGCGATGGCGTGGGCGGTCTCGACGTCGCGCTCGAAAAAGCCAGGGACATGCACTACGTGCAGGTGCGCCACGAGGAAATGGCTGCCTTCATGGCCACCGGTCATGCCAAGTTCACAGGCGAAGTCGGCCTGTGCTATGCCACCTCCGGCCCCGGGGCGATCCATTTGCTGACGGGTCTCTACGACGCGAAGATGGACCACGTGCCGGTCGTCGCGATCGTCGGCCAGCAAGCGCGCAGTTCGATCGGCGCGCACTACCAGCAGGAGGTCGACCTGCAGTCGCTCTTCAAGGACGTGGCGGCCGACTTCGTCGCCACGGCCAGCGTGGCGAGCCAGGTGCGCCACCTTATCGACCGCGCGGTGCGCATCGCCGCGACGCGGCGCACCGTCACCTGCGTGATCCTGCCCAACGACGTGCAGCTGCTCGACTACGAGGAGCCGCCCATGGCGCATGGCTCCACGCACACCGGCGTGGGCTATGCAGGCCCTGCGCAATTGCCCGCCGCCGGCCTGCTGCAAGGCGCTGCCGATGTGCTGAACGCAGGCAAGAAGGTGGCCATCCTCGTTGGCGCAGGCGCGCGCGGCGCAACGGACGAGGTCATCGCCGTGGCGGACCGCTTGCAGGCCGGGGCGGCCAAGGCCTTGCTCGGCAAGGCCGTGCTGCCCGACGATCTGCCATGGGTCACGGGCTCGCTGGGCCTGCTGGGCACCGAGCCGAGTTGGGACCTCATGCAGGGCTGCGACACCTTCCTCATGATCGGCTCGGCCTTTCCCTACAGCGAGTTCCTGCCCAAGCCCGGCGACGCGCGCGGGGTCCAGATCGACCTCGACGGCACGATGCTGAGCCTGCGCTACCCGATGGAAGTCAACATGGTGGGCGACAGCGCCGTCACCTTGCAAGCCCTGCTGCCGCTGCTGGCGCAAAAGACCGAGCACGCGTGGCGCGACAGCATCGAGGCCAAGGTCGCAAAGTGGTGGAACACGCTGGAGGAGCGCGCCATGCAGCCGGCCAGGCCCATCAACCCGCAGCGCGTGTTCTGGGAGCTCTCCAGGCGCCTGCCAGACAACTGCATCTTCACCGGCGACGCCGGCACGGTCGCCAACTGGTATGCGCGCGACATCCGCATGCGCCGCGGCATGATGGGCTCGCTCTCGGGCAGCCTCGCCTCGCTGGGCTCGGCCACGCCCTATGCGGTGGCGGCGAAGATGGCTTTCCCGGATCGCGTGGTCATCGCCTTCATCGGCGACGGCGCCATGCAGATGAACGGACTCAACGTGATGATCACCATTGCCAGGTACTGGAAGCAGTGGTCCGATCCGCGCCTCATCGTGATGGTGCTCAACAACCGCGACCTGTCGCAAGTGACCTGGGAAGAGCGCGTGCAGATGGGCGAAGGCAAGACGGAATCGACGCAGGCGCTGCCGGACTTTCCATATGCGCGCTATGCGGAACTGCTGGGGCTGCGCGGCATCCATGTCGACGATCCGGAGCGCCTGGGCAGCGCATGGGACGAGGCCCTGTCCGCCGACCGCCCGGTGCTGCTCGAATGCGTGACCGACCCCAACGTGCCGCCCCTGCCGCCACACATCACGGCCAAGGATGCGAGGAACTTCATCAAGATGGCCGCGTCGGAGCCAGAACTGGGCGGCGTGGTGGCCAACACCGTGAAGCAGGTGCTGGCGGGCATCCTCGGCAAAGGCAAGGTGAAGTAGCCGTCGAATCAACCTGCTTGCGCTGCGGGCATCCGGCCGCATATATCGTCTCCAGGGCGCTCCGGCCCGCGGCCCGCAGACGACATGCCCACCGAATCCTTTCACCCCGCCGTTTCCCGCTGGTTCCAGCGGACCTTCCCCGCCGCCACCGCGGCGCAGGTGGCGGCGTGGCCGAGCATTCGCGCGCGTCGCGACACACTGGTGGCGGCGCCGACCGGGTCGGGCAAGACGCTCACCGCCTTCCTGGCTGCGCTGGATGAGCTGGTGCGTCAGGGTCTGGAGCCGGACGGCCTGCCGGAAGAGACGGCGGTCGTCTACGTCTCGCCGCTCAAGGCCCTGTCCAACGACATCCGCCTGAACCTCGACGCACCGCTGGCCGGCATCCGGGCGGAATTGGCGCAGCTCGGCATGCCCGATGTCGAAATCCGGACAGCCGTGCGCACCGGCGACACGCCGCCGCGCGAACGCCAGCAGAACCTGCGCAAGCCGCCGCACATCCTGGTGACGACGCCGGAGTCGCTCTACGTGCTGCTGGGGTCCCTCTCCGGGCGCAAGATGCTGTCGACCGTGCGCAGCGTGATCGTCGACGAGATCCACGCGATTGCCGCGAGCAAGCGCGGCAGCCACCTGGCGCTGTCGCTGGAGCGGCTGCAATCGCTCTGCGCATCCGGCTGGGGCGGGCGGCCGGTGCGCATCGGCCTGTCGGCCACGCAAAAGCCCATCGACGAAGTGGCGCGCTTCCTCGTCGGCGCGGGCGCGCTGCGCGCCGATGGCACGGCCGAATGCGACATCGTCGACATCGGCTATGCCAAGGAGCGCGACCTGGCGCTGGAGCTGCCGCCCGCGCCGCTCGAAGCGGTGATGTCGGGCGACCAGTGGACGCAGGTGTATTCGCGCGTCGCCGAACTGGTCCGGCTGCACCGCACCACGCTGGTCTTCGTGAACACGCGGCGCATGGCCGAGCGGGCGACGCGGCACCTGGGCGAAATCCTCGGCAAGGAGGCGATTGCCGCGCACCACGGCAGCCTGTCGAAGGAGACGCGGCTCGCGGCCGAGCAGCGCCTGAAGCGCGGCGAACTCAAGGTGCTGGTCGCGACCGCCTCGCTGGAGCTGGGGCTGGACATCGGCGACGTTGACCTGGTCTGCCAGCTCGGCTCGCCACGCTCGATCGCGACCTTCCTGCAGCGCGCCGGGCGATCCGGCCATGCGGTGGGCGGCGTGCCGAAGGCGCGGCTCTTCCCGCAATCGCGCGACGAACTGGTCGAGTGCGCCGCACTGCTCGACTGCATCCGCCGCGGCGAACTCGACGCACTGCGCATCCTGCCCGCGCCACTCGACGTTCTTGCGCAGCAGATCGTGGCCGAGACCGCCTGCCGCGAATGGCAGGAGGACGATCTCTTCGCGCTCATGCGCCGCGCATGGCCCTATGCGCAGCTCACGCACGCACGTTTCATGGAGGTCGTTCGCATGGTCTCCGAGGGCTTCACCACGCGGCAGGGCCAGCGCGCCGGCTATGTGCACCGCGATGCCGTGAACCACCTGCTGCGCGAGCGCAAGGGTGCGCGCATGACGGCGCTGACTTCCGGCGGAACCATTCCCGAGACCGGCGACTACACCGTGATGCTGGAGCCGCAGGCCGAGAAGATCGGCACGGTCAACGAAGACTTTGCGGTCGAGAGCCTGGCAGGCGACGTGTTCCAGCTCGGCAATACCAGCTACCGCATCCTCAAGATCGAGCCAGGCCGCGTGCGGGTGGAAGACGCGCATGGCGCCGCGCCGAACATTCCGTTCTGGCTGGGCGAGGCGCCGGGGCGCAGCGATGAGCTGTCCTTCGGCGTTTCGCGCTTGCGCGAGGAAGTGGCCCAGTCACTGGCCGATGGCGGGCGCGATGCGGCGATGAATCTGCTCATGCAGTCCATCGGCCTCGACGAGGAGGCAGCGCGCCAGATCGTCGAACACCTCGCGCACGGCGCCGCAGTGCTCGGCACGCTGCCGACGCAACGCACCCTCGTCATGGAGCGCTTCTTCGACGCCTCTGGCGGCATGCAGCTGGTGATCCATTCGCCCTTCGGCAGCCGGCTCAACCGTGCCTGGGGCCTGGCGCTGCGCAAGCGCTTTTGCCGCACCTTCAACTTCGAGTTGCAGGCCGCGGCGACCGAGGACGCGATCGTGCTGTCGCTCTCGACCAGCCACAGTTTTCCGCTGGACGAAGTGGCGCGTTACCTGCACTCCGCCACCGCGCTGGACGTGCTGGTGCAGGCGCTGCTCGACGCGCCCCTCTTCGGCGTGCGCTGGCGCTGGAACGCGACCACCGCGCTCGCATTGCCGCGCTTCACCGGCGGCCGCAAGGTGGCGCCGCAGTTGCAGCGCATGCGCTCCGAAGACCTGCTCGCGGCGGTGTTCCCCGATCAGGTGGCATGCGCCGAGAACCTCGCGGGCGAGCGCGAGATCCCCGAGCATCCCCTGGTCGCGCAGACGCTGGACGATTGCCTGCACGAGGCCATGGATGCCGACGGCTGGCTCGCCCTGCTGCGCCGCATGGAGTCGGGCGAAGTGCGCATGGTGGCGCTCGACCTGCCCGCGCCATCACCCCTGGCCATGGAAGCGCTCAACGCGCGCCCCTACGCCTTCCTCGACGATGCGCCCATCGAGGAACGTCGGACCATGGCCGTGCAGAACCGCCGCTACACCGACCCGGAAAGTGCCGACGACGTGGGGCAGCTCGATGCCGAAGCGATCGCCAGCGTGCGCGAGGAAGCCTGGCCGCAGCCGCGCAGCCCCGATGAGATGCACGAGGCGCTGGGCATGCTGGGCGCGATCAGCGACGACGAGGTGGCGCGCGAGGCCGATTGGAAGCCCTGGCTCGGCGCCCTTGCCAAGGCCGGCCGTGCGACGCGGCTGCTGCTGCATGGCAAGGGCCGCAGCGCACGCGGCGTGTGGGCGGCGGCCGAGCGGCTGCCACTCTGGCGGGCCATCGCGCCCGACGCGCCGATGCAGCCCGCCATCGCCGCCCCGGCCGACGCAGAACAACCGGCAGGCCACGACACCGCGTTGCGCGAACTGCTGCGATCCCGGCTCGGCGGCCTCGGCCCGGTCAGCGTGGCCGCCTTGGCCGATGCGCTGTTCCTGCCGCACGCCGAAGTGCAATCCGTGCTGCTCGCCTTGCAAGCCGAAGGCAGCGTGCTGCAAGGCCGCTTCACACCGGGCATCGACACCGTCGAATGGTGCGAGCGCCATCTGCTGGCGCGCATCCATCGCTACACGCTCAAGCGCCTGCGCCGGGAGATCGAGCCGGTTGAGCCGCGCGACTTCATGCGCTTCCTCTTCGAGTGGCAGCACGTCGGTGCAGCCACGCGCGTGAGCGGGCCGGAGGCGCTCTCGGGCGTGCTGTCGCAGCTCGAAGGCTACGAGGCCCCCGCGGCGGTGTGGGAAGCGGACCTGCTGCCGGCGCGCGTCGCCGACTACTCAAGCGCGTGGCTCGACGACCTGTGCACCGCAGGCCGCGTGTTGTGGACACGGCTACGGCCCCTGCCCGCATCCGCCCTCGAAGCCGCGAAGGGCACCGGCAACAACTCCCTTCGGGCCACGCCGGTCGTGCTGCTGCCACGCCGCAGCGCTTCGCTGTGGACCGGGCTTGCGCCCTCGCCCGCCGATGACGACACGCTGGGCTCGCGCGCCGAACGCGTCGCAACGCACCTGGCGCAGCACGGCGCCTGCTTCTTCGACGAGATCGCGAGCGGCACGCGCCTGTTGCCGGTCGAGATCGAGATGGCGTTGACGGAACTGGTCGCCAAGGGCCGCGTGCGCTGCGACAGCTTCGCAGGCCTGCGCGCGCTGCTCGTGCCCGCATCGAAGCGTGCATCGGCCGACTCGCGGCGGCGCCGGCGCGTGCCGCTCTCCGGCATCGAGGACGCGGGGCGCTGGACGCTGGTGCGGCCGCAAGCCCAGCCGCAAACAGCCGACGACAACCCCACGCAGGCCATCGAACAGGTCGTGCACGTGCTGTTGCGCCGCTATGGCGTGATCTGCTGGCGTCTGCTCGAACGCGAAGCCGCTTGGCTGCCGCCGTGGCGCGACATGGTGCGCGTGTGCCGCCGACTGGAGGCGCGCGGCGAGATTCGCGGCGGGCGCTTCATCGCCGGCGTGCCGGGCGAACAGTTCGCGCTGCCCGAGGCGGTGGCCGCCATGCGCCGGATGCGCCGCACGCCAGGCGACGGTTCGCTGATCGTGCTGGCGGCCAGCGACCCGGCCAACCTGCTCGGCACCATCGTGCAGGGTGCCAGGGTGCCGCGCGTCGCGGGCTCGCGCGTGCTGTATCGCGATGGCGTGCCGATCGCCACCAGCGTGGCCGGCGAGATCGAAGCGCTGGTGGGCCTTGGAGAGGCGGAGGACCGTGTGGCGCGCCGCGCACTCACGCTGGATTCCCCGACGCGACTACTAATTGCGTCGATGGCGGGGACCGGCGCCTGACCCGCGTGTCCGTTCAGCCCATCAACTTGTCCAGCGTGATCGGCAACACACGCACGCGCTTTCCGCAGGCGTTGTAAACCGCATTGGCCACCGCGGCCCCGACCCCGGTGATGCCGATCTCACCGACACCGCGAGCGCCCATCGGCGAACGCGGATCGGCGATGTCGGTCCAGATCACGTCGATCTCTGGCACGTCCATGTGCACGGGCACGTGGTATTCCGCCAGGCTTGGATTCATGACGCGGCCGTTGCGTTCGTCGAACTGCGTCTCCTCCATCAGCGCGAGGCCCAGGCCCATTACGATGCCGCCGCGGAACTGGCTGCCCGCTGTCTTGGCATTGAGGATCCGTCCGCAGTCGAACGAGCCGAGGAAGCGGCTGACATGCGTCTCGCCGGTCACCGCGTTCACCCGCACCTCGCAGAACATCGCGCCGTGCGAATGCATCGACCAGTGCTGTGTTTCCAGCGGCGGCGGCGCGCTTGCTTCCACGACGAGCTCGTTTCGCCCGGCCCGCGCGAGGATGGCGGTGTAGCGCTCGAAGCGCGCAGGGTCGTCCAGCTTGCCGAGGCCGCCGTCGCGGCACGCCACCTCGTCCGGCTTCAGGCCATGCAGTGGCGACTCCTTGCCGGCGAGCTTCAGCAACGCGGCGACGAGTTCCTGTTGCGCTGCCATCACGGCGCTGCCGATCGCGGCTGTCTGCTGCGAGCCACCCGCCAGCACGATCCCGGGAAAGCGGGAGTCCCCGTGGCAGAAGCGAACCTTCTCCATCGGCAGGCCGAGCCGCTCGGCAGCGACCTGGGTCTGGGCCGTGGCGGTGCCCATGCCCATCTCGTGCGCCGCGATCTCGACCTTGGCCTGGCCGTCCCGGCTGAGCGTGATGCGGGCCGCGCCACCGGGCATGCGGTAGTAAGGGTACGTGGCCGTGGCGCAACCCATGCCGACCAGCCACTCGCCCTCGCGTCGCGAGCCAGGCGCGGTGTTGCGCAGGCCCCAACCGAAGCGCTCCGCTCCGGCCCGGTACGCCTCCACGATATGGCGAGACGAAAAGGGTGCGCCGGTGGTCGGATCCTTCTCCGGCTCATTGCGGATGCGAAGTTCGATCGGATCGATCTTCATGAGACAGGCCAGTTCGTCGATGGCGCTCTCGAGTGCGAAGGTGCCGACCGCTTCGCCCGGTGCGCGCATGAAGGTGTTGGCCAGCATGTCGAGGGTGGCCACCTCCACGTCGAGCTTGAAGCTGCCGGCCGCATAGGCCGAGCGGGCCGGAAGGACGAAGGGCTCCGGCAGGTTGTTGTGCGCGGTCATCGCGACCACGCCGGTGTGGATCAATGCATCGAAGCGACCGTCGGCCTGCGCGCCGAGCGCCACGCGTTGCTCGGTGAGCGTGCGGCCGCCGACGACGCGGTAGACGCCCTCGCGGCTCAGCATGACGCGTACCGGTCGGCCGGCCAGCTTCGAGGCCGCCGCCGCAAGCACGTGGTGTCCCCACAGCGTCTTGCTGCCGAAGCCGCCGCCGACGAAGGGCGAGGTCACATGCACCTGCTTCTCGTCCAGCCCGAAGATTTCCGCCATCGACCAGGCCATGTGCGAGACGGCCTGCGAGGCGTCGTGGATGGTGAGTTCATCGTCTTTCCAGGCAAGGGTCGCGCCGTGCAACTCGATCGCGTTGTGGTTGTGCCGCGGTGTGTGATAGACGGCATCCACCCGGTGCGGGGCCGCTGCGAGTGCGGCCTCGGCGTCGCCGATTTCCCGCTTCAGCGGCTCGCCCTGGAAGGTGCCGGGTTTCGTCCCTTTCGCCCTGGCCGCGGCGAACGAAGTCGTCGCCGGCTCGGCTTCATACGTCACGCGGATCAACGATGCCGCGTGATCCGCCCCTTCCTGGGTCTCGCCGAGCACGACGGCGATCGGCTGGCCGTTCCAGTGCACCCTGTCGTCCTGCATCACCGGCAGATCGTCGCCACCGGCGGCCTTGCTCTTCGACATGAAGAGCGGCATCGGCTTCATGCGCGGTGCGTTCTTGTGCGTCATCACCAGCGCCACGCCGGGCGCGGCTTCCGCCGCGGCGGTGTCGAGCATGGCGATGCGCCCCTTGGGCACGGTGCTGTAGACCAGCGCGGCATAGAGCATGCCCTCCATCGGGAACTCGGCCGCGAAGCGCGCCTCGCCCCGCACCTTGAGCGGCCCGTCGACGCGCGAGATCGGCGCACCGATCAGACCTTGCCGGCGCGCGATCAGCGGATCGGGCGTGCCACCGGGCATCCATGCATCGGGAGCGATCTCGATGGCCTTCTTCATGACCGCCTGAAGGGCTTCCTGAACGATGCTCATGCTTTGATCTCCGTCAGTTCGACGAGCACGGCGGCGATGGTGCGCTTCGCCAGCTCGACCTTGAATCCGTTGTCCCGCAAGGGCTGTGCGGCGGCCAGCTCCGCCTCGGCCGCCATCCGGAAACTCTCTGCCGTGGCCGGCTGTCCCCGCAGCGCCTGTTCCGCCTTCCAGGCACGCCACGGCTTGTGCGCGACCCCGCCCAGGGCGATGCGCACGTCCTTGACCGTGTCGCCGTCCAGTTCGAGCGCAGCGGCCACCGAGACCAGCGCAAAGGCGAAGCTGGCCCGGTCGCGGACCTTCCGATAGGTCGAACGAGCACCGAATGCCAGCGCGGGCAATTCGATCGCGGTGATGAGTTCGCCGGGCTCGAGCAGCGTGTCGATTTCGGGATGGTCTTCGGGCAGGCGATGCAGGTCCGTGATCGGCAAGGTGCGTTCGCCCCGGGCGCCCTGGAGGTGGATCACCGCATCGAGCGCCGCGAGCGCCACGCACATGTCGGACGGATGCGTCGCGACGCAACCCGGCGAGGCGCCCAGGATGGCATGGCCGCGGTTGAAGCCGTCAAGCGCATCGCAACCCTGGCCGGGGTTTCGCTTGTTGCAGCGCGAACCCTCGCAGTCGTAGAAGTAGGTGCAGCGCGTGCGCTGCAGGATGTTGCCGCCGACCGTCGCCATGTTCCGGATCTGGGCCGAAGCGCCGGCCGTGATCGCCCGGGCCAGCACCGGGTAGCGGCTTCTCACTGCGGGATGCGAGGCGAGCGCCGTGTTGCGCGTGGCGCCGCCGATCCACAGGCTGCCGTCCGCGCGTTCCTCGATGTCCCTGGACAGCCCGGTCACGTCGACCAGCATGCCCGGGCCCTCGATCGCCTCGCGCATCAGGTCCACGAGATTGGTGCCGCCGCCCAGGTACCTGGCGCCCGGCTGAGTGCACAGCCGCAAGGCATCGCCCGCGTCCTGCGCGCGATGGTAGGTGAAGGGCATCATGACGCGGCCTCCGCACAGGTCTCGGCGATGGCCGCGACGATGCCGTTGTAGGCCCCGCAGCGGCACAGGTTGCCGCTCATGCGTTCGCGCAGCTCGTCGTGGCTGAGTGCGATCGTGGCGGCCGAGAGGTCCGCCGTGACATGACTGGGAACGCCTCGCCGCAACTCGCCGGCCATCCCGACGGCCGAGCAGATCTGCCCGGGCGTGCAGTAGCCGCACTGGAAGCCGTCGTGCTCGATGAAAGCCTTCTGGAGCGGATGCAACTCGCCCTCTTTCGCAAGCCCTTCGATCGTGGTCACGGAGCTGCCTTCGCACTGCACGGCCAATGTCAGGCACGCGAGCACGCGATCGTCATCGACAAGCACCGTGCACGCGCCGCATGCGCCTTGGTTGCAGCCCTTCTTGGCGCCGTAGAGATGGAGATGCTCGCGCAGGAAATCGAGCAGCGAAACCCGCGGATCGCCGGGCAACTCCGCCGGCAAGCCATTGATGGTGATGGTCATGGATACCTCGTGGGGGTATGAGGTGAGCAAAGAGTCGTCCCACCGTTGCGTGACGATGCGATCGACTGCCGGACGCACTTCTTAGCATGACGGGGGGCGGTGCGCCGTCATCCTTTTTCCACAACGCGTGCATGGGAGGGCCCTGGCGGGCGCGCTCGTCCTACGACGAATCCGTATGTGTTCCTTCGTGGCGACTCGCCCGGCGACTTCACCATCCGACGGATGAAAACCTCGCATCGCCTTGGAGCCGTGGCCTCGGCAGCAGTCGGATTGCTGGCAGCCGTGCTGGCCGTCGCGGGGTGCTCCTCCGCGCCGCAGCGCCAGGCGCAATGGACGAATCCCGCCCTCGGTGCGCAGTCGGGGTTCCTCCGGGGCGAGAAGGTGCTCATCGCGTGCGACGCCTTCGACGTGGCGATGCGCCGCACCTGCGAGGACGGGCTCTACCGCGAGGTGCTCGCGAAGGGCGCCACGCCGGTGCAGGTGCCCGCCGGTACTGTGCTGCTCAACGACCGCGAACTCGACGGCCAACTCGTTGCCAGCGCCCGCGCGCTCGGGGCCAAGGCCGTGTTCACGATGACCTTGACGCCAGCAACCTCCAACGCGGGCTCGGGTGTCTCGCTGGGGATCGGCGGATTCAACTTCGGCAGCGGCGGGGGCGGAGGGATCGGCCTGAGCGTTCCGGTGGGCGGCGGTGGTTGGTCAACGGGTTTCGCAGCCAATGGTCGTGTCACCGAGGTGAGCAGCAGCCGGCTGGTGTGGACCGCGACCGTGGTGGCAGCACCGTCATCAGACCTCAATGCGCAGTTCGCGGACTTGTCGCGTTCGATGCTGGAGACGGCGCAAGGCGCAGGCCTGCTCTAGTGCCTTTCAGCAGCCAGCAGGACTGACGCAGGAGAGTGAGTCAGCGCGCAGAATGCTGGCACGCGCAGCATCCTGCAGCTCGACGCAGCCCGTTCGTCCCACCGTGCAACCATCGCGCCGTAACCGCCCGCGGAGAAAATTCCATGCCACTTCTTGTCGCTGGCCTCATCCTGTTCCTCGGCATCCATTCGGTCTCGATCGTCGCGCCAGCCTGGCGGGATGCGCAGATCGGCCGGCACGGAGAAAAGCTCTGGAAGGGCCTCTATTCCCTCGCGTCGCTGGCCGGACTGCTCTTGCTCATCTACGGCTACGGCGTTGCCCGCCAGAGTCCGGTTGTGCTTTACACGCCGCCGCAGGCCCTGCGCCATGTCGCGCTGCTGCTGATGGTTCCTGTGTTTCCCTTGCTGTTTGCCGCCTACCTGCCCGGCCGCATCGCGCGCATGGCCAGGCACCCGATGCTGGTTGCCGTCAAGCTCTGGGCCACGGCGCACCTGTTGGCCAACGGCACGCTCGCTGACGTGCTGCTGTTCGGGGCCTTCCTTGCGTGGGCCGTGGCGGACAGGATTTCCGTCAAGCGGCGTGCCGTGCCGCACAGCGTGCCTCGGGCCCCTGCAGGTGCCATGAACGACCTGATCGTGGTCGTCGGCGGGCTGGTGGTCTATGGAGGTTTCTTGTACCGGGTACACGTCTGGTTGACCGGGGTGTCACCACTGGGCTAATACGCAAGGCACAAGCCCGGGTTTGCCGCCGCCATGACTGAGCGCGGCATTCGGCTCCCCCGGGAGTGCCAGGGTTGGCTCGGCGAGATCCTCTCGAGCTGACGGAGGACGATGGCGCGATCAGGCAAGCAGGAGCGGCATGCCTGGGTCGCCCTTCTGCATCGCGCGCTGATAGGCCTCGCGCCCTGCGATGCGCTGCAGGTAAGCCAGGATGTTCGGATACGGCGTGAGGTCGAAGGGCATGAAGTAGCGCATCGTCGTCAACGAGAAGCCGGTCATGATGTCCGCGGCGGTGAAGTCCTTGCCGGCCAGGAACGGTACATCGCCGAGCCGGCCCTCGATCAGCGCGAAGGCGCTGACAAGCCGGCTGTTCAGGCGCGCTGCGATGGGATTGTCGGACGGCAGTTGCAGCCGCCGGACAAACATGTTGCGGCCCATGTTCGGCTGGAAATTCCCGTTGGCGTAGTGCCACCAGAAGATGTAGTCGACGAAGTCCGGATGGTCCGGTCCGAGCACCAGCCGGCCACCCCCGTGCTTCGCGATGATGTATTCCATGATGGCGCCGGACTCCGCAAGCAGAAGCTCCCCGTCGCTGATCACGGGCGCCGTGCCCAGCGGGTGCAACGCCACGAGTTCCGGCGGCGCCAGGGAGGTGACAGGATCCCGCACATAGTGCTTGAGTTCGTACGTCAGGCCGAGCTCCTCGCAGAGCCATACGATGCGCTCCGATTGCGACTTGCCGAGATGGTGGACTATGAGCACTTTGCTTCCTTGAAATAGACGCTCGATCATCGCAGGTGCGTGACGGCGCAAAAGGGACTTCAGCATGCAAACTCACCACCAGGCAGACAAGGATGGCCGCGCCATGGAAACACCGCATGGTCACGGCATCCATCTCGGTTGCGCGGGCTGGAATGTGCCACGGGACTTTGCGGACGCGTTCGGCGAGGGCTCCTCGCATCTCGCCCGCTATGCCACCCGGTTTCATGCCGTGGAGATCAACAGCTCCTTCTACCGGCCGCATCGGCGGCAGACCTACGAGCGCTGGGCCGCGAGCACGCCGCCCGACTTTGCCTTCAGCGTCAAGCTTCCGCAGGCCATCACGCACGAACTGCGGCTGGTTCGTGCGATGCAGGTGTTCGACACGTTCCGGGATCAGGTCCAGGGCCTTGGAGAGCGACTGCGCTGCCTGCTGGTCCAGCTCCCACCGAGCCTGGCCTTTGACGCACGCGTGGCGGGCCGCTTCGCCACCGCGCTGCGCCGACGCTACGCAGGACCGGTAGCGATCGAGCCGCGTCATGTCAGTTGGTTCACGCCGGAAGTCGATGCATTGCTCGCGAGCTGGCGCTTCGGCCGCGTGCTCGCCGACCCGGTGCGCCATGACGCGGGAGCGGCACCAGGCGGATGGCCCGAGACCGTCTACTTGCGGCTGCACGGATCGCCGCGCATGTACTGGTCGCGCTACGAGGATGACCTGCTCCGCCTGCTCGCGCCGCGGCTGTCGACGGCGGTCGCGGACGTCCAGCATTGCTGGTGCATCTTCGACAACACGGCGGCCGGCCAGGCAGTGGGCGACGCGCTGCGGCTCGACGCGATGCTCGCCAGGATGCCCAAAGCGCCAGGCTAGCGCGACGACCTGCCGGGAAGAGCCGCTCGCAGTGCCCAACCCTCAAGCGCGAGCCGGCTCGAAGCGCCCCGCGAACTCCTCGGCACACGCCCGAAACTTGGCGTTGCGCTGGTCGAGCGCTTCCTGCGTCATGGGCACCATGATCGGTCCGCCCTCGTGCGCGAAGGCCTGGCACTGCTCGACGTAGGGACGCAGGCGCTCGTGATAGATGGGCGCGGCAGCGCCCATGTCGCCGCCGCAGTCGGTCCAGGTGCTCGCAAGCGTTTCCGCGGCCACCATTGCCAAGGTGGTGCCCATGCCCGACAGCAGCGCCGCGCAGTGGCCTGCATCGCCGATGACCGCCACGTTGCCGTGGATCCAGCTGGGCATGTGGGTCTGGCTCACCGAGTCGAAGTAGAAACCCTTGGCGGCGGGATCGGTGAACGCCGCGCGGATCTCGCGCACCTGCCAGGCGTCGACCCGCGACAGGAAGCCATCGACGATCCCGCGATGACTGGCCGCGTCACGGTAGTCGTAGTCGATCTCCGGACTGGCGCACAGCATGAGCGCTTGCGGACCGTCACCCGCATCGCGCACGGCGATGGTCAGGCCCGGGACGTTGAGCATGCCTCGTTGCCATGGGCGATCGTTCGGGAGATCGACGAGGGCGACGTAGTAGCCGAAGTGCCGGACGTAGTTCTTCTCGGGCCCGAAGGCGAGCTTGCGCACATTGGAGTGGAGGCCGTCGGCGCCGACCACGAGGTCGTAGCGGCCTTGCGCGCCATCCAGGAAAGTGACCGCCACGCCATCCGCACCGTCGACCATCGACGCTATGGACGCCTTGAAACGAAACTCGACATCCTCCGGTATCGCGCCGAGCAGGATGCGGTTGAGGCGGTCGCGCGAGATCTCGATGTCCTCGTCGGTCTCGTTGGCGAACCAGCGCAGATCCAGCGTCGCGACCTGTGTTCCGGTGGCATCGAGCACCGGCGCCGGGCCTGCAATCACGACCTTCTGGTCATCGATCTGCTGGAGGATGCCCATGCGCCTTGCCGTGCCGAGCGCGCGTCCACGCACGTCGATCGGCGCACCGCCGGGACGCAGGCCATCGGCACGCTCGATCACTGTCACCTGGTGACCGAGATGGGCAAACCACCAGGCGGCCGAGAGGCCGGCCATGCTGGCTCCGGAAATGAGGACGTCCATGGGGCTGCTCCTGAGTGTTGCGCGTGAAAAAGATTCTGTTCGCCTACAGCTTGAACGCTTTCGCCATCTCCACCACCGCCTGCTTGTCGAAGGCATTGACCTCGTCGATCAACTCGTTGGAGAACAGCCGGTTGGGGTCGCCCAGCTCTTCGGCCAGCTTCGGGTTCTTGCTGCTCTCGGCGGCCATCGCGATGTTGGCCTGCCATTCGGCCAGCGACGATGCGCCCATGCGCTGGTCGGGGTCGTCGGGGCGGCGCATCCAGCTGTTCTTGCGGTCTTTCAGGATGAAGGCCAGTTCCTTGCGCGCCTCGTCTTCGGTGCGACCCTTGGGCTTGCTCTCGGGGTACACAGCCCAGTGCAGGTCGATGCCGGCGTCGAGGTTGGCGTTCGAGAAGATGGTGGACTTGGCGATGCCGCGGAACAGCGCCACCAGGTTCTTGCGCTCGTCCTTCAGCAGCTTGCGGGGCACGCACATCCAGCCGGAGCCGAGCTGCGCAAACTTGGGCGTGAGCGGCACGTAGCGCAGCTTGGTGCCGACAAGTTCGATGCGCGCGGCCGCCGTGTCGAAAGCCACCATCGCATCGACCCGGTCGTTGTCGATCGCCGCGCCGGCCGGCGCGCCGTCACCGATGGCGATGTACTCGCACTTGTCGTCCTTCAGGCCCAGCTCGGCCAGCATGGTCTTGGTGATCACGATGCCCGTGTCGCCCTGGCTGCGCACGCCGATGCGCTTGCCGGCCAGGTCGGCAGCCGTCTTGATCGGGCTGTCCGGCTTCACCACGATCACGTTGGCATTGCGCGGCAGCCACTTGTAGACGCTCACCAGGTCGAGCGTCGGGTCCTTGACCATCGCCGGCACCAGGATGCCGGGGACGGCCGGGCCAAACTCCACGTGGCCGGCGCGCAGGCTTTGCAGCGCCTGCGTCATGCTCGACATGTTGACGTACTCCACGTCCACTCCGCCGGACTTGTAGAAGTTCAGCTTCGGCGACTGACCTGCGGTGACGAAGCATTGCTGCGGGTCGTTGACCGCCGCGGTGTTTGCGACCTTCATGATGCGCAGGTTCTGCGCCAGGGCCGGCAGGCCGCCCACGAGTCCCAGGCCGCCCAGGCCCAATGCGAAATCACGACGTGTCAACATGGTTCACTCCTTGCCGGTACCGTACCGGCCGCGTTCAAAAAAAGAAAGTCGTGCAGCTGGATGCGCCCGCCGCACCGAGGGCGGTTTCAGGCATTGACCGTGCGCTGGGAGCTGTCGGCCGGCATCCAGTGCAGCACCCGGGCCTGCACGCGCCGCAACAGGCTGGTCAGCGCGATGCCGATCACCGAGAGCACGACACACACCGCAAAGCTGCCGCCGGTGTCGGCCTGCGCTTCCATCTGCAGGATCAGCACGCCAAGCCCCGCCTGCGCCCCGACGAACTCGCCCACCACCGCACCCACCACGCTGAAGGCGGCGGCCATGTTCAGGCCGGCAAAGACATAGGGCAGCGCACTCGGGAACTTGGCCTTGCGAAAGATCTGCCAGCGCGTGGCCGACAGGGAGCGCAGCAAGTCGATGCGGTCGGGGTCCACCGCCTTGAAGCCCGCGATGCTGGTCACCAGCACCGGGAAGAAAGTCAGCATGCAGATGATCACCACCTTGGAGCTGATGCCGAAGCCGAGCCACACCACGATGATCGGCGCCACCGCCACCTTGGGCACGCTCTGCAACGCGGCCACGTAGGGTTCCACCAATGCCTCCACCTTCGGCATCTGCGACACCAGGATGCCGATGGCCAGGCCCACGCCGCTGCCGATCGCGAAGCCCAGCAGGATCTCGGCGAGCGTGACGCCGCCGTGGTACCAGAAGCCGTCCTTCGCCATCGGTCCGGTGGCCAGGCCTCGCCATAGCGCAACCGCGATGTCGCTCACCGGCGGCACCAGATGCCCGGGTACCTTGAAGAGGCGCACCGCCCCTTCCCATGTGCCGAGCAGCGCGATCAGCAGCAGGATCGACTGCACGCGTGTGGACCCGAGCGGATTCCCGCGGCGTGGCTGCGGCGCCTGTGCCCGCTTCGTGGTGACGACCTCGGGCTGCGGGGCGGATTCGGTGTTCATCGTGGCAGTGGTCATGGCAGCACCTTCTTCTTCAGTCGAATGAAACGGCATGCGAAAAGCGCTCGCGGATCGAGGCGGACGCCGCGGCGAAAGTCGGGTGCGACATCACGTCCATCGATCGCGGCCGCGGCAGGTCGATGGGCAGGACGCGCTCCAGCGCGCCCGGGCGCGGCGACATCACGAAGACCTTGTCGCCGAGGAACACCGCCTCGGGAATGGAGTGCGTGATGAGCACCACGGTCTTGCCGCTCTCCATCCAGATGCGTTGCAACTCGATGTTCATGCGCTCGCGCGTCATGGCGTCGAGGGCGCCGAAGGGCTCGTCCATCAGCAGGATCTTGGGGTCGTGCAGCAGCGCCCGCGCGATGGAGGCGCGCTGCTGCATGCCGCCGCTCAACTGACGCGGCAGCTTGTGCTCGAAGCCTTCGAGACGGACCATGTGCAACAGTTGCATGGCGCGTTCGCGCGCCTGCTTGCGGTCGATGCCGAGCACTTCGGCCGGCAGCATCACGTTCTCCAGGATCGTGCGCCACGGCAGCAGGATCGAACTCTGGAACACCACGCCCACGTCGCGCCGCGTGCCATGGATCGGCTGGCCGTCGAGCACCACCTTGCCGACGCTGTAGTCAAGCAGGCCGGCCAGGATGCGCAGCAGCGTGCTCTTGCCGCAACCGCTGGGTCCGACGATGGTGACGAAGCTGCCCTGCTCGATGGTGCAGTCGATCTGCTTGAGCGCGAGCACGCCGTCATTGCCGCGGCCGAAGTTCTTGGACAGCCCCTCGATGCGGATGTAGTCGGGCCGGCCGCGCTTCATCGCGGGCGCGGCCGCCAGCAGGGTTGTGTTCATGCCTTGACTCCTTTGGGATTCAGGAAACGGACCATGTGATGGGCAATGACTTCGGGCGCCTGCATCGCCGTGACATGGCCGATGCCTGGCAGCAGGACGGCGTCCGCGCCCCCGATGCGGCCCGCCATCGCGAGCGTGACCGACGGCGGCACCACGCGATCGAGTTCGCCGGCCAGCACCAGGGTGGGCGCGACGATGTCGGCCACGCCTTGGTCCAGGGTGCTGGCCACAGTTGCGGCCCGCCGCGCGGATCGGGCCGACGCGGGCCTCGCGCTGGCGAAGATGTGGCGCAGTTCCGGCCGCTGCGCGAGAAACGCCTCGGGGAAGAACCAGGTTGCCAGCTCTTGCGCGGTACCGGGCAAGCCGCTGCGCAGTGCGGCCAGGCGGCGTGCATCCGGGCACAGCTCCTCGTAGGGACGCGGCAGCGGCCAGGTACTCCCGAGCACGAGGCGATCGATGGCCTGCGGATGCAGCAGCGCCAGCGCCTGCGCCACGCGTCCGCCGAACGACGAGCCGAACACATGCGCCCGCTTGAAGCCCAGCGCCTTGATGAACTGCTGTGCGTCGTTCGCGAGGTCGGCGAGCGTTGCCGCGCGCTCGGGCGCCTCGGTGTCGCCGCAATCGCGCTGGTCGTACGCGATCACGGTGAAGTGCCTCGACAGATGCGGCACCAGCGCGGCGAACATGCTGCGCGAGGCCTCCGCGCCATGCATCAGCACGAGCGGCGGGCCTTCCCCATGGCGCTCGAACGCGGTGCGTACCTCGCCCGCCTGGATGAAGTCGGTCATGCAGCGCCCTCCTCTTCCGTGTCCAGCCAGAACGTCATCTCGATCTTCAGCCCGCGCGGGTCGTGCAGGAACAACTGCTGGATGGCCCATCCTGGAATCGGCGCCTCCGCAAAGGGCACGCCGGCCGCGGCGAGGTGCTCGCGCATTTCCTTCAAGCCCTGCGAGCGGAACGAGATGTGGTCCAGATGCCCGGTGACGGGCCGCACCGCCGCATCCGGCGTCGACAGGTGCGCATACAGGTGCACGATCGGTTGGCCTCCCGCATAGAGCCAGGCGCCGGGCGCGGGAATGTCCGGCCGCGCGCCGACCTGCAGTCGCAGCACGCGCGTATAGAAGTCGACGAGCGGCGGCAGTTCGTCCGGCGTGCAGCGGATCGTGAAGTGGTGCAGTGCGGTGACGGGCATGGTCAAACCTCCACGGGGCTGCCGAGCGACGCACCGGCAAAACGCTGTGCCAGCCCGGGCGCGACCGGCACCCAGCGCGCCGCAGCCAGCGCCAGCAGGCGGATGCCCCAGACCTCGTGCGGCAGCCAGCGGGCGCGGGTGCCGAAGACGTTGAAGGTGGCGTAGCAGAGCGTGCCTTGCAGCAGCGGCACGTTGATCACGCTCTGCAGGCCCAGTGCGTGCATCTGCTCGAAGTCATCGAAATGAAGCGGCAGCGCCTGGGGGCCCTCCGCGACGAACACGCGGCCGTGCACGAACAGGCACTCGGTCCACGGCGTGAGCGTCTTGCGCTTGGCGCCCTTGACCGGGAAGCGATCCGCTTCGGATGAATAGAAGCGGCTCAGCCGGATCTCGTCGATCGGGTCGTGTGCCGTCGTCACGTTCTGCTGGATGCTGAAGACGCTGTCGCCGGCAATCTGACGGCGGCAATCGTCGATCAGGCGCAGGGCGGCGTCGACGCCTCGCGCCTCCGGGAGCGCGTCGAGCAATGGGGCCAGGTGGTCTGTGAAGGTGGATGGGGTGGCGTTGGGCATGCAGAAAGTCTAGGCGCCTCAATTCACCAAAATGCACTAAATTCTGATGGCTCGATAACCTTCGAGTTATGACCATGCCGAACATCCGGGACCCCGCCACCGACCTGCAACACGCGCTGCTGTCGCGCCTGAAGATGCGCCAGCTTTCATTGCTGCAAGCCATCGACCGCCACCGCACGCTGGGCCGCGTGGCGGCCGAGATGCGGCTGAGCCAACCGGCCATCACGAAGGCGCTGCGCGAAGCGGAAGACATCTTCGGCAGCAAGCTGTTCGAGCGCACCAGCCGCGGACTGGTCCCTACGCCTGCGGGCGAGGCCGTGTTGCGCTACGCCCATCGATGGCTGGCCGACCTGGAGGCCACCACGCGCGTCCTCACCTCGCTGGAAGCCGGCCACGGCGGGCGCCTGCGCCTGGGCCTGACGCCGCAGGTGCCGCAACAACTGCTGTCCGCGGCACTCAACCATCTGCTGAACCGCACGCCGCGCATGGCCGTCATGACGCGCGAAGGAACGACCGACGAACTCGTCGCCGGCCTCGTCGCGCGAGAACTCGACTGTGCGATCGGCCGCTCCTACGACGGCGATGCAAGCGAAGTGGTGCAGGAGGCCATCCACCAGCAGGAGCCCTGCCTCGTGGTGTGCGCGACCAGCGTCAAGCGGCTGTCCCGCGGAGCGCTGGACTGGGCACGGCTGGCCCAGCTCGACTGGATCCTGCCGCCGCCCAACACGCCCATGCGCCGAACCTACAACGCGATCTTCGTGGGCGCGGGCGTGCAGCCGCCGCTGCCGATGCTGGAAACCACGTCGATCCGCAGCATCGAGATGGTGCTGCGCACCGAAACGAACGCGGTCTCGATCCTGGCCCGCGACGTGGTGGCCGAGATGGCGCGCGGAGGCCACTGCGCGGCCCTGCCCTACCGACTGAGCTGGAACCTGCCGCCGGTGAGCTTCTTCACGCTGAAGGAACTGGAGGCGCACCCGACCGTGCGGTCGCTCAGGGCGGCCGTGACGGAAACCGCGCGGGGCATGCAGCGCACGACGGCGTGAATGCGGATCAAGCCTGCAAGCTGCCCCCGCTCGCTTCGGCACCTCCGGCGTACCTCGCCACAAGCCTCGCGCGGCGTTCCGGATCCGGGTCGATGTTCACGCGCGCCAGGTTGCCATTCACATGCGGCAGCGCCAGCAGCCGCGGGTCCATGACGCGGAACCACAGCGCGGGAACATACGAGAGCGGGAACATGCCGAAGTAGCCGCTCGGCAGTTGCGGAAGGTCCTCGAGGTGCCGCAGCGACTGGTAGCGGCGCAATGGATACGCATGATGGTCCGAGGGCCGCTGCAGGTGAAACAACGCGAGGTTGGTGACCAGATCACGGCATAGCTCTGCAGCATGGTGTTGTGCACGCTCCAGACCGACCTGCGCTGCTGGGCAAGGCGCTCGGCCTCCAGCGACCATGCGCGGCGGATGCCACCCGGCAGTTCCCGGCAGGCGAATCGATAGATGCTCTCGCCCATGCGCGCGCTCGCGTGGTCCTCGGGCGTCGATACCGAGCGATGGTGCCCGCGTCCGTGCTCGACGGTGAAGTGCCCGTAGGCCGGCACCGCGAGGACGAGGCGCGCCAGCCATTGCTCGATCGCGGTGTTCTTGTGCCCCAGTTCGTGCCCCGTGTTGATGCCCAGCCCCGAGTCGGTGCCTGCCACGTAGGCGAGCATCAGCACCGCCCACCACGACAGGTCGTGCGTTCCTACCCACCAGGCGCAGCCGATGAGCGCGACGAAATGCAGCGGCACCGTGAGCCAGGTGAGCCAGCGGTAGTAGCGCTCCTGCTCGAGCTGCGGCACGACGGCTTCGGGTGGATTGTTCTGGTCCTCCCCGATCAGCAGGTCCAGCAGCGGCATCAGGCCGTAGCTGATCAGCAACGGCAGGCCCAGGGCGATCTCGTGGCCGGTGGCGGCGTGCAACGCGATGCCGGTGAACGGCAACAGCGGGTAGACCACGGACAACAGCCACCACCAGCGCTTCCTGTCGCGGTACTCGACGCGCTGGTGATCGGGACCGACGGAAAGATACAGCTTCGTCATGCTGGGCACCTCGGAGGAACTTCGACATTCTTCGCCCAAGCGCGCGGCAGGGCAATCCTTTGCCTTCGGCTCGCCGAAGCCTTGACCACCGCCGCGGCTTCCCGCTCGTACACGCGCACTTCACGCCACGCGAGTGCGGCACGCAAGTTGCGTGTATCGATGCACTGGCGAAATGGCGATCCGTCATCCACCATTGCGGTGCATTCAGATGTCTCCTCCACCCTCACCTTGGTGGACTTGGTCCTCGGGGCGCACGCCTCGGGGACTTTTCTTGCCTCATCGGAACCGCACCGCCCGATCGGTGCACCGTCTCGCGCACCCGGGGGCCACGCCGCCCTGCAGGCCCTTGCCCCGTGCGTCGATTCGCTGCACCCTATGCGCATGGCAACGCCCATCGTCATCAGCATTCCACATCAGCTCGGCCGCGCCGAGGCGCGACGTCGCATCGAGGGCGGTTTCGCGAAGATCATCCACCTGTTGCCCGGCAGCAGCGGGGCCCGCAGCGAGCGCTGGGACGGTGACCGGCTCATCTTCAGCGTCGCCGCGCTGGGGCAGACCATTTCGGGCGCAATTCAGGTCCTCGACGCCACAGTCACGATGGAAATCGAGCTGCCCGGTGTGCTCTACGTCATCGCCGGCGGACTCAGGGACAGGCTTCAGAAAATGGGCCAACTTCTACTGACAAGGAAGTAGCGGATTTTGCAGCGCAGAGCAGCGCAATCGTGTTCAGTGCCAGATCGCGGTCAGGACCTGTGCGAGGCGCGCACCCGCCCTGGCAATCTCCTTGCGCTGGACATCCGTCTTCAGCTTTGAGTAGCCGGCAGGCAGCGTGACGCCGTGGTGATGATGGGCATCCGCGGCGGCGTACGTGACGCCGTCGAACGCGACTTTCCCATCGGTGAGCGTTTCGGTCGCCCATGCTGTCGACCAGCCCGACATGTCTCCCGCCGTCACGGGCACCGCGCGCGCAAGCGTCATCAGGGCCGCCGATGGCGGCTGCGACGCAAGGCTCGATGCCACCGTGTCCCATTCGCTGTGGAGTTTCTTCGAGCCGATGAGCAGATCGTTGCCACCGTGTGTTTCGGTGTCCGCGTCAAAGGGGCCTTCGTCCGGGTCCACCACCTTTCCGGTGGCATCCACGTAGACGGCGACCACGTGCAGCGGCTGATGGATGTCGCCGACGTAGTGAGACAGCAGGCGCAATGCCTCCTTCTTGCTCGTGATGTCGAACGGTGGTGGACACGGCTTGCCCTGGAGCACGGCGATGGTCGCGGCAATGGCCGAGACGACGTCCTGGTCGGTGGTTCCGACCTTCCCCTTCTCGTAGGCCACGCGTTGCACCGCGACGTCGGTGTAGTGGTACTGCTTGTGGCAGGGCTCGGTGTTGTTGAATCGCGAGGTGCAGTTGCCCACATTGCGGCGTACGAAGGCTTCCATCTGCCGCTCGCTGGCCGTGTTCTCATAGATGGCGCATTCGGCGTACCGGCCCTCGCCGCCATACTTGAAGGTCGTGGGACTCACGCCCTTGGCGCAGTCGGCCCAGACCGAGGCGGTGCGCAGGGTGCTCCCCAGGATCTTGCGGACCTGCGTGGCGGTTGGCGTTCCCGCGATCATCGCGTCGGCGATCGCGCCGACTTCCAAGTGGCCATTGGGTCCGTAGGCGAACGTGCTTCCGCACGCGACGGTGCAAGCGAAAGCCAGGGCGCATATTTTTGCTGACATGGAACTCTCCTTGAGATGAGTGGCAACCCTCGACGCTAGTCGCTTCAACCTCTTGAGGCGACCCCACACGGGAGGAGGAATCACACCCCAGGCTTTGACGTACGCCGCAACCGATGCGTTGACGCTCGGCGATGGCAGCATGACCGCTCGTTGCCAGGCCCTGCGGGTCGGCGGACCCGGAGACATCGCGCAGATCCGCACCTATCATGTGTCGACCCGTCCAATCAACGTATTTCGGCAGTTCCATCAAGGACTCGAATATGGACATTCCACCGTCAGGGCTTTCGCGTCGCGGCTTCATGGGCGGCGTCGGCGCCGGAGGTCTGGCCCTTGGGGCCAGCCTGATGGGGCACGCCGGAAGCGCAACCGCGGCATCGCTGATCGACGTGAACACGGTCACCACGCCCGTCTCCAGCGTGCAGGCCCTGCCGAGCGTCTATTACCTCACCAACGTCCGTCTCGAGACCGGCTTTGTCGAAGAGAAAAAGGCCTGGCTCGATACGCCGGTCCTCACGCATACCAGGACCGAACTGAAGACGTTGCGCATCGCCAGTGGCGCGGTTGCCGAAATCCTGGATGCGAAGTCGGCTGTGCCTTCAGACGCCGCGGTCTATGACGCGCAAGGGCAGTTGATGCTCCCGACCTTTCGCGACATGCACATCCACCTGGACAAGACCTTCTACGGCGGCCCGTGGGAAGCGACACTTCCCACGCAGCATGGCCGGGCAGATCGCGTCGCCCAGGAGCACGAGCTCCTGCCCAGGCTTCTCCCGGTGGCCGAAGAGCGTACGGCTGCCATGGTCCGCCTCATGCACTCGCAAGGCACGACGGTGTGCCGCAGCCATTGCAATGTCGATCCCGTCAGCAAGCTGGGCAATCTCGAACATCTCAAGGCGTCGCTCAAGCGTTTCAAAGGCACGCTTGATTCGAGGATCATCATCTTTCCGCAACACGGCCTGCTGGCCTCCGACAGCACAGGCTTGATGCGCGAGGCGCTGAGGTCGGGCGGTGTCAGCTATGTCGGCGGGGTCGACCCTACCTCCTTCGATCACGCGATGGAGAAGTCGGTTGATACGACGGTACAACTCGCGATCGATTTCAACGTCGGCATCGACATCCATATCCATGAGCCGCGCGCAACCGCCCTGCCTGCATTCAATCGCATCATGGATCACGTGGAGAAGAACAAGCAGCTGCAAGGCAATGTGACCTTCAGCCACGCCTATTCGCTGGCCGAGCTCTCCAGGGACGAACTCAAGGACATCGCAGCCCGCATGAAGGCGCTGGACGTCACCCTGGCCAGCGCGGTTCCGTTGGGCAGGAGCGCCATGCCGCTGCGCGAACTGCACGAGGCGGGCGTCAAGGTGATCTGCGGCACCGACAGCGTCATGGACTGGTGGAACTCGTTTGGCAATTGCGACATCCTGCAGAAGGCGCAGGAGATCGCCCGACTCCAGTACGCCAGCACGGAGTACGAGATCAGCCGCACGCTGGGCTATGCGACCGGCTTCGTCACGCCGCTCAACGAAAAAGGTGAGCAGGCCTGGCCGAAAGCCGGGGACGAGGCGAGCTTCAATCTTCTGCCTGCGAGTTGCTCGGCTGAAGCGGTTGCCCGTCTACCCGTCCGCAATGCCGTATTTCACAAGGGCAAGCTCGTCCACGGCGCAGTCCCGAAGGCCGCATGACGGCCCTGCTTTGCAGCGCCGTCGCAAACCTTTGCATTGCCCTTCTCATATGAGTTGCGCGCCGGGATCTTTGCAGCAGGAAACGGGCTTTGGAGCCCGGCGTAGCAGGCTCCTCACCCACGTCTATCGGACGATCCTCGTATCACCAGTTGTCCCGGCAAGAGGATCTGCCTCGGTGCCGCTTGCTCACCATGCAACCGATCGATCAGGCAGGTGGCCGCCGCCCGCCCGATCGCATCGGTCGGCTGGGCAATGGCGCTCAGTCCGGGGCCGATGAGGGGTGCCCACTCGGGATCGTCAAAACCCAGAAATCCCACGTCGGCGCCGAACCTCCAATGGCACTGCGCCGCAATGCTTGCAATGCGCAGCGTGACCACGGCGTTGCCGGAGATGACGGCAGCGCGTCGGCCATCCGTTGCGCTTTTCGCGCGGAGAAGAAGTGCACGTATCGCGTCTTCCAGCAACTGGCCGTCTTCCTCCGAATACTCGAACACCTGCCCTGCCACCAGCCCGGCTTGCGAAGCAATGCATTTGTTGAATGCAGTCGCACGCTCGCGCCGACTGCTCACGCCCTTCTTCGGCTCGGTGACGTACATGAGTTCACGGTAGCCATTCCCGATCAGGTGCTTGCAGGCGGTCTCCATCGCGTCGGCGCTGTCCAGGGCCACGAAATCGGCCGTCATGCCGCTGTGTCGCCGATCCACCAGCACGGCAGGCTTGCCGTTGCGCTCGAGCGCTTCCACGACGCCAGCCCCGCGGCCCAGCGTGTTCAGGATGAAGCCGTCGACCTGGTAGCCCGCCAGCGCATCGATGGCTTCGCGCTCGCGTCCGACCGCATTCCCCAGATTGAAAAGCATGACCAGGTAGCCGGCTTCCTGGCACGCCTTTTCCGCGCCTCTCAAGACCGCGACGGAATACGGATTGGTGATGTCCGCCACGATCAGGCCGATCAATCGCGAACGACCACGGCTGAGCGCCTGGGCCATCGGGCTGGGCGCGTAATCGAGTTCGGTGATCGCCTTCTTGACGCGCGCTGCGATGTCGGGCGTGAGCAGCTTCTCGTGATTGAAATATCGCGAGACAGTGGCCTTGGATACGCCGGCAGACGCCGCGACGGCCGCAATGGTGGGGCGTCGAGCCTGCAAGCTGTCATGAGAAGCAGCTGATCTCAAAATCCGCCCTGCTGTAGTTCTTCGCGCGTCGGCAGGCCTTCGGTGTCGCCAAGGACTTGCACGGCGCGCGCGCCGATCCAGGCGCCACGGCGCACTGCATCCGGCACGCTGCGGCCTTCGAGCAAGGCGCTGACCACGCCGGCCGCAAAGCCATCGCCGGCACCGACGGTATCCACGACCTTCTTCACCGGATAGCCGTCGACATAACCGGTACCTTCGGCATGGCTGTCGAAATAGGCTCCCGCGGCGCCGAGCTTCACCACCACGAGCTTTACGCCCCTGTCGCGGTAGAAGCGCGCGATGCCCTCGGCCGTGTCGTGGCCGGTCAGCAGCAGGCCTTCCTCGATGCCAGGCAGCACCCAGTCGGCGAGCGAGGCGAGGTGATTGATCCAGTGGCGCATCACCTCGGTCGACTTCCACAGCGTGGGGCGCAGGTTGGTGTCGAAGGAGATCGTGCGGCCCGCGCCGCGCATCACGTCCATGGTCTTGATCGCCGCTTGCAGGCTGGTCTCGGAGATCGCCGGGAACACGCCCGTGGCATGCAGGTGGCGCGCCGAGCGCAGCCAGGACTCATCGACGTCGGCCGGTCCCATCTGGCTG